>DASTIY010000107.1:0-13959 GCA_035717085.1 Casimicrobiaceae bacterium | reverse complement strand
GCCGTCGGCGCTGATGCAGGAAATCGGCGAACTCGAGGCCGCCGGCGTGGACGTGCGCTCGCGCCTCACGATCTCGCCCGCGTGCCCGCTCGTGCTGCCGATCCACGTCGCGCTCGACCAGGCGCGCGAAGCGGCGCTCGGCGACGCGCTGAAGATCGGCACGACGGGACGCGGCATCGGCCCCGCCTACGAGGACAAGGTGGCACGTCGCGCGCTTCGCGTGCAGGACCTGCTGGAGCCTGCGCGCTTCGCGGAGAAGCTCGAGCGGCTGCTCGAGCTGCACAACTTCATGCTCGTGCATTACTACGACGCAGCGCCCGTCGACTTCGCGAAGACGCGCGACGAAGTGCTCGCGCAAGGCGAGGCCATCGCACCGATGGTCGGCGACGTCGCCGCGGCGATCCAGCGCGCGCGCGAACGCGGCGAGTCGCTGCTGTTCGAAGGCGCGCAGGGCGCGCTGCTCGACGTCGACCACGGCACGTACCCGTACGTGACGAGCTCGAACTGCGTCGCGGGCGCCGTCGGTCCAGGCGCCGGCATCGGACCGGACATGATCGACTACGTGCTCGGCATCGTGAAGGCATACACGACGCGCGTCGGCACCGGTCCCTTCCCCACCGAGCTCACCGACGACGTCGGCGCACGGCTCGCCAAGCGCGGCAACGAGTTCGGCTCGGTCACCGGACGTCCGCGGCGCTGCGGCTGGCTCGACGTACCCGCGCTGCGCCGCTCGTTCCAGCTGAACGGCGTGCACGGCCAGTGCATCACCAAGCTCGACGTGCTCGACGGCTTGCGCGACATCCGCATTTGCACGCATTACGACGTCGACGGCGAGCGCGTCGACCTCATGCCGAGCGGGGCCGATGCCGTCGCGCGTTGCACGCCGGTCTACGAGACGCTATCGGGGTGGCAGGAAAACACGCTCGGCGCAAAATCGTTCTCCGCGCTGCCCGACGCCGCACGCGCGTACCTTTCGCGCATCGAGCAGCTGACCGGCGTGCCGATCGCGATGGTGTCGACGGGCGCCGATCGCGATGAGACGATCCTCGTGCGCCACCCGTTCGCGCCATGAGCGCGCCCGGACTGCGCGAAGCGCGGAGGGCGAGCTGATGGTCCTCGACATCGACTGGGCGCGCTACAACACGCTCGTCGAAAAACTAGCGCTCGAAGTCCATCAGTCCGGCTTTCGCTTCAACCAGATCATCTGCATCGCGCGCGGAGGCCTGCGCGTCGGCGACGTGCTGTCGCGGATCTTCGACCGGCCGCTCGCGATCCTGTCGACGCACTCGTACACGGCCGAAGGCGGCAAAATCCGCGGCGAGCTGGTGATCGCCGAGCACATGACGATGACCGCGCCACGGCTCGGCGATCGCGTGCTGCTCGTCGACGACATGGTGGATTCGGGACATACGCTCGCGGCAGTCCACGACGAGCTTCCGCGGCGCTTCCCGCACATCACCGCGTTGCGAACGGCCGTGCTGTGGTGGAAGGCGTGCTCGGTGTTCAAGCCCGACTTCTACGTCGAGCACCTCGCCGACAGCCCGTGGATCCGCCAGCCGTTCGAGGTCTACGACGATCTCGACCCGAGCCGGCTCGCGGAACGGCTGGACGCATCCGCGTCGGCGGGAAGCTGACCTCGAAGCACGCGGCGACACCTGCCGCCGTTCGCAGCTCGTCGGCCGTGCGCAACGCCGCACGAAAGCTTAGTATTAGCCGCCGGCATGCGGGACCTTCCTCGTGCCGAACCCTTGGAGGCGCCGATGCTGCGGATTGACATCGTCGTACGCTCCGCCGTGTTCGCACTGCTCACCCTGTCGGCGTCAGCCGCCGACGCGGGAGATCCGGTCCGCGGCAAGGCGCTGTGGCTCAAGACGTACCACTGCACCGATTGCCACGCCCAAACGCCGCTTGCGAACGTCGTCACGGTCGGTTCGACGCCGGCAGGCCTGCTCGGTGCGCTCCACGAAGGCCTGATGCAGCCCTTGCTGACGACGCTCGGCCAGAATGGAATCGACCTGGCCGATGTCGCCGCCTATATCGCAACGTCGACGAAAAGCGCGCCCGACCTCGACCAGCAGGGTTTGACCGGATCGTGGTACGACGCGCCCGAGAGCGGGCAAGGCATCGAGGTGGAGGTGTATCCGGACCTCGTCACGGCGGGCACCGGTTTAGTCTCCGGCGCCTGGTTCACCTTCGACGCGGGCACACCCGGGGGCGCTGACCGTCAGCGCTGGTACATCTTCAGCGGCAACGCCGTTCGCGGTGCGGCGTCGATGCCGATCACGATCGGCCAGAACATCGGCGGCAATTTCGATGCGCCGCCGGCGACCGCATCGACGGTCGTCGGCACCGGAACACTGACGTTCACCAGTTGCACGAGCGGCTCGCTCGCGTACACGTTCACGGACGGCAGCGGCCGCAGCGGCATGTTTCCGATCACGCGCATCACACCGAACGTCACGTGCGCGGCGGAGCCCGCGCTCGCGAACAATGCGGACTTCACCTTCTCCGGCAACTGGTACGATCCGGCGACGTCGGGACAGGGATTCGTGTTCGAGGTCAACCCGTTCGTGCCGGTGGTGTTCTTCGCCTGGTACACGTACTCGCCGGCGGGACAGTCGGCAGGCGCCTCGGGCCAGCGCTGGTACACCGGACAGGGCGCCTTCGCACCCGGCACGCGAACGATCGAGTTGACGCTCGGTGAAACGATCGGCGGCGTGTTCGATCAGCCGACGCCGGGCGGGCAGAAGACGAACGCGGTGGGTACTGCGACGGTCACGTTCACCAGTTGCACGTCCGCGCGACTCCAGTTCGCGTTCGACGGCGGCACGAGCGTCGGACGATCGGGCACGATCGCATTGACGCGCGTCGGTCCGGCTCCAGCCGGTTGCACCTCGTGATGCGCTGAAGCGCCGACAGCCGACGCGAGGACGGCCACGCACCGTGGCCCTCGGCTCTTCCCCCGTCGCCGCGGGGATCGCGTGGACCGATGGCGGCGCGCGGAACGATCGCACGCTATGATCGTCGACAAAGGGGTGGTGCCCAGAAGAGGACTCGAACCTCCACAGTGTTGCCACCGCCAGGACCTGAACCTGGTGCGTCTACCAATTCCGCCATCTGGGCACGCGCGACGAACCCTCGATTTTAAATTTCGCAGCGATCCTTGTCAAAAACGATTCCGCTTCGTCGCCGTGCCGCAAGCCGTCCCTCGAACGACGCCGGGCCGGCACGCCGGCAGGATCGCGATGACCAGCCGAAGCCGACGTGCGAGTCGATCCTGCGTGAGCTGACCGACGCCGGCGTTCCGCTCGCTCCCGCCGAAGTCGCCGCGCGGCTCGCCATCGGGCGCAAGCAGCAGCACCTGTTCGATCAGTGCGTCGACACGCTCGAGCGCGACGGCGAGATCCTCGTCAATCGCAAGGGCGAGCTCTGCATCGTCGCCAAGCTCGACCTCGTTCGCGGCACCGTGCAGGGCCATCCCGACGGCTACGGCTTCGTCGTCCCCGACGATGGCGGCGATGACCTCTTCCTGTCGCCACGCGAGATGCACAAGGTGCTGCACGGCGATCGCGTCACCGCGAAGCGGATCGGGTTCGACCGGCGCGGCCGTCCGGAGGCTGCGATCGTCGACGTGCTCGAGCGCGCGAACCGCGACGTCGTCGGCCGCGTGCACGAGGAGCGCGGGCTGTGGTTCGTCGAGGCCGAGAACCGGCGCATCAACCAGGATCTGCTGCTCGCGCCCGACGGGCGCATGAACGCGCAACCCGGACAGGTCGTCGTCGTCGAGATCATCGAGCAGCCGTCGGAGCACGGCGAGGCGGTTGCGCGCGTCAAGGAAGTGCTCGGCAGCCCGACCGACGCGGGGATCGAGATCGAGATCGCGCTGCGCAAGCACGACCTGCCGTTCGAATGGAGCGCCGCGGCGAAGCGGCAGGCGCAGCGCCTGCCCTCCGAGGTGCGACCGGCCGATCGCACGGGACGCACCGACCTCACCGAACTCGCGCTCGTGACCATCGACGGCGAGACTGCGAAGGACTTCGACGACGCCGTCTACTGCGAGCCCGACGGACGTGGCTTCCGGCTGGTCGTCGCGATCGCGGACGTCGCGCATTACGTGCGCGATGGCGACGCGCTCGATCACGACGCGCGCGAGCGCGGCACCTCCGTGTACTTTCCGCGACGCGTGATCCCGATGCTGCCCGAGGCGCTGTCGAACGAGCTTTGCTCGCTGCGTCCCGACGTCGATCGCCTTTGCATGGCGTGCGATATGCGCATCGACGCGCGCGGCACGATCCGCTCCTATGCGTTTTACCCGGCGGTCATGCATTCGCGCGCGCGGCTCACGTACACGCAGGTGTACGCGTGGTTGCGCGAACCGGCGCGCGCGAAGGGCACGCCGGGGGCGCCGCTGCTGCCGCATCTCGCGCAACTGCACACGCTCTACAAGGTGCTGTTCGCCGCACGCGAGCGGCGTGGGGCGATCGACTTCGACACGGCCGAGCTCTCGCTTTCCTTCGATCCGCAGGGGAAGATCGCCGACATCGTGCCCGCCCCGCGCAACGACGCGCATCGGTTGATCGAGGAATGCATGCTCGCGGCGAACGTCTGCGCTGCGCAATATCTCGCCCTGCACGAGCAGCCTGCGCTCTATCGCGTGCACGAAGGCCCGCCGCCGGAGAAGCTCGCGTCGCTTCGTGAGTTCCTCGCGAGCTCGGCGCTCACGCTGACCGGCGGCGACGCGCCGACGGCGATGGATTATGCGGCGCTGATCGATCGCATCCGCGACCGACCCGATTTCGACCTGCTGCAGACGGTGCTGCTGCGGTCGCTGTCGCGTGCCGAATACGGCCCGGACAACGTCGGGCATTTCGGGCTCGCGTACGAGGCGTACGCGCATTTCACGTCGCCGATTCGGCGCTATCCCGACCTGCTCGTGCACCGCGCGATCAAGGCGGTGCTCGCCGGAAAACAGTACGTACCGAAGGGCGCGACGTGGGGCGAGCTCGGCGTGCATTGCTCGATGACCGAGCGGCGCGCCGATGATGCGTCGCGCGACGTGCTGCAATGGCTCAAGTGCTATTACATGAAGGAGCGGATCGGCGAGACGTTTGCGGGAACGATCAGCGGCGTGGCGAGCTTCGGCATATTCGTCACGATGGACGGGCTCGACATCGACGGCCTCGTCCACGTCACCGATCTGCCGCGCGATTACTTCCACTTCGACGCCGTGCGCCACGCGCTGATTGGCGAGCGAACGGGCCGTGTGTTCCAGCTCGCGGGCCGCGTTCGCGCGAAGGTGGCGCGCGTCGATCTCGACCGCTCGAAGATCGACTTCACGCTCGACGAGTCCGCCCAGGTCGAAGACCTCGCGACGCTCGCCCGGCCGTCATTCGCCGAGCCGCTCGCGCGCGGCGATCGCGCACGCCGCATCGGCAAGCGCGCGAGTCCGAATCGCCGCCGCGGATCATGACGCCGGCCGGGGTCGGCGCCGACCTCGTCATCCAGGCACCGCACGTGCTGCGCGAGGATCTCGAAATCCTGCGGCTGATGACCGGTGCGCAGGGCATCGAGCCGCTCGACCGGGCGCAGTGCGATGCCTACCGGCTGCACGAGCCCGAGGCGATCGCCGGCGTCGCCGAGGCGTGCACCGCAGCAGCCTACGACTTCGCCCTCGTGCCGCACGCGCGAACGCTCGCGCGCGTGCGCCTCGTCGCGCTCGACATGGATTCGACGCTGATCACGATCGAGTGCATCGACGAGATCGCCGCGTTGCACGGCATTCGTGACGAGATCGCGGCGATCACGGCGGCCGCCATGCGCGGCGAGATCGACTTTCGCGAAAGCCTGACGCGTCGGGTGTCGCTCCTTCGCGGGCTGCCGATCGATGCGCTCGCGCGGGTCTACGACGAACGCCTGAAACTCTCACCGGGTGCGGAACGACTGTTCGCCGCGTTACGCGATCTCGGCGCGAAAACGCTGCTCGTCTCGGGCGGCTTCACGTTCTTCACCGACCGGCTGCGCGCACGCCTTGCGATCGATCACGTGCTCGCGAACGTGCTCGACGTCGAGAATGGCCGGCTCACCGGGCGCATTGCCGGCGACATCGTCGACCCGCAGGCGAAGGCGACGCTCGTTGCGGAGCTCGCCGCACGCTATCGGAGACCCGACGGGCTGACGGTCGCGATCGGGGACGGCGCGAACGACCTGCCGATGCTCGCCCAGGCCGACGTTTCGGTGGCGTTTCACGCGAAGCCCATCGTGCGCGCGCAGGCGACGCACTCGATCGACCGTTGCGGGCTCGACGCGGTGCTGAACCTCTTCGCGTAGCGGCCTTGGGGGTCAGCGTCGCGGCTTCGACCCGCAAGCCCGTGCCCGGTCAGACGTTGAACGACTCGCCGCAGCCGCAGGAATCGCGGACGTTCGGATTGCGGAAGCGGAACGCCGCGTTGAGGCCCTCGCGCGCGTAGTCGATCTCGGTGCCTTCGACGTACGGCAGGTCCTTCAAGCCGACCACGACGCGCACGCCATGGCTTTCGAATTCGACGTCGTCGGCCCGCACGTCGTCGGCGTATTCGACGTCGTACGCGAATCCCGAGCAGCCCGAGCGCTTGACGCCCAGTCGCAATCCGACGCCCTTGCCGCGCTTCTGCAGATTGGCGGCGACGTGGCGCGCCGCGCTTTCGGTCAGTGTGATGCTCATGTCAGCGTGATCCCCGTCGTTGGTTCGATGATTCGCCGGCGTGCTTGGCACGGTAATCGGCGACGGCCGCGCGAATCGCATCCTCGGCAAGCAGCGAGCAGTGGATCCGCACCGGCGGCAGCGCGAGCGCATCGGCGATGTCGATGTTGCTGATTGCGAGCGCTTCGTCGAGCGTACGGCCTTTCAGCCACTCGCTCGCGAGCGAGGCCGACGCGATCGCGGCGGCGCTGCCCTGCGTGCGAAAGCACGCATCCTCGATCACGTCGTCGGCGCCCACCCTGATCTGCAGCTTCACGACGTCGCCGGCGGGCAGGCCGACGAGCGCCGTACCGACGCGCGCGTCGTCCCGCGGAAACGAGCCGACGTTGCGCGGATGCCGGTAATGCTCGAGCAGCACGTCGCTATAGTCCATGCGCGAGCTCCTCGACGGTGGAACGCGGCGTGAGCCACGGCGCGTCGTCGGCGTCGACGCCTTCGGCACGCAGTTCCCACAACGGCGACAGCTCGCGCAGCCGCGCGACCTCCGCGCGCACGTGCGCGATCGCGTGCTCGACCTCGTCGGCGGTGGTGAAGCGACCGACGGTGAAGCGGATCGACGCGTGCGCGAGCGGATCGCTGCGGCCGAGCGCGCGCAGGACGTACGACGGCTCGAGCGACGCCGACGTGCATGCGGAGCCCGACGACACCGCGACGTCGGTGAGCGCGAGCAGCAGGCTCTCGCCGTCGACGTAACCGAAGCTCAGGTTGAGGTTGTGCGGAATGCGGTGCACGAGATCGCCGTTGACGACGACCTCGTCGAGATCGGCGAGGCCGGCCCACAACCGGTCGCGCAGTGCGCGGATCCGTGCGTTGTCGGCGTCCATCTCGAGCTTGGCGATCCGGTAAGCCTCGCCCATGCCGACGATCTGATGCGTGGGCAGCGTTCCCGAGCGCAGGCCGCGCTCGTGGCCGCCACCGTGCATCTGCGCCTCGATGCGTGCGCGCGGCTTGCGCCGCACGTAGAGCGCGCCGATTCCCTTCGGACCGTACGTCTTGTGCGCAGAAAACGACATGAGGTCGACGGGCAGCGTCGCGAGATCGATCGGCAGCTTGCCGGTCGCCTGCGCGCTGTCGACGTGGAACAGGATCCCGCGCGTGCGGCACAGCGCGCCGATTTCCGCGACGTCCTGGACGACGCCGATCTCGTTGTTCACGTACATCACCGACACGAGCGTCGTGTCGGGCCGCAGTGCCGCGGCGAGGTGCTCGAGATCCAGCAGGCCGTCGGTGCCGACGTCGAGATACGTGACGGCGAAGCCTTCGCGCTCGAGCTCGCGCATCGCGTCGAGCGTCGCCTTGTGCTCGGTCTTGACGGTGACGAGATGACGACCCTTTTTCGCGTGGAAATGCGCAGCGCCCTTCAGCGCGAGGTTGATCGACTCGGTTGCACCCGACGTGAACACGAGTTCCTTCGCCTCGCAGCCGACGAGCGCGGCGACGTGGGTCCGCGCCTCCTCGACGGCCGCCTCCGCGATGCGTCCATAGGCATGCGACGTCGACGCCGGGTTGCCGAAGCGCTCGACGAGATACGGGATCATCGCGTCGGCGACGCGGGGATCGACCGGCGTCGTCGCGGAGTAATCGAGATAGATCGGAAGCTTCATCCCGGGCTCATGTCTGCGCGTTCGGTGCAGCCGCCGGTTGGCACACACCGCGTTGATCGTGCAGCACGACGACGTCGGAGGGCTTTGCGCGCTGCTCGCGCACGAGCGCGGCGAGCGACACCGAGCGCAGGTACGCGAGAATTTGCGCGTTGAGCCCTTCCCACAGCCCGTGCGTCATGCAGCGCCGATCGTCGTGGCAGTTCTCGCGACCGCGGCATTGCGTCGCATCGATCGGCTCGTCGACCGCGAGGATGATGTCGGCGATCGCGACCGCGTCCGCCGCGCGGCCGAGTTGATACCCGCCGCCCGGGCCGCGCACGCTCTCGACGAGGCCGCTTCGGCGCAGCTTGCAGAACAGCTGCTCGAGATACGCGAGCGAGATGTTCTGCCGCGTCGCGACGGCCGCGAGCGTCACCGGGCCGGCGTCGCCGTGGAGTGCGACGTCGAGCATCGCAGTGACGGCAAATCGTCCTCTGGTGGTGAGCCGCATGCGCTATCCCGTGGTTTCGATAACGATCAGGTTGAGTCGAATGCGGCGAAGCCAAGCGCTGCGCATCATTCGAACATCCGGTTGATCTGCACCGGATCGAACGCGTCCGCGACGGCCTTCGCCGCCCCGCAGTCGACGCCTTCGCGCGTGAGCAGCATGACCAGGCGATTGAAGCGCTCCTCCGTCGCCGCCGAATGCTCGAGCAACTTATGGATCGCGAGCACCATCGGATCGTCCATGTCGGACGAGATCGCGTACGCCGAGAACCCGATCTTCGCCGCCTGAGCCTCGTTGCGCTCGCGCTCGCCGGCGGTCACGACGCGGGCCGGGATGCCGACCGCCGTTGCCGCGGCAGGGACGTCCCGAACGACGACCGCGTTCGATCCGACCTTGGCGCCGTCGCCGACGTGGATCGGCCCGAGGATCTTGGCGCCCGCGCCCACCACGACGCTGCGGCCGAGCGTCGGATGCCGCTTGCCCTTGTTCCACGACGTCCCGCCGAGCGTGACGCCGTGGTAGAGCGTGCAGTCGTCGCCGATCTCGGCGGTCTCGCCGACGACCACCCCCATGCCGTGATCGATGAAGACGCGCCTTCCGATCCGCGCGCCGGGATGGATCTCGATGCCGGTCGCGAAGCGGCTCCAGTGCGCGAGCCAGCGGGCGAGCCAGCGCAGGCCGGCCCGCCACGCCGGGTGCACGACCGACCGGTGCCAGACGAGCGCGTGCAATCCCGGGTAGCAGGTCAGGACCTCCCACGTCGTGCGAGCGGCAGGGTCGCGCTCGAACACGACCCGGATGTCTTCACGCAAGCGCGTCAGCATCGTCGATCACCCCATTTCCCGACCATTTTACTCGACTATTCGCGGCGATGCGCGACCGCTTTGCTACACTCCCCGCGCCGGCGCCCGGCGCGCCCAAGGAGCTCGACATGCAGCAACGCGTCCACGCATGGCTCGCCGTCGCGACGCTTTTGGCGCTGGCGGTCCTCGCGCCGCCTTCCAGCGCCGCCGACGTCTCCCGGCAATGCCAGAAGGCGCAACGCAAGGTGACGAAGGAGCGGAACTGGGCGGCGCGAGCCGAGGCCGCGAGCGAGCGCGACCGCAAGGGCCGCGCGAGCTGCACCACGCCCTCGGTATGCGAGCGCTATGACGCGCGGTTACGCGAAATGGACAAGCGCAAGCTCCGCCACGAGTCGCGGCTCGCGAAGTTCAAGGCCGACGCGGCCAAGGTCTGCGGCGCCGGTTGACCGGCGCCTCCTCACCGAAACAGCACGGCCGCCGCAACGACAGCGACGGACGCCAGCGCGAAGAGGACGAGGTACGCGAGTGCGATGACCGCGGCGCGCGCGACGACGCCGAGCCAGTGTCCTCCGTAGACCGACTTCAGCGCGACGAGCACGTAGACGACGGCCCACGCCTGCAATGCGAAGCGCAGCGGCGCGTAGGGCACGACGATCGCGAGCGCGACGACGATGAATGCGAACGCGTGCACGTGCGCGCCGAACACGAGGTGCGCGGCGTAACGCCTCGGCCGCTCGGGATAGCGGCGCGCGCCGCCGGCGAACGCGACGGCGACGAGGAGCGCGAAGCACGGCAGCAGGCCGATCGCCGCGTACGGCGCGTAACGAAACAGTCCGTTCATCACCTGATCGGCCTTGACGTCGCGCGGCAACCGGTTGAACGCATCGATGCGCGTGCGAATCGGCGCGAGTCCACGCCACCCGCGAAGATCGAGATCGATGCCGAGATCGCGATCGACCGGGCCGCCGGGAGCGACGACGACCTTCGTCCCCTCCGCGTCGGTTTGCGTATCGATGCCGGTATCGATGACGTGCAGCGGGCCCGCCTCGAAGCGCATCAGCGCGAAGAGCAGGATCGACAGCGCGACGAAGAGGCGCGCGGGTCGCACGTAGCGGCGACGACGGCCCGCGAGGTACTCGCGGGTGAGGAAGCCGGGACGGAAGAGCAGCGCAGCGAGCGAGCGCCACATGCGACCGTCGAAGCGAACGTAGCGGCCCGCAGCGTCGCGCAGGAACGCGAATGCGGTCGGCATCGCGATCGCCGTCTCCTGCCCGCACTGCGGGCAGTAGTTCCACGACGCAGGCGCGCCGCAGTTGGCGCACCGGTCCGCGGCGGGCCTCAACGCCGCTGACATGCGTCGTCGATGCGCGCGAGAATGCCCTGGAGGATGTTCACCTCCTCGTGCTCGAGTGCAGTGCGCGCGAAAAGCCGGCGCAGCCGCGTCATCAATCGGCGCGGCCGCGCGGGATCGTAGAACCGCAGTGCGGCGAGCGTGCGCTCGGCGTGCACGTACAGCGCCTCGACGTCGTCGTGCGTCGCGGCGGCGAAGCGGCGTGCCGGCGCGACGTCGCCGCCCTGCGCCGCCATCCGCAGCTCCCAGCACGCGAGTTGCACGGCGGCCGCGAGGTTGAGCGACGCGTACTGCGGATTGGCAGCGATCGTCGCCACATCCGTGCAGCGCAACACCTGCGCGTTCGTGAGGCCCGACATCTCCGTGCCGAACACCAGCGCGACGTCGGCCTCGGCTGCGCGCTGCACTGCCTCGCGCGCGGCATCGCGCAACGCGAGCACGCGGCCCGCGTAGCGGCGCGGGCGCGCGGTGAGTGCGATCGCCGTCGCGCTGCCTGCGAGCGCGTCGTCGAGCGTGGCGACCACGTGCGCGTCGGCGAGCACCTGCGTCGCGCCGGCCGCCAGCGCCGTTGCGTCGGCGTGCGGAAAGTGGCGCGGCGCGACGAGCACCAGACGCGTGAGGCCCATCGTCAACATTGCGCGCGCGGCGGCGCCGATGTTCGCGGCGAGGCTCGTCTCGACCAGGACGATGCGGACGCGATCGAGGTGCGCGACGGGCATTCCGTAGAATAGCGGAATGCACCCGATGCTCACGACGGCCGTAAAGGCCGCGCGCCGCGCCGGCAACGTCATAACGCGCGGCGCACGCGACCTCGATCTGCTGACGGTGACGGCCAAGGGACCGAAGGATTTCGTGAGCGAGGTCGACCGCGCGGCCGAGGCGGCGATCGTCGAGACGCTGCTCGGCGCGTATCCCGATCACGCCATCCACGCCGAGGAAGGCACCGAGCGCGGACGCAATCCCGACGCCGAGCACGTGTGGATCATCGACCCGCTCGACGGCACGACCAACTTCCTGCACGGCTTTCCGCAATACTGCGTGTCGATCGCACTCGCGCATCGCGGCATCGTCACGCAGGGCGTGATTTACGACCCGGTCCGCAACGACCTCTTCACGGCGACGCGCGGGCGCGGCGCATTTCTCAACGACCGGCGCATGCGCGTGTCGCGCCGCGCGCATCTGCGCGACTGCCTGATCGGCACCGGCTTTCCGTTTCGCGACGGCAGTTACCTCGACACCTACCTCGCGATGATGAAGGCAGTCGTCATTCAGACCGCGGGCCTGCGACGCCCGGGCGCCGCGGCGCTCGACCTCGCGTACGTCGCGGCCGGGTTCTACGACGGCTTCTTCGAGATCGGGCTCAATCCATGGGACGTCGCCGCGGGCAGCCTGCTCGTGCTCGAGGCGGGCGGCCTCGTCGGCGATCTCGGCGGCGAAGGCAACTACCTTTACGGCGGCGAGGTGATCGCGGCGACGCCGAAGGCGTTCGCGCAACTCGTGAACCTGCTCGCGCCGTATCGCGCGGATCTCGCGCGCGATCGCGCGCCGAAGAAATAGGGTCACACGCGAATTCCAACGAAAGCCCTGAATTCGAGTCTGACCCTATTTTTCCTCCTACTTCTTCTCGACGACGACCGTCTCCGCGCGCAGTTCCGCCCATTCGATCAGCAGCGCGTAGCCGACGGCGAGCAGCACCGGTCCCAGGAACACGCCGATCGCGCCGAACGCGATCGCGCCGCCGAGCACGCCGAGCAGCACGAGCAGGAACGGGAGCACGGCGCCGCGGCTGATGATGAGCGGCTTGATGACGTTGTCGATCGTCGACACCGCGAACACGCCCCACAGCAGCACGAAGATGCCCCACGCGGTCTCGCCGGAGTTGATGAGCCACAGCCCCGCGGGTGCCCAGACGAGCGGCGGTCCGACCGGCACCGGCGACAGCACGAACGTCAGCAGTCCGAGCAGCGGCGCCGCCGCGATTCCTGCGATCCAGAAGCCGACAGCCGCAACCACGCCCTGCACGAGCGCGGTGCCGAGAATGCCCAGCACGACGCCGCGCACGGTCGCCGTCGCCACCGTGGCGAGGTGCGTACCGCGCTCGCCGGCGATGCGCAGCGACGCGACGCGCAGCCGCTCCGCGATCGCATAGCCGTCGCGGAACATGAACCACGCGATGAAGATCGACAACGCGAGCTGCAGCAGCGCACCGACGACCGATGCGCCGGACGCGACCGCGAACTTGCGCACGGGCTCCAGGTATTGCGAAAGCACCGCGAGCATCTGCGCGGTGTCGTGCGCCATGCCGTTCCAGTAATCGGCGATCGTCGCGCCGATCCACGGCAGCGTCGCGACCCACGGCGGCGCTTCGGGCGGGCCGCCCGCGAGCACCGAGCGGCCCCATGCCACGACGCGCTCCGCGTTGTCGGCGATCGTGGCGCCGACGACGACGAACGGCGCGAGCATGAGGAGTGCGAGCACCAGCACCATCGCGAGCGCCGCGAGCGCATCGCGACCGCGCAGCCGCGCGTGGAGCTTCACGTAGAGCGGCCACGTCGTCGTGCAGAGAATCGCCGCCCACACGAGCGCAGTGAGGAATGGCTGCAGCACGAGGTAGCAGCCGACGATCAGCATCGCCAGCACGGCGAGCGTCAGCGCCTGGTCGAAGCGCGAGGGCAGGAAACGCGTCACGCGCGCGCGCCGACGAGCGCGTCGATGCGCTCGCGCAACTGCTCGAGATCGACGGGCTTGACGAGGTAGCCGTCGAATCCCGCCTCGCGCGCCTGCTCGGTGTCGCCGGGCTGCCCGTAACCGGTAATGGCGATCAACTTCGCGCGCCGTACGATGCGATCGGCGCGGAGCTTCTTCGCGAGCTCGTACCCGGTCATGCCGGGCAGTCCGATGTCGAGCAGGATCACGTCCGGATCGAACGCCTGCGCCGACGCGATGGCGCCTTGCGGATCGTGCGCGGTCTGCAC
>DASTIY010000106.1:0-8183 GCA_035717085.1 Casimicrobiaceae bacterium | reverse complement strand
TGCCGCAGCGCACCGGCGTCGAAGTGATCCAGGCGGTGCGCCTGATGGAGCCGGCCGGCACACGGATGCCCACGATCATTCTCTCCGCGTCGGTGACGCCGGAGGCGCGCGAACGTGCGAAGGCGGCGGGCGCCGACGAGTTCATCGGCAAGCCGTTCGACGCGGGCCAGCTCGTGCGCGAGATCGACCGGCTCGGCAAGGCGACGCCGGGAGGCAGGTCGAATCGCCGGCGCGGCGCGATGTCGCCGCCCGTCGCGGAGCGGTCACCGTCCGCGCGCGTGGTTCCGATCGAGCGTGCTGCCGCAGCCAAGGCGGCCGCGGGAACGCTCGTCGATCAGGCGCGCCTCGCGCAACTCGAGGACATCGCGCGCGATCCGTCGTTCCTCGCGGAACTGGTCGGCGGCTTCATGAGCGACGTCGAGATGATCCTGCGCCGCACCGACGAGGCACTCGCGCAAGGCGACGTCGCCGCGATTCCCGATCTCATGCATTCGCTCAAAGGCGCCGCGGTTGGCGTCGGCGCGACGCGGCTGGCCGCGCTCGCGGCGGAGATCGATCGCTCGGCGCCGAGTGCACCCGCGGCCGAGGTCAAGGCGCGCGTGCCGGGCGTCAAGGCGTGCTTCGCCGAAACCTCGGCGCACCTGAACGAATTCCTGCACGCGCATCACAAGCCGTGATGCGCGTGGTTGGCGACGCGTCGTTTGGATGTAGCGACTAGCCGTTGACGACCATCGGCTCGCGCGCGAAGAGCTGATCGACGACGTCCTCTTCCTCGCAGCTGTTGGCGAGCTTGTCCTGGGCGCGCACGAGCCGGCCCATCATCCGCAGGTCGCGGTTCTCGAGGCGAAGCGCCGCGTCGACCCACACGTCGACGATCCCCTTCATTTCCGCGTGATTGACCGGCTGGAATTCGCGCTTGGCGAGCGACATCGCGCGATAGCTGTTGCGTCGCTTCTGCCGCGCCTTGATCAGCGCCTGTGCGGCGGCGAGGCCCTGCCCGTCCTCGACGAGTTCGTCGACGACGCCGATGTCGTACATCTGCTTGGCGGTGTAGACCTGCCCGCTCATGATGATTTCCTCGGCCTTGCGCATGCCGATGCGGCGCGCGAGCAGCGACAGCGCGCCCATGCCGGGGAACATGTTGAAGAGCACTTCGGGGAACGACACGCTCGCGCTCTTCTCGGCGAGGATGAATTCGCTCGACAGCGCGCATTCGAAGCCGCCACCGAACGCCTTGCCCTGCAATAGCGTGTACGTCATCACGCCGGCGCCGAATCCGGTGATTCGCCGCAGCATGTTGTTGATGCAGAGATCGCCGTAATGCGTGAGCGACTTGCGATCCTTCGCGAGGATCGCCTTGATGAACATCGACAGGTCGCCGCCAAGGTTGAACACGCCCGGGATGCGACTGCCGAACACGGCGTTCTCGATCTTGCACTCGACGCCTTCGTGACGGAACCATCCGCCGTGCTGCTCGACGCCGTTTTCGAAACGCTCGACTTCCTCGAGGAATGCGGAGTTGAAGCACGGACGCGGCGCGGGTTTCATCCACCAGTACATCGTGCGCGTCTCCGCGTCGTATTCGACGTCGATCTGACGCAGTTGCTGCGAATTCGCGAGCGCCGGGAAATCAGCCACCATGTTCATGTGAGACTCCAGTGACAACTGCCGTTGCAGGTTACGTCGAGGAAGGGGACCCTGCCGCAATGCGGCACCCGTGTAATCTACACTACCCTACGCTTGTCGGTGCAAGGCCTACATAGCACACGCGCGCGAGCACCGGATCCAGTGTTGCAAATCGGCAAAACCGCTTTTATGACAATGACTTATGCCATTGTCCTAACGAGTGTCTTCTGGGTGTTCTCGGAGCAGGTGTGCGATGTCTTGTAGATGACAGCGTGTGCCGCTACAACGTGACCCAGCGACCGCCGACGAGCCCCTCGATCGGCCGAAACGCGGCCTTGTACGCCATCTTCGGGCTCTCGCGAATCCAGTAGCCGAGATACAGGTGAGGCAGTCGGAGCGCCCGGCATTGCTCGATCTGCCAGAGAATGCTGAAGGTGCCGTAGCTCGCCGCCGGGTCCGGCTCGAAGAACGTGTACACCGACGACAGGCCGTCCGCGAGCCGGTCGACGAGGCTCACCACCCGCAACCGGCCTTCCTCACGGAATTCATAGAGGTCGGTGGCCACGTTGCTGTGCAGCAGGAAGTGCTGGTACTGCTCGCGACTGTCCTGATCCATGCCGCCGCCGGGGTGGCGCGTCCGCTGATAGCGCAGGTAGAGCGCGTAATGCACGGGATCGTACGCCAAGTCACGGCGAACCGCGCGTAACGTGCCGTGATCTCGCCAAGCGCGACGCTGGGAGCGCGTCGGGGCGAATCGGTCGACCGGCACCCGAACCGGAACGCACGCCCGACAGTGGTCGCAATAGGGACGATAGGTGAACGCGCCGCTGCGCCGAAAGCCGAGGCGCACGAGCTCGCTATACACGCGTGCGTCGATCAGGTGGCTCGGAGTCGCGACTTGCGAGCGGGCGGCGCGCTCCGGCAGGTAGCTGCACGGATACGGCGCCGTCGCGTAGAACTGCAGCGTCGCCAGCGGAAGGTCGTTGAGCTTGCTCATGGCGCGCGGCTCTCGCGTCGAGCTGGAGACAGTGCGCGATCAGGAACGCCACGCGTCACACCGCCTCCTCGACGCGCCCGGTGGTGAAGCCGCTCGGTGTCGTGCTCGGCGTCACGAGCTGCGAAAGCAGCCGGACGAATTCGGCGCGCGCAATGGGACGCGCGCCGAGCGAGGCGAGATGCTCGGTTTCCTGCTGACAATCGATCATCGTCATGCGCTGGTCGCGCAGCAACGCGACGAGCGTCGCCAGGCATACCTTCGACGCGTCGGTCGCGCGCGCAAACATCGACTCTCCGAAAAACACGCTGCCAAGGGCGAGACCGTAAAGACCGCCCACCAGTTCGCCACCGCGCCACGCCTCGACGCTGTGGGCATACCCGAGCTCGTGCATGCGCACATACGCGCGAATCATGTCCGGCGTGATCCACGTCCCTTCCTGCCCCTTGCGCGGCGCGCGCGCACACGCGGCGATGACCGCCGCAAACGCCGTATCGACGCGCACGTCGAACTCGCGGCGTGCGACGCGTCGGCGCAACGAGCGCGACGGCCGAAACTCGTCGACGAACAGGACCATTCGCGGATCGGGACTCCACCATAGCGCCGGCTGGCCTTCGCTGTACCACGGATAGATACCGCGCCGGTATGCATCGAGCAAGCGCGCGGTCGACAAATCGCCGCCGGCGGCGAGCAAGCCATTGGGCTCGCGCAACGCCGAGTCCACGGGCGGAAACCCGTTCTTCGCATCGAGCCAGGGAATGACGAGGCGCAAGGGGATTAGAGGCGTCCATCCGGTACCATGCGGGGACGCCCCGGTAGCTCAGTGGATAGAGCAGCCCCCTCCTAAGGGGCAGGTCGGACGTTCGATTCGTCTTCGGGGCGCCCTCGCGATCACGGCGCGCGCCCGACAAGCCGCGAAGCGGGTCCGCGATCGCGCGCTCGCCGCAGCAGCGTGTCGACACTCCACTCTCCCCCGCCCGCGAATGCCAGGTAGAGAAACAGGAAGCTGTAGAGGGCCGCGAGTTCGCCGCGGTTCGCAATCGGCCAGAATCCCTGCGGTGCGTGCGCGAGAAAATAGGCGACCGCCATCTGGCCCGACAGCACGAACGCCACCGGTCGCGTGAAGAGTCCGAACAGCAGCAACGCGCCGCCGACGAGTTCGAGCAGGCCGGCGACGCCGGTCAGCGAGAGCAACTCGAGCGGCGAGCGGCGCGGTACCGGGAAGCCCAGGATCTTCTGCATGCCATGCGACATGAACAGCAGCGCGGCGACCATTCGAAGCACGCTCAGGATTCGCGACGACCACATCTTCCATCACCTCCATAGAACCGACAGCCGGCGTTCCGCCTTCATGCCGCGTGGCGCGGCGCGCCGCACGCGACTATAGCCCGCCCCTTCGCTCACCATGACCGGTATGCATTACGAGATCGCGGCGCACGACGTGCACGCTCACCTGTTCGAGGTTCGCTGCACCGTGCCGCGGCCGGCGCCGGACGGGCAATGCTTTCGACTTCCGGCGTGGATTCCGGGAAGCTATTTGATCCGGGAATTTGCCCGGCAGTTCAGCGCAGTCCGCGCCGAGGCCGGTGGCGCGCCGATCGCGATCCACAAGGTGTCGAAGGACACGTGGCGTTCCGCGCCCACGAGCGCGCCGCTCACCGTGATCGCCCTCGTCTACGCGTTCGACCTGTCGGTGCGGACCGCGTATCTCGACGCGACACGCGGCTACTTCAACGGTCCGGCGGTGTTCCTGTGTCCCGACGGTCACGAACGCGAGGCATGCACGCTCGACATCGTGCCCCCCGAAGGCGATGCGTATGCGCGATGGCGCGTGGCGACGACGCTCGCCGCCGAGGCCGTGGATGCGCGCGGCTTTGGACGCTACCGTGCGGCGAGCTACGACGATCTCATCGACCATCCCGTCGAGATCGCCGATTTCATCGAGGTCGCGTTCGCCGCCCGCGGCGTCCCGCACGCGGTCGCGTTGACCGGGCGTGTCGACATCGACCGCGATCGGCTCGCACGCGACCTGCAGCGCGTTTGCGAAGCGCACATCGAGCTCTTCGGCGGCAGCGCGCCGTTCGAGCGCTACCTTTTTCAGGTGATGGCGGTCGGCGACGGTTATGGTGGTCTCGAGCACCGGGACAGCACGAGTCTCCTCTGCCGTCGCGACGAGCTGCCGCGGCCGGGTCTCGTCGCGCCGAACGACGAGTACGTCAACTTCCTCGGCCTCGCGAGCCACGAATACTTCCACGCGTGGAACGTCAAGCGCATCAAGCCGGCCGCGTTCGCGCCGTACGATCTGTCGCGCGAGAACTATACGCGCGAGCTGTGGGCCTACGAAGGCATCACCTCGTACTACGACGACCTGGCGCTCGTGCGTAGCGGCGTGATCGAGCCGGCGCGCTATCTCGAGCTCGTCGCGCGCACGATCACCACGGTGCTGCGCATGCCGGGCCGGCGCCGGCAATCGCTCGCCGACGCGAGCTTCGACGCGTGGATCAAGTTCTATCGGCCCGACGAGAACTCGCCGAACGCGACGGTCTCGTATTACACGAAGGGCGCGCTCGTCGCGCTCGCACTCGACCTGACGCTGCGCAGCGAAGACGACACGTCGCTCGACGACGTGATGCGCAGTTTGTGGTCGCGCTTCGGCGCATGCGGCATCGGTGTGCCGGAGGGCGAGATCGAGCGTGTCGCGAGCGAGCTCGGCGGCGATGCCGTGCGCGAAATCTTCGCGCGCTGCGTGCACGGCACCGAAGATCCTCCGCTCGATCGGCTGCTCGCCGCGTTCGGCGTCGAGCTTCATTTGCGCGCGGCCGCGTCCGGCAACGATCGCGGCGGCAAGCCCGCCTCGACTCCATTGCCTTCGTCGGCATTCGACGCGAAGCTCACGAGCGACATGCGCATTCAGCACGCCTATCGCGACGGGGCCGCCGAACGCGCGGGCCTCGCCGCCAACGACGTCCTCGTCGCGTTCGACGGACTGCGCGCGACGCCGGACGCAATGAGCGCGTTGCTGCGACGCGATCCCGGCGAGCGCGTGCGCGTGCACGCGTTTCGCCGCGACGAGCTTTTCGACGTCGAGCTGACGCTCTCGGCGCCTGCGCTCGACACCTGCTATCTCACGCTCGTCACCGATCCGCCGCCGCGCGCCGCGATGCTTCGCGATGCGTGGCTTGGCGCGGCGTAAGCGCTTTCTTACGCAAGCAGGCGGTCCCCGGCGATTGCCGGTGCCCGCCTCCCGGCTTACGCTCATCGGGTCGTTTCGACCGCGCACCCTTGCCCGATGCCCCGCACCGCGCATCCTGCCCTGCGCTACGGCGGCATCGCGTTGGCGGTCGTCGCCGCGCTCGCGCTCGCCATCGCGTTCTTCCCGTGGAACGTGTTGCGCGCGCCGATCGCCGCGCACTACAGCGATCGCCTGCAGCGCAAGGTCTCGATCGATGGCGCTCTCGATGTACGGCTCGGGCTGCCGACCACGATCGTCGTCAACGACCTGTCGATCGCCAACGTGGCGTGGTCCGACGTGCAACCGATGGCGCACGCGCCAGCGCTCGTTCTCACGTTCTCGCTGCCGTCGCTGTTCCGGCTGACGCCCGACCGCGTCGATCTCGTCGAACCCCACGTCATCTTCGAGCGGAACGCGCGCGGCGACGCCAACTGGCATTTCGCAAACGCCGGCGGATCGCATGGCGCGTCGTTGCTCGGCGTGTTGACCGTCGCGCGCGGACAGCTTCGATACCGCGATGCGACGCTGCCCGGTGACGTCACGCTCGCCGTGCAAAGCACGGCAGCGGATGCGCGCGGCGAATCGCGCTTGCAGTTCGAAGGCGACGGCACGTTGCGCGGCGGACCGCTGAAGCTCGCCGGCACCGCAGGCGGCTTTTCGGCATTGCGGCAGGTCGACGATCCGTATCCGGTGCAGCTCGACCTCGATAGCGCGTCGACGGCGATCCATTTCGACGGCACCGTCGTGCCGTCCGCGCCGCAGGACTTGCAGGGCGCACTGCAGATGCGCGGCAAGGATCTGTCGAAGCTCTACCCGATCGTACCCTCGCCGCTGCCCTGGACGCCGCCCTATGTGCTCGGTGGCCGCTTGCAGCACGAGAAGGGCGCGTGGCGATTCACGCAGATCGCCGGCACGGTGGGATCGAGCGACCTCGCCGGCGATTTCACCGTCGATACGTCCGCGCCGCGCGCCGCGACGCGCGCGAACCTCACGTCGCGCAAGCTCGACTACAAGGACCTCGGCGGCTTCATCGGCCTGCCGCCCGGCGAGCCGGGGAAGCGCGCGAAGACGCCGGAGCAGCGACGCGAGGCGAGCGCGCGCGCGGCGAGCGAGCGCGTGCTTCCCGACAAGCCGTTCGACCTCGACAAGCTGCGCGCGCACGACGTCGACCTGCGCTTCGCCGGCAAGAGCGTGCGCTGGGGACGCTTTCCGCTCGACGACCTCGCGCTTCACATGACGCTCGCCGACGGCGTCATGCGCTTCGATCCGCTCGATTTCGGCATCGCGGATGGCCGCGTGTCGACGCGCCTCGTCATCGAGCTCGCCAAATCGCCGCCCCACGCGCGTGCCGATGTCGACGTTCGTCGGGTCGAGTTGAAGCGACTGTTTCCCCAGCTCGCATCGCCGCGCGGGTCGGCGGGCCGCTTCGGCGGACGCGCGCAGCTCACGGCGTCCGGCGACGACGTCGCGCAGCTCCTCGGCTCCCTCGACGGGCAGGCCGCGCTCGCGATGCGCGGCGGCGAGATGAGCACGCTTTCGCTGCTGCTGACGAACCTCGATCTCGCGCGCGTCACGGCGCTCCTGATGCGTGGTGGCGACGAGAAGGCCGAGTTGCACTGCGCGGTCGCGGCGATGCATGCGCGAAACGGCGTGCTCGTCCCCGACCGACTGGTGATCGACAGCGACACCGAGCTCATTCACGGCACCGGCAGCATCGACTTCGCGCGCGAACGCTACGACGTCGAGCTCAGGGCCGATTCGAAAAAGCCCAGCCTGATCGCGCTGCGCGGCCCGATCCTCATCGGGGGAACCTTCAAGCAACCCGTCGTGCGGCCCGAGCTCGGCCAGCCGCTCGCGCGCGTCGGCGCCGCGATCGGGCTCGGCCTGATCGCCCCGCCCCTCGCGCTCTTGCCGCTGATCGACCTCGGCGATGCGCCGGACGCGAACTGCGCCGCGCTTTATCGCGACGCGAAGGTCGGCGAGAACGCGAAGGCGAACAACACGCGGACGCGAAGTGCGAAAGCGGCGACGACCCAGCCGAACGGGCACGCGAAGTCACGCTCCGACGCGGAGCACGTCGCGCGCTCGTCGGCGGACGACCGCTGAGAAAACGCGTTACGCCTTGCGGCGTTTCGCGACGCGCTTCGGCCTGACGGGCCTGTGCGCCGCTTGCAGCGCCTCGAGCGACGTGCGCTGCAGCTCGAGCGTGCGAATGCTCATCTGCGTGACGTTGAGACTCATCGCGAGCCAGCCCTCGATCACGCGCAGCTCCCCGATCCGCCGCTCGAGCTCCTTCGGATCGAGCGCTGCGAACATCGCCGCCGGATTCGG
>DASTIY010000105.1:0-21622 GCA_035717085.1 Casimicrobiaceae bacterium | reverse complement strand
CCGAGCATCGTGTAGAGCTCCGCGCGCGTCCTGTCGGGCACGATCGCGCGCAGGAACTGCACGTACGCCGACGGCACTTCCATGTCGACCAGGAAATACGCGCGATTGGCGGAGAACAGCAGCGCGAGCTCGACCGCGTCGCCGAGCAGCGCGTCGACGTACAGGCGCTCGTCGCTGCGCCGCTTGATCGCGACGACGAAGGGATGCGTGCGATCGCCATTGACCAGACGCCCGACCACGTACGCGGTCTGGTTGCGCAGCAAGGGATTGCGCAGAAGCTGGATCTGGCAATTCGCATCGAGGCGAAACGGTCGCGGCAGGTGCCTGCGCATCGCGGCGAGCACGTGCGCGAGGTCGCTGCGGAAATCGGCGAAGCGAAGCTCGAAGCCGAGGTCGAGAACGGCGTCGATCAGCGCCGCGCGCAAGCCCTGGCGGCGCGGGTAGTAGCACCGATACGACGGCGCGCCGTCGTCGAGGTACTCGGTGGACGCCGACGGCCGCACGAAGAGGCAGCGGTTGTGGAAATACGTCCGGTGCAGGATCTTCGTCGAGACGGTGTTGAAGAACGTCTCCGCGCATTCCGGCTGCCGATGCTCGGCGAGCAGCCCGATGAACGCGCGCTTGACGCGCGCCCAGAACGCGTCGTCGCGCGTGACCGCGAAGTCGCGCTCGATGTGCGCGACGGTCTCGGCGACGCGCCGGTCGTAGAAGTCGATGCGCTCGCGGCCGATGTGCGCGATCGCGAGCCAGTTGCCGGCCTCGAAGTAGCGCCGCGCCGCCTGCGCGCACTCGCGGAAGAGCGCGTAGTGGTGGTCGAAGCCTTCGAGCAATACGCGGGCGAGGACCTCGGGCGAGGCCTCCTTCGCGTCGGCTGCGAGCGGCGCCGGCGCGGACACGTGAAGCCTATCCGCCGTTCGCCTTCTGCACCGCGTCGTTGTACGCCTTGACGGCGGCGTTGTACTCGTTGATCGCCTCGTTCGACGCCTTCACGTGCGGCTCGGCGAGCGCCTGCTGCTCCTCGATGAACTTCTTCACGCAGTCGACGTACGTGACGTAATCCTTCTGCCAGTTGCGTTTCTGCGCGTCGCTCGCGAGATTGCCGGGATATTCGGACGGCTTGCCGCAGGTGTGCTTCGGAACCGGCCCCGCGGCGGCGGCGGGCGCGGCCGCTTGCTGCGCGAGGGCGGAGGCGGTCAGGACGGAGAAGGCGACGGCGATGCCGGCGCGGACGACGCGATCGATCATGAAGGACTCCATGGGCGGGACGGCGCGATTCTACGCCGCGCGCGACGCGTCACCGCGACAGCACCGCGTCGAGTGCGCGAAAGCCCAGCATGACGAGATCCACGCCGCTTTCGCCGGCATCTTCACGTCGCGCCTTCGCGAGTTCGCGCTCGACGTTGGCGATCGCGATGACCGCGTCGCCGGAAAGGGTCGGCGCGGCCGTTCGCTTCGCTTCCTGCATCTGCAGCCGGTCGACCGCCTGCTCGACGGCATTGGGGTCGAGCAGCATGATCGGCGCGCCGCAGTACGGGCACACCGCGTTGCGCTCCAGCGGGACGGGGCCGCCGCAGCTCACGCAGCGCACCGTGGTGACGACCGCGCGCAGCCGGTCGATCTCGGCGTTGTCGATCGGCCGGATGAAATTCTTCTCGCGCAGGAACTGCACGTACGGCGTGAAGCGCCCGTGATCGTAGCGGCAGCGGTAGTACGTGAAGCGCGTCGTGTGCTGGATGTCCTGCGTCAACGACAGCGGCGTCGTGCAGCGCGGGCAGGGCAGCAGTGCCGGGTACGCGTGCCGCTCGGTCGGCTTCGCCGCCGCGATCACGCGGAACATCGACAGCACCGCACCCGGCGTCATCTGCTGGCTCTCCGTCGCGTCGAGCCAGACCGCCTGGCAGATGTCGCAGGTGTCGACGGGCAGCGGCGCGAGCGGCTCGCGCGGGAGCACGACCGGGGTCATCGCCCGGCCGCAGCCGGGGCATGCGAGTGCGGCCACCGCCGGTGTCAGCAGTCGGCGATGGCGCGCGGCATCAGGACACGACGCGCAGCGTGGCGCGCGGGCAATGGAGCCAGATCACGTCCTTGTGCTCGCGCCGCGCCGCCCGCTCGACGGCGTCCATTCGGTCGGGATTGCACACGACCTTGCCGTCGACGTCGGCCTTCGTGAGCTCGACCGGCGCGCAGCCGGCGAGGCCGGCTGCGACCATGACGATCGACAACGCGATGAGCGTCTTCATGACCGCCTCCTTTCAGCGACGATCATAAGTGCGGCGCGCATTAACCGGCAAGCACCGCCGGCCGGCGTCAGGGGGAGCCCTGCGCGAACGTGTTGCATTCGCGCGGATCGCCGGATTCGAGGCCCGTCTGGAACCAGTGCGTGCGCTGCTGCGCGCTGCCGTGCGTGAACGAATCGGGAACGACGTACCCTTGCGTCGCGCGCTGGATGTTGTCGTCGCCGACCGCCGATGCGGCGCGCAGCCCGCTCTGGATGTCGCTCGTGTCGATCAGGTTGCGCTTCTTCGCGTAGAAGCCCCAGACGCCGGCGTAGCAATCGGCCTGCAGCTCGAGGCGCACCGACAGCGCGTTGCCGCGGCCGCCGCCGTGCTGCATTTCGCCTTGCACGCGCTCCATCGTGCCGAGCAGATTCTGCACGTGATGGCCGACTTCGTGCGCGATGACGTAGGCCTGTGCGAACTCGCCGGGCGCGCCGAAGCGACGCCGCAGCTCGTCGAAGAAATTGGTGTCGAGGTACAGCTTGCGGTCGGCCGGGCAGTAGAACGGACCGACCTGCGCCTGCGCGAGGCCGCAGCCCGAGCGTGTCGCGCCGTGGAAGAGCACGAGCGTCGGCGGCACGTACTCGCGGCCCATCTGCCGGAAGACGGCGCCCCAGACGTCCTCGGTATCGCCGAGGATCGCCGCGGAGAAGTCCTTGCGCGTCGCCTCCGCCGGGTTATTGGCCGCGCGCTGCGGCGCGACTTGCTGCACGGTCTCGCCACCGCCACCGCCCAGCATGCCGAGCATGTCGAGCGGGTTGATGCCGAACAGCATCCCCACGATGACGATGATGACGAGCGCGCCACCGCCGATCGGCAGGCCGCCGACGGGAAAGCCGCCGCCCGACGACTGGCCCGTGCGGTCCTCGACGTTCTCGCTCCGCCTGAAATCGCCCCAACGCATTGCCTCCCCCTTGCCGCTCGTGCGGCGCCAGCCCTCAAGGCTTCAACGCGCGATAGAGATACGGAAGACTGACGTCCATCCGGTAGTCGATCGACGAGTGATTATCGTCGAACTCCTCGTAGACGTGCGCGACGCCGTGTTGCGCGAGGCGCTTCGACAAAAGCCGCGCTCCGTAGTGCAGGTGATACTGGTCGCGCCATCCGCAGTCGATGTAGATGCCGCGCATCGACTTCAGGTTCCGCTTGTACGTCCCGACAAGGTTGACGGGATCGTTGCGCTGCCAGCGGCGCCAACGCGCCGGTATGAGCTCGCCGGTCTCGAGATTGAAAGGCACGCGAAAGCCCAGCGGCGTGTCGGGATCGGCATCGTAGGTCGCCGCCATCGCGAGGTTCATCAGCGCGTGCACTTCGGCGTCGCCGAGCTTGTCCTTCGCGAACACGTGCTCGAGGAAGCGCGCGATGCGGCCGTCGTCGACGCCCTCGCCGGCATCCCGCTCGTCGCGCAGGATGTCGACCCGCCCCGTGACGCGCGGACGCTTGCGGTACTTGTCGAGCTCGTTCAGCGTGCGCGGCCAGTCGGTGAAATAGCAGAAGTCGAAGAGCGCGTCGCCGGAATGATCGGCGATCGCGCCCCAGTATTTCGCGTACTTCATCGCATGCATGATCGCGCCGTAGCCGCCCGACGACTTGCCGAAGCAGCCGCGATGATCGCGGCTTGCGAGCGTGCGGAACTCCCGGTCGACGAACGGGATGAGCTCGCGCGTGAGGTAATCGGCGTAGCGGCCGATCGCCGGCGAATTGACGTACTGGTTGCCGCCCATCGACGTGAAGCAATCGGGAAACACCACGATCGTCGGACCGATCCGCCGTTCGGCGACGAGCCGCGCGACACGCTCGGGCACGTTCTCGTCGAACGGTCGCCAGTTGACGTGCGCGAGGCCCGAGCCGGTGAAGCCGACGAGGTCGAAGAGGACCGGAAAGCGCTTGCCGCGCCCGCTGCCGTGCCCGCGCACGGTGCCGCTGTCGTAGCCCGGCGGCAGCCACACCGCGAGCCGGCGCCGATGGGGATCGCCGAGCGGATTGTCGGCAAGGATCTTGGAGTCGTACTCGAGCACGACGGTCGTGCCGGCCGGGTGGAGGGGTCGCTTGCGGCTCACTGGACTACCCTTCGCGCTTCGCGCTCCGGGGCTGATTCGCCCTCGGGCGGCCCTTCGGGCTCATCGTCTGTGGGGTGATCGCCTACGCGCTGCGCGCACGTGCGGGATCTCGTGGCGGCTCGGCGCATGCGGTTCGCCCGCGATTGTGACGGCGAGGCGCGCGTGCCGCAACGGCGGTGGATAGAATCGCGCCTTTCTCGATGAACGCCTCGTCCCCGAAGCCGCTCGCGGCGTCGTTCGCGAACGTCACCCGCAACGCGCTGTTCGCGAGCTTTCTCAAGATGGGCTTGCTCGGTTTCGGGGGCGTGCTGCCGTGGGCGCGGCGGGTGCTCGTCGACGAGCGGCGCTGGCTGAGCGACCGGGAATTCGCCGAACTCATCGGCCTTTGCCAGGTGCTGCCCGGGCCGAACGTGGTCAACCTCGCAGTGATCATCGGCTCGCGCACGCACGGGCCGCTCGGCTCGTTGATCGCGGTGAGCGCGATCCTGTTCGTTCCCGTCGGCGTGGTGCTGCTGCTCGCCGCGTTCTACGCGTCGGTCGCGCACGATCCGCTCGCACGCGCGGCGATCGGCGCTGCGTCGGCAGCGGCCGCCGGCCTCATCCTCGGCACCGCGATTCGCTTGTTGCTGCAGACGCGTCCGCCGCCGCGCGGACTGCTGATCGGCGGCGTCGCGTTCGTCACGGTGGGCGTGCTGCAATGGCCGCTCGTGTGGGTGATGGTCGTGCTCGTCGTGGTCGCGATCGCGGCCGAATGGCACGCGACGCGATGAACGCACGGCGTTCGTGAATCACGTCGACATCCTGACGGAAATCGCGGTGCGCTTCACGGCGCTGTCGTTCGTCGCGGTCGGCGGCATCAACGCGATCCTCCCCGAGGTGCACCGCGTCGTCGTCGAGCTCGAGGGATGGATGACGAGCGGCGATTTCGCGGATCTTTTCGCGCTCGCGCAACTCGCGCCGGGCCCCAATGCGATGGTCGTCGCGCTCGTCGGCTGGAAGGTCGCCGGCGTCGTCGGTGCGCTCGTCGCCACGCTCGCGACCTGCGGACCGTCGTCGGTGGTCTGCTACGTCGCGTGGCACTTCGCCGACCGCTTCCAGCATTCGAAGATTCGCGCGGTCGTGCAGCGGGCGCTATCGCCGATCGCGATCGGATTGATTCTCGCAACCGGGTACACGGTGGCGCGCGGCGCGGACCACACGGCAGGTGCGTTCGCGCTCACGCTGATCGCGACGGCGCTCCTCGCCTGGACGCGCGTCAATCCGGTGTGGGTGCTGATCGTCGCGACGCTCGCAGGGATCGTCGGCGTCGCATGATTATTTCTTCTTGCGCGCCTCGACCATCGTGCCGCGGCAACGCGGTGCGCCACAACGGCAAACGTAGTTCGCGAGCAGCGCCTTCGTGTGCCGGCCGGGGACGTTGAGCTTGTAGTCGTACGAGAGCTCCTCCCCCGCGCGAATCGTGCGCTTCGCCTCGATGAAGACGCGGCCGCGATCGTCCTCGTACGGCACGCAGTTCGGGCGGCAGCTGTGGTTGATCCAGCGCGCCGCGTTGCCGCGGACCGCCGCATCGATTACGCGGCCGTCGTTCAGCTCGAACAGGAACGTGTGATACGGATTCTTCGGATCGCTGTCGGGGAGCTCGTCGGCCTCCTCCATCGACACGCGGCGGCCGCGATATTCGATGATGTCGGCGCCTTTGCGAATGGTTCGCGTGGCGAACACGCCGCGCCCGTGAATCGGCGAATGGCGCACGACGTAGGCGCGCTTCGGACGTGCGCTCGGGGCCGCCGCCGACGCGCCGGACGTCCTGGCCGGACGCTTGCCGTCGGATGCGCCGGCTCCGGATTTCGGCGACGTGCGCGATGTCTTCTCGTTGCGGGCGGGCATGAATGAAGGCGGCGTCGTGAAAAAAGGGCGGATTGTCGCACGCGACGACGACGTGGCCCGGCCCCCGTTGAAAGCCGCCCGGCAATCCCCGATAATGGTTCGCATGCGAACTACTCACATGCAAATGGAAGGACGCCGTGCGGCGGCGCGCGCGCAGCCCGCATCGCCCGAGCGCGCCGACGCGCTCGGACTGCTGCTGCATTCGGTATCCAAGGGATGGCGCGGCGAGCTCGATCGCAGGCTTCGTCCGCTCGGCCTGACGCGCGCGCAATGGCAGGCTCTGTTCGCGTTGTCGCGTGCAGGCGGTACGCTCGTCCAGCGCGAGCTCTCGGAATGGCTCGAAATCGGCGCGCCGGCGACGGTCGCGCTCGTCGATCGCATGGAGCGCGACGGGCTCGTGGCGCGCACCACCGTTCCCGGCGACCGGCGTCGCAACGCGATCGTGCTGACGCCGCGCGCGCGCCGCCTCGTGACGTCGATCCAGGCGATCGCACGCGAGCTCCGCCGCGACGTCACGAGCGGCCTCACTCACGACGAGATCGACACGCTCGCGGCGCTCCTCGGGAAGGTGCGCGAGCGCATCGAGGGGCTGCGCGCATGACGAAGCTCACGTTCCGGCTCTCGCCGCGCGGCATCCTGATCCTCGTCGGGCTCGTGATCGCCGCGATCGCGGCGGCGTGGTGGTGGCACGAGAATTCGCTGTACCAGAAAACCGAGAACGCCTACGTCAACGCGCGCATCGTGCAGGTGTCGTCGCTCGTGATGGGGCCGATCGTGAAGGTCGACATCCACGACAACGAGTACGTGCACAAGGGCGACGTGCTGTTCGAGGTCGACCGCCGTCCCTTCGAGGCGGCGCTTGCGGAAAGCGAGGGCAAGCTGCGACTCGCGGAGCAGGGCACGCGGCAGGACCAGTCCGACGTGCTCGCCGCACAGGCCGACGTCGCGCAGCAGACGGCGTCGCTCAACAACGCGGAGTCGCAACTGCGGCGCACGACCGAGCTCGTGCAGCGCAACTTCGTGTCGAAGCAGGCGCTCGACGACGCGCAGGCGCGCGTGCGCACGGCGCAGGCCGCGGTGGAGGCGGCGAAGGCGCACCTGGCGAAGGCGCGCGAAGCGCTGTCGAAAAACGGTGATACGACGCCCGCCGTGCGCGTCGCGCAGGCCGAAGTCGAGAAGGCGAAGCTCGATCTCGAGCACACCACCGTGCGCGCGACGGAGGAAGGCTGGATCACGAACTTCAACCTGACGCCCGGCACCGTCGTCACGCCGGGGAATCCGCTGTTCGCGATCGTCGTGGCGCACAGCTTCTGGGTCGACGCCAATTTCAAGGAAACCGAGTTGACCGGCGTCGTGCCGGGACGCCCCGCGACGATCGTCGTCGACATGTACCCTGACCACACGTTCCACGGCGCGGTGCAAAGCCTCGCCGGCGGCACCGGCGCCGCGTTCTCGCTCTTGCCGCCGCAGAATGCGAACGGCAACTGGGTGAAGATCGCGCAGCGCGTGCCGGTGCGCGTCAGCGTCGACGATCCCGATCCGCATCTTCCCTTGCGCGTGGGCGCGACGGCTACGGTGAGCGTCTCCGTCGCCAAGTAGCGCGTCGTCGATGGACAGGCCCGCGCAGGGTTCGCGTTTCTTCGTCGTGATGGCGGTGATGGCCGCCACGGTGATCCAGGTGCTCGACACGACGATCGTCAACGTCGCGCTGCCGCACATGGCGGGCGAACTCGGCGCGTCCCTCGACCAGATCAGCTGGGTGCTGACGAGCTACATCGTCGCCTCGTCGATCGTGATGCCGATGACGGGCTACCTCACCGATCGCCTCGGGCGCCGGAAGTACCTTCTGATCAGCATCGCGGGCTTCGTGATCGCTTCCGCGCTGTGCGGCATCGCGACTTCGCTCACCGAGATCGTGCTGTTCCGTCTGCTGCAGGGCATCTTCGGCGCTTCGCTCGTGCCGCTGTCGCAGGCCATCATGGTCGACATCTACCCGGTGCGCGACCGCGGCAAGGCGATGGCGATCTGGGGCATGGGCGTGATGGTCGCACCGATCCTCGGGCCGACGCTCGGCGGATGGCTCACCGAAGCGGTCAACTGGCGATGGAACTTCTACATCAACGTGCCGGTCGGCGTGCTGTCGTTCCTGCTCGCCGCGCGACACGTACCCGACACGCCGGTGAAGGAACGCGGCATGGATTGGTGGGGCCTCGCGTTCCTCGCGATGTTCATCGGCGGCCTGCAATACCTGCTCGATCGCGGCCAGCAGGAGGACTGGTTCGACGCTTCGTCGATCCGCTGGTCGGCAGCGATCCTCGCGGCGGGCCTCGTGCTCTTCGTCGCGCATTCGGTCATGTCGAAGCGCCACACGCTCATCAACCTGCACGTCTTCGCCGACCGCAATTTCACGGCCGCGTCGATCGTCGGCGCGTCGATGGGGCTGTCGCTGTTCGGCGGCCTGTTGCTGCAGCCGGTGCTGTTCGAGAGTGTGTTGCAGTACCCGACGTTCGAAACGGGGCTCGCGATGATGCCGCGCGGCTTCGGCAGCCTGCTCGCGATGCTGATCGTCGGCCGCGTCATCGGCCGCGTCGGCGCGAAGCCGCTCATCTACTTCGGCATCGTGTGCGGCACCATCGGCGCGTGGATGATGACGAACGTGAGCTTCAACACGACGTCGACGTCGCTCATCGTACCCCTCGTACTTCAGGGCATCGGCATCGGCTGCGTGTTCGTGCCGCTGTCCGCGATCGCGTTCGCCACGCTGCCGAAGACGCTGACGGCGGAAGCGGCCGGCGTCTACAACCTGATCCGCTCGATCGGCTCGTCGATCGGCATCTCGATCGTCAGCGTGTCGCTCGCCCGCGGCGCGCAGGCGAGCTGGGGCGTGTTGCGCGGCTATGTCGATCCGTACCGACCGGAACTGCAGCAGTACCTCGATCCGCTGCACCTCAAGGCACAGGGGCAGGGGCTCGCGATCATCGCGCAGCAGGCGGCGGTGCAGGCGCAGATGCTCGGCCTGCTGCGCGCGTTCTGGGTGATCGTGTTGAGCTTTCTCGTGATGATTCCGCTCGTCATGCTGCTGAAGCCCGGCCGCCCGGGGCAGGGGCCGCCCGCCGCGGCGATGGCGGAGTAGCGTCGGCACGCGTGGCCGGCGCACGATCCACGCCGTAGCGCCGCCGTGCCACGACGCCGACCGGTCGTCGTGTAAAAACGCGCATCGCTTCTACGGTTGGTCGATTTGAGGCACGATGGACGGCGCCCGTCGCCGCCCGGCCCGCGAGGGCTCCACGCGATGAATTGCCCGAACTGCCACAAGCCGATCCCCGCCCGGGCGCGCTATTGCATCCATTGCGGCGCCGAGCAGGAGGCGACGCCGATCGCAGCCGTGGCCGCGGCGGCGACGGCTGCGCGCGGCCGCCGCGAAGCGGCGAACGCGGCACACGCCGAGGCCATCCCGGAACTGGCGTCGCTCGCGACCACGAGCGCGGCGATCGTCGAATTGCCGAGCGCCGCCCGCGCGCGCGATCCGAAGGAGGAGTGCGACCCGGTAACGCGACCCGCGTACGCCGACGCACCGACGCGACGTACGCTCGCGATCAGCCTTGTCGTCGCGTGCTTCGTCGTCGGCGCCGTGGCCGCGGTAACGGCGTGGCGGTTCTACGCGCCCTCGGCGATCACCGCCGATGCAGTCGCGACGCCGACGGACGAGGCAGCCCGCACGCCGGGGGCGAGCAGCGCAACGGGTGAAGTCGCGCCGCCGTCGGCCGCGGAGACCGCGACTGAAACCGGGACGGCCGAGAACGCCAACGCGGCCGATGTCACGCAAGCGCACGCCGAGCCGCCACCGGCAGTGGCGGAAGCGCCGCAGCCCGTCGAGATCACGCCGCTCCCGCCGGCTCACACGGCGGCCCGCCCGGCACGCCCGGCAATGCGCGCGCCCGACGCGCCGAAGGTGGCGACTGCGCCGCAAGCCGCGCCGACGACCACCACCGCGCAGCCCGCCGCGCCCGCGACGTCGCGCCCGCCGGCGGTCGCGATGGCGCCGCCGGTCGCCGCGCCGGTCTCCGATCGCTGGGCGCGAATGGACCTCGAACTCTCGCAATGCACGCGCGAGGACTTCATCGCCCGCGTCGTATGCGGGCAGCGCGTGCGCTTCCGCTATTGCGACGGCTATTGGGGCAAGGTGCCCGCGTGCCCGGGAAGCCCGGCGGTCGAGCGCGGGCAATGATTCCCGCCTGAAGTAGGCACAATCCTTACACGGGATTCCGGTCGCAGCCGATCCTGAGCCTCGCCAATCGCGGCTACGCTGACCTTCGTCGACTCCGACCGACCGGGGTCTCGCTGGGGAAAGGCTGATGACGCGCATCGTGGCAGGCGTATTCGACACCGAGCAACGCGCGACGAGCGCGGCGCACGGGCTTCGCGACGCGGGATTCGACGCGAGCGACCTCGATCAATTCACGCTCGGCCCACCGGGCCGTCACGACGCGCTGCCGACCGGCGGCGACCAGCCCGTCGATCCGAAAGCAAAGGGTGGCGACAGCGGGGCGGTAAAGGGTGCGGCGATCGGGACGGCCGTCGGGGCGATCGCGGGGCTCGCCGCGACGCCGGTGGTCGGTCCGCTCGGCGTGGCCGGCGGTGCCGCTGCAGGTGCGTACGCGGGGTCGCTCGCGGGCGCGGTCGGCCGCATGGGATCCGACGAGCACGCGCCGCAACCCCGTCCCGCCGGCGTGATGGTCGCGGTCAACACCGCGGAACCCGAATCGGAAGCGTTGGCCGTCGACCTTTTGCGCGATCAGGGCGCGCGGATGATCGAGCGCGCCGACGGCACGTGGCGCGACGGCCGCTGGACCGACTTCGACCCGGTGACGGCGCCCGATATCATCGAATCGCACGTCGCGGGGACCGTTCCGCAGCGCGAGCGTCGCGTCTGAGCGGGGATGCGCCAGCGCCCCACGCTCGCTCGCTGGCAGGAGGGACGCTGGGGCTACGTCCTCGCGTGGCTGATCGGCGTGCCGGTGCCGATCCTCGTCATCGTCTTTCTGCTGCGCGGCTGCTCGTAGCGCGCAGGGCTCAGCCGCGCCCGACGAAGGGCATCTTGGTCGCCATGACCGTCATGAACTGCACGTTCGCGGAAAGCGGCAGCCCCGACATGTAGACGACCGCGCTCGCGACGTTCTCGACGTCCATCACCGGCTCCACGGCGATCTCGCCGTTCGCCTGCGGCACGCCGGCCTTCATTCGCGCCGTCATGTCGGTCGCGGCGTTGCCGATGTCGATCTGCCCGCACGCGATGTCGTACTTGCGTCCGTCGAGCGACGTCGATTTGGTGAGCCCGGTGATCGCGTGCTTCGTCGCCGTGTACGGCGCGGAATTCGGGCGCGGCGCGTGCGCCGAGATCGACCCGTTATTGATGATCCGCCCACCGCGCGGCGTTTGCGCCTTCATCAGGCGAATCGCGTGCTGCGTGCAGAAAAACGCGCCGAGCAGGTTCGTGTCGATGACCGCACGCAGCGTCGCAACGGGCAGGTCCTCGAGGCCCACTGGCGGGCTGCCGGTACCGGCGTTGTTGAAGAGCAGGTCGAGGCGCCCGAAGCGCTCGCGCACCGTGTCGAAGAGGCGCGCGACAGAGGTCTCGTCCGTCACGTCGGTCGTGATCGGCAGCAACGACGCGCTGCGCTCGCCGGCGGCGCGCACCACGTCGTGCAGCGGCGCCTCGCGCCGTCCCGCGAGCGCGACACGGTAGCCGGCGCGCGCGAGTGCGAGCGCGACCGCGCGACCGATGCCGCTGCCGCCTCCCGTTACGATGGCGCTTTTCGTCGATTCGTTCATCGGTTGCCTGCTCCCTGCCGGAACGGTTGCGGGTTCGTCGTGACGAGTTTGGGCGCGGCTTCTGCGCGCGCGCGCCGGCGCTCGACGTCGCCCGGACGCTCGCCGGGGCGCGCGCGCTCGGCGTCGTGGCGAGCGCGCTCGGCGATGTGCCGCGATCGCATGCCGGGCGGCGCGAACATCGAAGGTGGCGCGATCGCGTTGCCTTGCGCGTAATCGATGCCGACGCTGCGCAGCGCGTCGAGCGTCGCTGCGCTTTCGACCGATTCGGCGATCGTCTGCTTGCCCATAACGCGTGCGATGCGGTGGATCGCCTCGACCATCGCCGCGTCGACCGGATCGTTCAGCATGTTTTTCACGAAGCTGCCGTCGATCTTCAGGTAGTCGACCGGCAATTGCTTGAGATAGGTGAACGAGGAAACACCGACGCCGAAATCGTCGAGCGCGAAGCGGCAACCCGGCTCGCGGAACGCGCCGATGAACTCGGCGGCCTTCGACAGGCTCGTGACCGCGGTCGTCTCGGTGATTTCGAAGCAGATGGACGCGTGCGGAATGCGGAAGCGCGCGAAGCTCTCGCGCACGTAGTCGAGGAATTCCTCGTCGCCGATCGACGCGCCCGAGATGTTGATCGCGTAGGTGCCGCCTGCGCTGCCTTCGGCGCGTCGCTCGGCGAGAACCCGAAACGCCGTGCGGATCACCCAGCGGTCGATCGTCGGCATCAGGTGGTAGCGCTCGGCCGCGGGAATGAACGCGATCGGGGGAATGAGTTCGTCTTCCTCGTCGATCAGGCGCACGAGCAGCTCCTCGTGCTCGACGTGGATCGCAGTGGGATGCATCGGCCGCATCGGTTGCGCGTAGAGGCACAGGCGATCCTCGGCGAGCGCGCGATGGATGCGGTGCACCCATTCCATCTCGCCGCGCCGCGCCGCGACTTCGCTGTCCTCCGGCCGGTACACCTGCACGCGGTTACGCCCCTTGTCCTTCGCGAGGTAGCACGCGGCATCGGCGGCCGAGAGCACGCTCGCGAGCGTGTGCGGACCGTCGGCGAGATTGACGAGACCGATGCTGACGCCGATCGTGAACGACCGGTTGCGCCACGCGAAGCGAAAGTCGACGATCGCCTTGCGCAGCGCGTCGGCGATGCGCAGCGCCGGTGCCGGCGGGCAATGCGGCAGCAGCACGCCGAACTCGTCGCCCCCGAGGCGGGCGAGGACGTCGCCTTCGCGCAGTCGCGGCCGCAGGAGCGCGCCGACCTGGCGCAGCAGCTCGTCGCCCGCCGCGTGCCCGCTCGTGTCGTTCACGACCTTGAACTGATCGAGATCGAGATAGAGCACGGCATGCTGCCCGACCTGGCCGTCGCGCGTCTCGACGAGCGCGCGCACGCGCTGCTCGAACTCGCGCCGATTGAGCAAACCGGTCAGCGCATCGTGACTCGCGAGGTTGGAAAGCCGCGCCGCGTATTGCCGCTCGCGGCTCATGTCCTGGATCACGAGCACGGCGCCGACGATGTTGCCCGCGCGGTCGCGGATCGGCGCGACACTGTAGTCGATCGCGATCGATTCGGCGCCACGGCACAGCAGCACCACGTTGCCCTCGGCCTCGACCACCTCGCCGTCGGTGAGCGCGCGCGCGACCGGATCGGCGATCGGCGCGCCGGTCTGCTCGTCGACGACGGCGAACACTTCGGCGACCGCGCGTTGTCGCGCCTCGCCGAGCGGCCAACCCGTCAGGCGTTCCGCGACGGGATTCAGATAGTCGATGCGTCCCGACGTGTCGACGGTGACGACGGCGTCGGCGATCGATGCGAGCGTGACCTGCGCGCGCTCCTTTTCCTCGAAGAGCAGTGCCTCGGCCTGCCGCCGCTTCTGGATGTCCGAGAGCGAGCTCACGAGCCGCTCCTCGCTGGCGCGCAACGCCTCCGACAGCTTCGCGCGCTGTGCGAACAGGCGGCGCAGCGTGAGCGCGGCCAGCACCAGCAGTGCGATGCCGGCGACGATGCGAAGCACGAGCAGCGTGACGCGCGCGGCATGCGCCGGCTCGACGAGCAGGAAGTCGGTCAGCGCCAGCGCGACCAGGACGACGACGATCGCGAGGAACGGCCAGATCGAATCGAGCAGCGACTCGACGCGGTGCGCCGCGCGTGCCGCGATCGTGTGCTCGCGCATCGGATCCCGTTCGCGACTCATCGCGCGCCTAGCCGTGGACGGCGTTCGACGCGGCGATCGCCGGCTCCGCCCGCGGTGCCGCGCGGTCGGCCGCGTCCTGCAGCGCGCGCATCCGCGACGGACGCTGCTCGATCGCCGCACGCCAGGAAGGATGCGCATCGTGCGCGGTCCACACCGCGACGTGGAGCGCCGAAAGGGCGGCCGGATCGGCGAGGAGCGCGCTGCGGTCCTGCGGCGAAAGCGCGGCGAGCCCGTTGCGCAGCGCACGCGAAACGAGCGCGTCGCTCAGCGCTTCGCGCGGCCAGCCGTAGACGGGACGCATCACCGCCTGCGCGCAGACGAGCGCATTGACGATCGGATCGACGACGGCGGTCGTGAGATCCGCCGGCGCTGCTGCGTGGTGCCAGTAGCGTCGCGTCGCGCGGATCAACGGCGGCGGGCTCGCTTCCTCCGGAATCAGGAAGTACTTGCGACGGCGGAGCTTTCGTCCGAGGCCGATGCGGCTCGTGATCACCGACAGCGGAATCGACAGCACGAGCGCACCGACGACGGGCGCGAGCCACCACAGGTACGACGGGTTCAGCAGCCCGACGACGAACGCCCACGCGACGCCGATCAGCGTGTGCACGCCGTGACGCTCGAGCGCCATCCTCCAGCTCGTCTCGCTGTCGCCGCGCGGCGGCGATTTCCAGCGAAGCGAACGGCCGATCAGCGCCATCACCACGAACTGCGTATGGAACAGCATGCGGATCGGCGCGAGCAGCGCGGAGACGACCATCTCGGCGGCGACGCTCGCGAAGAGGTGCAGGCGCCCGCCATAGCCGTGCGGATCCGCGATGGCGACGCGGAGGCCGGCGAGAATCTTCGGCAGGAACAGGAGCAGCGCGGTCGCCGAGAACAGCGCGAGCGCCCATTCGGGGCGCCATTGCGGCCACAGCGGGAAGAGCTGGTAGGGCTGCGTGAAGTAGCGCGGCTCGGACAGCGTGTGGATCGCGAGCAGCGCCGTCGACAAGATCAGGAACAGGAACCACAGCGGCGCGGACAGGTACGCGAGCACGCCGGTCATGAACACCGCGCGATGCGCGGGGTGCAGGCCCTTCATCCAGAAGAGGCGGAAGTTCATGAGGTTCCCCTGGCACCACCTCCGATCGCGCGCGAGCTCGTCGATCAGGTTCGGTGGCATCTCCTCGTAGCTGCCGGGCAGATCATACGCAATCCACACGCCCCACCCGGCCCGGCGCATCAGCGCGGCCTCGACGAAATCATGCGAGAGGATCTCGCCCGAGAGCGCGCCGTGGCCCGGCAGCCGGCCGAGCGCGCAGTAACGGATGAACGGCGCCACGCGGATGATCGCGTTGTGCCCCCAGTAATGCGATTCGCCGAACTGCCACGCGTGCAGGCCCGCGGTGAAGAGCGGCCCGTAGACGGCGGTGGCGAACTGCTGCACGCGGGCGTAGAGCGTGTCGCGGCCGGCGGCGCGCGGCGCCGTCTGCACGATGCCGGCGTCGGGATTCGCCTCGGCGATGCGGACAAGGCCGGTCAGGCATTCGCCGCTCATTACGCTGTCGGCGTCGAGCACGATCATGTAGCGGTACTTGCGGCCCCAGCGCCGGCAGAAGTCGGCGATGTTGCCGCTCTTGCGCTTGATGCGGTGCTGGCGCCAGCGATAGAAGATGCGGCCGAACCCGTCGACATTGCGGCACAGCGCGAACCACGCGTCGAGCTCGGCCACTCGCGTGTCCGCATTGCCGGTGTCGGACAGCACGAAGAAATCGAAGCGGTCGAGCGCACCGGTCGCACGCAGCGATTCGTACGTGGCACGCAGGCCCGCGAACACGCGTGGCACGTCCTCGTTGCAGATCGGCATCACGACCGCGGTGCGCGCATCGGCCGAAATCGCCGCCGGCGCGTCGCCGATCATATGGCGCGAGATCGCGTAGCGGTCGCGTCCGCGCGCGAGCAGCCAGAAGCCGGCGACCGCCGTCCAGAAGCCCGCCGAGATCCACGCGAAGAGGATGCCGAAGAGCACGAGCAGCGCGACTTCGAGCGGCTCGCGTCCGTGGTAAGGCAGCACTTGCGCCATGTAGTCGGTGGCGACGAGCGTCTGCGCGAGGATCAGCGCGACGAGCACGATGCGCCGATGCGATGCCTGGCGTCGCCAGCGGCTGCCGGGATGGCGTGGCCGCGCCGGATGCCGCCGATCGCCCCAGATCGGTGACGTGTCGCCGGCGTGCTTCCCGGGCCACGCGTGCGGTGCCATCGGGCTTCGCGCCAGCCGCGGCGTCGTCTCGAGCCGCTCGCGTCCGTGCACGTCGCGCGTGTCGAGCGCACGCGCGTGCGTCGCGAGGCGCAGCCGCGCGCCGATCGTCGCGAACGCGCTCGTGCCCGCGCTCGCCTCGTCGGCGAGCGCTGCATGGACGCGCGCGAGCGCGTCGGCCGCATCCTTCGCGTCGTCGACGTCGCGCTCGATGGCCGCACGCCGCGTCGGCTCGAGCGGAAGGCGGGCGAGATAAAACGGCAACGGGTCGTGATCCCCCCACGCTTGCGGCTCCGCCGCTGCGCTGCCCCCGGCGGGGGCGGAATTCGACCCTTGGGGCGGCCCTGCGGGTCTCATGTTCATTTACTGCGCCGGCACGATGTAGCTCCACGTCTCCGACAGCGTGGCGCTGCCGCTGCGCAGGAACGCGCGCAGCTCGGCGGGCTTCTTGTCGTCGTGGCGCTTGAAGCGCAATGCGAGCCGCCATCCGTTCGTCACGTCGTTGCGATACGCGTTCACCTCGACGATCTCGACGTTCGCGTCGGCGCTCACCACGCCTTGCACCGGTGTGTCGAACGGCAGTTTCGCAACCGCGTCGCCTTCGAAGTCGATCATGAAGGCGATGCTGTCGTCCGGCTTGCGCCGATAACCGTGTCCGCGCCGCGACTGCGAGACGTGCGCGAGCGTCGGCAGCGTCTCGCGCTCCTTCTGCCACAGCATCTCGTATTCGTAATCGAAGGCCTGCTGCGGCGCCGGCGCGGCGTCGGGGACGAAGTAGGCGACGACGTTGTCGTTCGTCTCGTCGGGCGTCGGGATCTGCACGAGCTCGATACGGCCGCCGCCCCATTTGCCCTTCGGTGCGATCCACACCGACGGTCGCGTCTCGTAGCGCGCCTCGAGATCCTCGTAGTCGTGGAAATGCCGGTCACGCTGCAGCACGCCGAAGCCCTGCGGATTGTCGACGGCGAACGACGTGACGAGGAGTCGCTTCGGATTCACGAGCGGCCGCCAGATCCATTCACCCGTGCCCGATTGAATCGAAAGGCCGTCGGAATCGTGCACCTCGGGGCGGAAATCGTCGATGCCGAGGCGATGGTTCTCGCCGAAGTAATACATGCTGGTCAGCGGCGCGAGCCCGAGCTTCGCCACGTTCTGGCGCAGGAAGAGCCGTGCGCGCACGTCGAGCGCCGTATCGACGCCGGGCCTCAGCACGAAGCGGTACGCGCCGCTCGCCGACGGCGAGTCGAGCAGCGCGTAGATGCGAAGCTCGCGCGCATTCGCGTCGGGGCGCTCGATCCAGAACTCGGTGAAGCGCGGAAATTCCTCGCCCGACATGAGCGCGGTGTCGATCGCGAGCGCGCGCGCCGAGATGCCGTAGCGCTGGCCCTTGCCGAGCGCGCGGAAGTAGCTCGCGCCGAGGAACACGAGCACCTCGTCCTTGTACCTCGGCGAATTGACCGCGTAGTGCACGCGGAAGCCGGCGAAGCCCAGGCCGCGCAGCGCGTTGGGATCGAGATTGTTGTGGCCGTAATCGAAAAGATCGGGACTGAACGCGACGTCGCGCACGCCGCTCGCGGTCACCTCGTGGATCTTCACCGGGTAGTTGTAGTACAGCCCCTGGTGAAAGAACATCACCTCGAACGGCAGCTTTGCCTTGCGCCACAATGCCTGGTCCGGCTTGTAGCGGATGTCGCGATACTGGTCGTAGGTGAGCTCCTGCAGCGCCTTCGGGAGCGCGACGTCCGGCTTCTTGTAGCCCGAGGCGGCGAGTTGCTGCGCACGTTGCGCGACGTCGTCGAATCCGAACGCGATGCACGCGTCGGCGGCGACGAGCGCCATCAGCGCCAGCGACAGCACGCACGCCGCGCGCGCACGCGCGGCGGCACCGCTTCGCAGAGCGTTCGTCAGAAGCAGATCCGGCCGCCGAAACGGCGGCCGAAGCCGCCCGCGCACACGGTCGGTCCCCAGTAGTACGCGCGCGGCGGCGCGTAATACGGCGGGTAGTAGTAGGGCGCGGGATAGCGATAGTACGGGCCGTAGTAGGGCGGGGGCTGCACGACGACGTAGTCGCGTGGCGCGGGCGCCGCATCGTCGTAGGGTTGTCCCTGCGGTGGCGTGTAGTCGGGCGGAACGTCGCTCGGAGGTGCACTGCCGGCACCTGCGACCTGGCGCGCGATCTGCCACTCGCGCCACGCGATCAGCCGATCGGCTTCGTCGGGCGTGATCTCGCCGCGCGAGACGCGTTGCTCGGTTTGCGTGCGATACGCGTCGAGCCGCTGCTCGACGGTTTGCGACTGCTCGGGCGTCAATTCCGGAAGCGGTGGCGGCGACGATTGCGCGAGTGCGGACGAGCCGCAGGCGAGCGCGATCGCGAGGGCCGAGAGCGCGATCGATCGTTTCATCGAATGCTCCTGCATCGGTGGTTTCGCGAATGTCGATTTCGACCGCTTGCCGGGGCTGCCGTTTCGTGACGCACCGCGCGGTGCGACGCGAGGCTCGCGCTCACGGTCGGGGCGTCATGATACCTGCGCGCAACCCCCGTTGCGGACGCACGCGACGGACGCACGCCTTTCGCATCGTCGACGGATACGAGTGTCGCCGCGAGGCGACGAACCTGCCGGCGTGTCATCGAAACGCGCGCGACGCGCGTTTTGGATGGTGCGATGTTTGCGTGGGCACTACGAACGTGCGCGCGTCCGCACGCACGGTCGCATCGGCGGTAGCAGCAATTACAAGTGCGCGCGTCGCGTCGACGACGCGTGTAGGACGTCAACCCACACGACGACGGGATGGAGTTGCGATGACACGAGCCAGAACGTGGGCGACACGAATCGTCCTCATGATCAGCGCGTTGCTGCCGATCGCTGCGTTCGCGCAGGCGCAGATGGATTATGGGTCGGACGTCGATCCCCCGGTGCGCGTCGGACGCATGGCCTATCTCGACGGTCAGGTGAGCTTCTCGCCGGCAGGCAGCGACGAATGGGTCGAGGCGCGCCTCAATCGCCCGATCGTCACCGGTGACCGGCTGTGGTCGGACGCCGGCTCGCGCGCGGAACTCGCCGTCGACAACAGCACGTGGTGGCTGGGCGACCGGACGAGCGTGACCGTCGCCAATCTCGACGATCGCATCGTGCAACTGCAGGTGCACGAAGGCGTGCTCGATGCGCAGGTGCGCAGGCTTCCGGCAGGCTACGTGATCGAAGTCGATACGCCGAATCTCGCGTTCTCGATCACGCGCACCGGCCGCTACCGGATCGAGGTCGACTCGCAGGACGGATCGACGCTCGTGGCGGTGCGCGAGGGCCGCGGCGAAGTCTACGGCGAAAGCGCGGCGTACACGATCCTTTCCAATCAGGCGTATCGCTTCTACGGCACGGACATCCGCGACAGCGAGTTCGTCGAGGCGCCGCCGCCCGACGCGTTCGACCGCTTCGTGCGCGATCGCGAACGTCGTTACGTCGCCACGGCGCGCTACGTGTCGCCGGAAGTGATCGGTTACGAGGATCTCGACCGCTACGGAACGTGGACCGTCGAGTCGACGTACGGCAACGTGTGGTTCCCGCGCAGCATCCCGACGGGCTGGGCGCCGTATCGCGACGGACATTGGGCGTGGATCGATCCGTGGGGCTGGACGTGGGTCGACGACGCGCCGTGGGGCTTCGCGCCGTTCCACTACGGACGCTGGGCCCATTTCGACCGTGGCTGGGGCTGGGTCCCGGGACCGCGCTCCGTGCGCGCCGTGTATGCGCCGGCACTCGTCGCGTTCATCGGCGGCAGCGGCTTCAGCGTCGCCGTGTCGTCGGGACCGGCGATCGGCTGGTTCCCGCTCGGGCCACGCGAGGTTTACGTCCCGCCGTATCACGTCACGCGCGATTACTTCCGGCAGGTGAACGTGAGCAACACGGTGATCAACGTCACGAACATCACGAACATCTACAACAACCCGGCGCAGGTTTCGCAGCTCTCCTACGTCAATCGCCGCGTTGCGAACGCGGTGACGGCGGTGCCGCCGGCGGCGTTCGCGCAGGCGCAGGAAGTCAGTCGCGTCGCGGTGCGCGTTCCGCCCGCCGCCGTGCAGCGCGCGGAAGTGCACGCGGTTGCACCGGTCGCGCCGGCGCGACCGGCGCTGCTCGGCGCGACGCCGGTCGCGCGCGCCAAGCCACCGGCGAACGTGATGCAGCAGGCGGTCGTCGCCAAGGTGCCGCCACCCCCACCGCCGGTACGCGATACGCAGAAGATCCAGGCGCTCGAGAAGAATCCCGGGCGGCCCCTCAGCCCGTCGCAGGTGCAGTCGCTGCGACGCGCGGCACCGGCGGCCGCGGTGGCGCCGGCTCCCGTGCGCATCGTCGAACAGCCGAAGCCGGCGCCGAATGCCGCGCCTCCGGCGCGCGCTGCCGGCGAGCGCGCAGGTGCGCGCAACGTTCCACCCGCAGGCGCAGGTCCCGCGGCGGCCGGCCCGCCCGGGGCAGCACCCGGCGAGCGCGCGACGCCGGGCGCCGGCGGCGCACCGGTGCCGCGCCCGCCAGAAGCGCGCGGCCCGACGGTGACACCACCGGGCGCCGGGCCGGCGAACGCGCCGCGACCGCCAGGTGCGCAGCGAGGTCCGGAGGGCGGTCCGCCCGGCCTGCAGAATCGCCCGGCTGCCGAGCCGCGCGCCGTGCCGCGCCCGCCGGAGGCCCAACCGCAGCCCGGTGCGGCTCCACGGCCACCCCAGGCGCAGCCGCGCGCCGCACCGCGCCCGCCGGAAGCGCGCGGCGCACCGGAAGGCGGACCTCCCGGCTTGCCGAACCGCCCGGGTGGCGAGCCACGAGCCGTGCCGCAACCGCCCGAGGCACAGCCGCAGCCCGGTGCGGCTCCGCGGCCGCCGGAAGCGCAACCACCCGCGGCACCGCGCCCGCCGGAAGCTCGCGGACGGCCGGAAGGCGGCCCTCCCGGCTTGCAGAACCGGCCGGGTGGCGAGCCGCGCGCCACGCCGCGACCGCCCGAGGCGCAGCCGCCGTCACGCGTGGCGCCGAGGCCGCCGGAACCGCAGCCGCGTGCCGCACCGCGGCCTCCCGAAGCGCAGCCGCAACCGCGCGCCGCCCCGCGGCCGCCCGAGGCGCAGCCGCAACCGCGCGCCGCCCCGCGGCCGCCCGAGGCGCAGCCGCA
>DASTIY010000104.1:0-6824 GCA_035717085.1 Casimicrobiaceae bacterium | reverse complement strand
GATCGCGGCCGCGATCGGGCGGCCGGTCGTCGTCGATGCCGCGAAGGTCGACTATTGCGACGGCGCCGGCATCGCGCTGATCGTCGACCTGATCGCGCAGCGCAAGCCCGGCGACGTGCAGGTTGCAAATCTCGCGCCGCGTTTCGAGACGATGCTCGCGCAGTTCGACGTGCGCGAGGTCGAGCGCGACCAGGACCCACCGCCGAAACGCCGCGGCGCGGTCGAGGAGCTCGGCGCGATCGCCGCCGGCGTCGCGCGCGATCTCTACGACCAGGTCGTGTTCATCGGCGAGTCGACGGCGGCGCTCGCCTACGCCGTGACGCATCCCGCATCGATCCGCTGGCGCGACGTGTGGCGCATCTGCGAGCGCGTCGGCGCCGACGCGCTGCCGATCGTCGCGTTGATCTCGTTCCTGCTCGGCGTGATCATCGCGTTCCAGTCGGCGATACCGATGCGCCGTTTCGGCGCCGAAATCTTCGTCGCCGACCTGATCGGCCTGTCGATGCTGCGCGAGCTCGCGCCGCTGATGACCGCGATCCTGCTCGCGGGCCGCTCGGGCGCGGCGTTCGCTGCCGAGATCGGCACGATGACGGTCAACCAGGAGGTCGACGCGCTGACGACGATGGGCCTCGACCCGGTACGCTTCCTCGTGACGCCGCGCATCATCGCGGCGCTGCTGATGACGCCGCTTCTCACGCTCTTCGCCGACCTCATCGGCCTCGCGGGCGGCGCGATCACGCTCGCCAGCTTCTCGATTCCGTACGTCACCTTCTTCCACGAGGTCGAGGGCTTCGTCGACTACTCGGACTTCATGGCGGGCTTCGTGAAGTCGTTCGTGTTCGCGATCCTGATCGCCGGTATCGGCTGTCTGCGCGGCCTGCAGACGACGGCCGGCGCATCCGCGGTGGGCGATGCGGCGACGCGCGCGGTGGTCTCGGGGATCGTGCTGCTCGTCGCCGTCGACGGCATCTTCGCCGTCATTTACTACGTGCTCGACATCTGAATGGCCGACGAGCCGAACGCGCGTGACGCAGCGGCACCCGCGATCATCCAGGTGCGCGACCTCGGTATCGGCTACGGCGACGTGCCGCTGCTCGAGCATCTGAATTTCGACGTGCACCGCGGCGAGATCTTCGTGATCCTCGGCGGCTCCGGCAGCGGGAAGAGCACGCTGCTGAAGGCGATGATCGGCCTGCTCGAGCCGCTCTCCGGCAGCGTCGTGATCGATGGCGAGGACATGGTGAGCGCGACCGGCGATGCGCGCCGCGCGATCCTCCGCAAGATCGGCGTCATGTATCAGTCGGGCGCGTTGTTCGGCTCGATGACGCTGATCGAGAACGTGCGCCTGCCGCTCGAGGAGTACACCGACCTGACGTCGCCGGAGATCGAGCTCATCGCGCGGATGAAGCTGTGGCTCGTCGGGCTTGGTCTCTTCACCGGCCATCTGCCGTCCGAGATCTCGGGCGGCATGCAGAAGCGCGCAGCGATCGCGCGTGCGATGGCGCTCGATCCGATGATCCTGTTCCTCGACGAGCCTTCGGCGGGGCTCGACCCGATCACCTCCGCCGAGCTCGATGCGCTGATCGTGCGCCTGTCGCGCAACCTCGGGGTCACGTTCGTCGTCGTCACGCACGAGCTGCCGAGCATCTTCGCGATCGCCGATCGCGTGATCATGCTCGACCGGCGCACGAAGGGCATCGCGGCCGAAGGCGACCCGCGCAAGCTTCGCGACGAGAGCAAGGATCCGTGGGTGCACCAGTTCTTCAACCGCGAGCCGGAGCCGCTGCCCGCATGAGCGCGCCGGGCCTTCCTGCGCGCGAACAAGTCCCGAAGCGCGAAGCGCGGAGGGTAGCCTAATGAGCGCATGAGCCAAAGAGCCAACTACTTCAAGCTCGGGCTCTTCGTGATCGGCGCCGTCGTCGCGGGGCTGCTCGTGCTGACGATCATCGGCACGGGCCGGTGGCTGAAGCCGCGCACGACCATCGAGACGTACTTCAACGAGTCGGTGCAGGGCCTCGACATCGGCTCGAAGATGAAATACCGCGGCGTGACGATCGGCGAGGTATCGCGCATCACGTTCACCTACGTCGTCTACGAGCAGGACAAGCCGATGACGCAGCGCAAGCGCTACGTGCTGGTCGAGGCGCAGATCGAGCCGCGACTCGTCGGGGGCCGCGCGGCGAACGACATCGCGAGCCCCGAATCGAGCAAGCTCGAAGTCGAGCGGGGCCTTCGCGTCCACCTCGCGCCGCAGGGCATCACCGGCACCAATTACCTCGAGGTCGACTACGTGGAAGCCAACGCGCCAACGCTGCCGATCGACTGGACGCCGGATCACATCTACATTCCGAGCACGCCGTCGACGGTATCGACGTTCGTCGCCGCCGCCTCCGAAATTCTCGATCGCCTGCGTCATCTCGACCTCGAGACGACGGTCGCCAACCTGAACAAGCTGCTCGCGACGACGAACGACCGCGTGGCGGGGCTCGACACCGCGGGCCTGTCGAAGCGCGCCGATCAAACGTTTGCCAAGATCGATTCGACGCTCGACAACCTGCAGACGAGGAAGCTTTCGAACGAGGCGTCGGGACTCATCAAGGATCTGCGCGAGACGAGCGCGCAACTGCGCGCGATGCTCGCGAACCCCGCGCTCGAGAAGCTGCCGGGCGATGCGTCGCAGGCACTGGCGAGCATGCAGAAGTTCGTGAGCGATCCCAAGCTCGCGCAGTCGATCGCGCATCTCGAGCGCACGCTCGCGCGCCTCGACCGCATCTTCGGCGGCGGCGAGGCCGACCTCGCGACGACGTTCCAGAACCTGCGGCAGATCACCGACAACCTGCGCGACCTGACCGAGGAGGCGAAGCGCTATCCGTCGAACGTCCTCTTCGGCGGGCCGCCGCGCCCGTTGGAGCCCGCGAAATGATGCACATGAAAGGCAGGGCCAGACACCACTTTCCGGCACGCGCGTATTCACTTGCGAGGGTCGAGCACGGAAAGTGGAGTCTGACCCTGCTTTTCGTCGTGGTGCTCGCCGCGTGCTCCGCGCTGCAGCGCGAATCGCCCGTGCGGCAGACGTTCCTGCTCGATCCACCGCTGCCGCCGCCGGTTGCGAGCGCGCAGCAGGCGACGCTGCGTGTCGGCCGCGTCGACGTCGCCGCGCCGTTTCGTGGAAAGACGTTCGTCTATCGCACCGCCGACCTGCGTTACGAATCGGACTTCTACGTCGAATTCCTCGTGCCACCGGCGTCGATGCTCGCCGAGCAGACCGCGCGCGCGCTCGTTCACGCGCGACCGTTCGCCACCGTCGCCGGGCCGGGCAACGCAACGGACGCGCAATGGGTGCTCGACGGATTCGCGGGCGCGATCTACGCCGACTATCGCGACAAGACGAAGCCGGCTGCCGAGCTCGACGTCACGTATTTCCTGACCGCGACGGCGAACGCCGAGCAGACGCCGCGCTGGACCCGCGAATACCGCCAGCGCGTCACGATGCGCGAAGCAACGCCGCAGGCGTATGCCGAGGCGCTCAATCAGGCGTTCGGGATGATTCTCGCCGACCTCGCGCGCGATCTCGCGAGCGCGAACCTTTCGCCCTCCTGACCCACCTCCGACACGCGTCGAACGGAGTGTCGGACACACCTCTGACACGTGTCAGAGGAGTGTCAGAGGTGTGTAGCGACGAGATCGTGCTCGTCCGAGGCGGTCACGCGCACGCGCACGAATCCGCCTGCCCGCAGTGCCGCGCCATCGATCCGCACGACGCCGTCGATCTCCGGTGCATCCCCCGGCCCGCGTGCGATCGCATGCCCGTCCTCGACGTGATCGACGAGCACGTCCATCGTCGTGCCGACGCGCTCGCGAAGCCGGGCCGCGCTGATCGCCGCCTGCACCGCCATGAAGCGGGCACGACGCGCTTCCTTGACGGCCTCGGGAATCGGGTCGGGCAGCGCGTTGGCGGCGGCGCCATCGACCGGCGAATAGGCGAAGCAGCCGACGCGATCGAGCTTCGCCTCGCGCAGGAAGGCGAGCAGTTCCTCGAACTCGGCGTCGGTCTCGCCGGGAAAGCCGACGATGAACGTGCTGCGCAGCACGATGTCCGGCCGCGCCTTGCGCCACGCGCCGATGCGATCGAGCACCTTCTCGGGTGCCGCCGGACGCTTCATCAGCCGCAGAATGCGCGGGCTCGCGTGCTGGAACGGAATGTCGAGATACGGCAGCAAGCCGCGTCCATGCAACGAGTCTTCCATCAGCGGCACGACGTCGTCGACGTGCGGATACGGATAGACGTAGTGCAACCGCACCCACGCGTCGTGCCGTTTCGCGAGCGCGGAGAGCTCGCGCGCGAGCGACTGCAGGTTCGACTTCATGGGCCGGCCCTGCCAGAAGCCCGTGCGGTAGCGAACGTCGACCGCATACGCGCTCGTATCCTGCGACACGACGAGCAGCTCGCGCACGCCGGCGCGCAGCAATCGCTCCGCTTCGCCGAGCACGTCGCCGAGCGGTCGCGAGACGAGGCCGCCGCGCAGCGACGGGATGATGCAGAACGTGCAGCGGTGATTGCAGCCTTCGCTGATCTTCAGATACGCGTAGTGCGACGGCGTGAGCTTGATACCCTGCGCAGGCACGAGGTCGACGAACGGATCGTGCGGCCGCGGCAGGTGCGCATGCACCGCCGACATCACCTCCTGCGTGGCGTGAGGTCCGGTGACCGCGAGCACCTTCGGGTGCGCGTCGCGCACGAATTCGCCGCCGTCGCGCGCGCCGAGGCATCCGGTCACGATCACTTTCCCGTTCTCGTCGAGCGCCTCGCCGATCGCATCGAGCGATTCGGCGACCGCCGCGTCGATGAATCCGCACGTGTTGACGACGACGAGATCCGCGCCCTCGTACGACGGTGCGATCGCATAGCCCTCGGCGCGCAACTGCGTCAGGATCTGCTCGGAATCGACGAGCGCCTTCGGGCAGCCGAGCGAAACGAAGCCGACGCGCGGCGACGGCGCGTGCCGCATGCGGGTTCTCACGAACTAGCGCTTCTTGTCGTCGTCGCCCGGCGCCGGCGGGGGACCGAACGTCGGGAACGGGAAGGCCGCGAACATGCCGCGCGTCTGGTCCTGCATGCGCTGCTGCATGTCGATGAAGAGCTTCGCGCTCTGCTCGAGATAGTTGCCGAGCATGCCCTGCATCGCGGGCGCCTGCATCTGCATGAACTGCTTCCACAGCTCGGGCGTCAGCATCATCTTGTCGCCGTACACCTGCTTCGCCTGCTCGGAAAGCTTTTTCTGGATCGCGAGGAACGCCTGCACGTTCTGCTCGATGTACTGGCCGATGATCGTCTGTTGTGCAGTGCCGTAAAAGCGGATCATCTGCGCGAGCATCTCGGAGCTGAACATCGGCAGGCCGCCGGCCTCCTCGTCGAGGATGATCTGCAGAAGGATCTGCCGCGTCAGGTCCTCGCCGCTCTTCGCGTCCACGACGCGGAAATCGATGCCGTCGAGCACCATCTGTTTGACGTCGGCGAGCGTGATGTAGCCGCTGGTGGCCGTGTCGTAAAGCCGGCGATTGGGGTACTTCTTGATCGTGCGAGCGTCGGATGCCATCGACGTCTGCCTCCGCGGGAGACTCATTATAACTCTTTGATTTAGGCCGGTTTTGCTTAGGGCGCCCGCGACCCCTGCGCCAGCTAGACCGCTAGTGTACGCCCCTTGCTGCGGCGCATCAAAAAACCCTTGACTTAGCGTTCGGTCGTCCCTACAATCGCTTTTGTGCGGTGCAGCATAGGCGGTCCGGAAGGGTCGTCGGCGGCGCCGACCGGGCGGCGGGAGAGGTGTTCGAACCGGTCCTGCCTTCGGCAAATGGGTCGTCATACCCGCCATTGAAAGGGCAACCATGTACAACGCATCCGAACATTTCGCTGAATTCAACCAGGCGAACGTCTCCAACGCGATCAAGCTCGCGTCGTTCTCGATCGAGAACGCGGAGAAGCTCGTCAGCCTCAACATCAACGCCGCCAAGATGGCGCTCGCGCAGGCGATCGAAGGCGCGCAGGCCGCGGCGTCGGTCAAGGACGTGCAGGAGCTCCTCGAGCTGCGTACGAAGCTCGCCGAAGTCGGCGTGCAAAGCGCGAGCGGCTACTCGCGCTCGCTCTACGAGCTGTCGTCCGAAGCGCAAGCGGGATTCTCCGCCCTCGCGCAGGAAACGTGGAAGGTCTACACCGCGGGCGTCGCGTCGTTCGTCGAACGGGCGAGCCAATCGGCCCCGGCCGGCTCGGACGTCGCGGTCAACGCGCTGAAGTCGACGTTCGCCGCCTCGACGGCTGCGTTCGACCAGTTCTCGCGCGCGACGAAGCAGGTCGTCGACTTCGCCGACGCGAGCGTGCGCGCCGCGACGGATTCGGCGTCGAAGGCGGCGGCCGTCGCCACCAACGCCGTGAAGGCCAAGCGCAACGCGAACTGAGCTTGGCGGCGGTCCTGTACGCCGCACGGATACGCCGGGGGCTTGAAGCTTCCCGGCGTGCCCCCAGATGAATCGACAGGAAGGTGATGTCTCCTCTGTATCAATTCTCTCCTCCTGATTGATACAGTCTTGACCCCGCGCGCTTCGCGCTCGCGGGGTTTTTCTTTTTGCAGTTCCCGACTATTCGACCTTGCCGACGCGCTGCACGGCGTCCGCGAGCTTCTTCGCGTCGGCGTCCCAGAACCGGCGCAGCTCGGGCGCGTCGAGGTACGCGACCGGTGTTTCGACGGTTTTCAGCGTGTTGACGAATTTCGGGTCGGCGGCGGCGACGCGCGCCGCGTCGCGCAGCCGCGTCACCACGGCGTCCGGCG
>DASTIY010000103.1:0-6104 GCA_035717085.1 Casimicrobiaceae bacterium | reverse complement strand
CCGCTCGCCGTCGCGCCGTCGGCGATTCGCTCGCCGATCACGCCGTTCACGCCGCGCGCGCTCACCGGATGGGGCATCGAGCGCACGCTCGCCGCGTACGTACGCTGCGCGCGCCTCGCACGCCGCGCCGGCTACGACGGCGTCGAGATCATGGGCTCCGAGGGGTACCTGATCAACCAGTTCGTCGTGCAGAAGACGAATCGGCGCGACGACCAATGGGGCGGGCCGTTCGAGCGGCGAATCCGGTTCGCGGTCGAGGCCGTGCGCCGTACGCGCGAAGCGATCGGCCGCGACTTCATCATCATCTACCGGTTGTCGATGCTCGATCTCGTCGACGGCGGCAGCACGTGGGACGAAGTCGTGCACCTGGCGAAGGCGATCGAAACAGCCGGTGCGTCGATGATCAACACCGGCATCGGCTGGCACGAGGCGCGTATCCCGACGATCGCGACGATGGTGCCGCGCGGCGCGTTCACGTGGGTTACCGCGAAGCTGCGCGGCGCCGTGAACCTGCCGCTGGTCACCACGAACCGCATCAACGATCCGGCCGTTGCCGAAGCGATTCTCGCGCGCGGCGATGCCGACGTCGTCTCGATGGCGCGCCCGTTCCTCGCCGACGCCGACTTCGTCGCCAAAGCCGCGGCGGGGCGTGCGGCCGAGATCAACACGTGCATCGCCTGCAACCAGGCGTGCCTCGATCACATCTTCGAGCGCGAAGTCGCGACGTGCCTCGTGAACCCGTTCGCATGTCGCGAAACGGAGCTCGTGGCAACCGCAGCGACGACGCCGAAGCGCATCGCGGTCGTCGGCGCCGGTCCGGCGGGGCTCGCGTCGGCCGTCACCGCCGCGGAGCGGGGGCATCGCGTCGTTTTGTTCGAAGCGGCTGCGGAGATCGGCGGGCAGTTCAATCTCGCGCGCCGCATTCCGGGCAAGGAAGAGTTCGCGGAGACGTTGCGCTATTTCGACCGGCGCCTATCGGCGCTCGGTGTCGAACGCGTGCTCGGCCGCGTCGCCTCGATCGACGACGTGCGCGCGTTCGACCACGTGATCGTCGCCACCGGCGTCGTTCCGCGCGTGCCGGCGATCGCCGGGCTCGAGCATCGGCGCGTCGCCCGTTACGTCGAGATCGTGCGCGGCGCGCGCGTCGCGGGCAAGCGCGTCGCGATCATCGGCGCCGGCGGCATCGGCTTCGACGTCGCCGAATTGCTGACGCATCCCGGTCCCGCTCACGACGATCGGCAGACGTTCCTCGATGCGTGGGGCGTCGATGCGCGTTACGCGGCGCGCGGGGGTCTCAAGTCCGCGGAAGAGGGCCCGTCGCCGCGCGAGGTGTTCCTGCTGCAGCGGAAGACGACGAAGGTCGGCGAGGACCTCGCGAAGACGACCGGCTGGATTCGCCGCACGCTGCTGCGGCGGCGCGGGGTGGAGATGCTCGCGGGCGTGACGTACGAGCGCATCGACGACGACGGGTTGCACGTGCGAATCGGCGACGCGACGCGCACGCTTTGCGTCGATACGATCGTCGTGTGCGCCGGCCAGGAGCCGCGCCGCGAGCTTGCCGACGCGCTCGCGCGCGCCCGCATGCCGCACACCGTCATCGGCGGTGCCGACGTCGCGGTCGAGCTCGACGCGAAGCGCGCGATCGATCAGGGAACGCGGATCGCACTCGCCCTCTAACGTTGTTTTGCGATGTTCGCCGCGCGCGCGAGATCGGCGAGCAGCGTCGCGCGGAGCGCCGCACGCGCGTCGTGATCGGGGGCGCGCAGGATCGCCGACGGGTGATACGTCGCGACGATCGGCGTGCCCTGCGCGTCGGCGAGGGAGCCGGCGCGCGCGTCGGTGATGCTGATGCGCCGCCCGGTCACCGCGGCGAGCGCGGTGGCGCCGAGCGTCACGATCACCGCCGGCCGCTCGCGGACCAGCTCGCCTTCGAGCCACACGTGGCACGCGGCGACCTGTCGCTGCAGCGGCGTCTTGTGAATGCGGCGCTTGCCGCGCAGCACGAACGAGAAATGCTTCACGGCGTTGGTCATGTAAACGCGCTCGAGCGAAATGCCGGCTTCGTCGAGCAGCGCGCGTAGCAAACGTCCGGCGGGACCCACGAACGGAACGCCTTCGAGATCCTCCTCGTTGCCCGGCTGCTCGCCGACGAGCATCAACGGCGCACCCGGCGGCCCTTCGCCGGGAACGCCCTGCGTCGCGTGCTCCCACAGATCGCAGCGGCGACAGTCGTCGAGATGCTCCTTCGTCGGCGCGTTCGGGGCGCTCCCCTCGTAGCGGCCCTTGCCGACGCGTCTCATCATCGTAGCGTCGACAGCGGTGGCGCGATGCCGTTCAGGCGTTGGCGCAGCGTCTTGCGAATGCTGGCGTCGATGCGCGCACGCCACGCGCTCGTCATCGGCGGGATCGGGCCGCCACGCGCACGATACGTCGTCTTCGCCGTCGCCGCGGGCACGCCGCGGAAGACCGACGCGTAAACGTCGGTGCGGTTGGCGAGGTCCGGATTCGTCGTCACGAAAATCGCCGCGAAGGCGTTGCCCGTGCTCGCGATACCCTGATAGTCGCCGACGAACAAGCCGCCATCGGCGACGGGCGCCGTGTTGAAGTCGAAGCTGGGTGCCACACCACGCTCGGACCACGTTACGCCGTCTCGCGACGTCGTGAGCACGACGCTCACCGGCAATCGCGGATCGTCGGTGGCGGGCGGTTGGGGGAGCGCGACCAGCCCGCGCATGTCGTAGTACGTCACCGCGACGGTGCCGTCGTCCCTTATCGCAACGGATGGCAGAAACGCAGGAACCGCCGGAACCCCGTTGATTTGAGTCGGTGCGCTCCACGTCGCCCCACCGTCTTTCGACTCCGAGAACACGATGCCGTCGCGCGCGCCTGCCGAAAAGCGCGCGTCCTGCCACACGGCGACGACGCGCCCGTTCCCTCCGGCGGCGAACGCCGCAAGGTTCGACGCGTCGCGGATTTCGCTCGACGGGTTCCGCGGATCGACGGTGCCGACCGAAAGAATGTCGGCGACGCGCGTGGGCCCGCTCCACGTCGCGCCGTGATCATCGGAGCGCACGAACGCGAGGTGATGCGTCACGACGTTGTTCTGGCCGAAGTCGAACTCCGTGAAGAAATTCGCGAGCGAGACCGAACCGCCCGCGCCGCGAATCGCGACGATCTGGTTGTTGAGCGTCTGGTTGCGAGTGCCCGGGTCGTAGATGGGGCGCGACGGTTCCCACGTCGTGCCGCCATCGGTCGTGCGGGAGAACCACGAGGGCCCATGCCCGCTCCGTTCGAGGCGATCCCACGACGCGTACGCGACGCCGGGGGCGACGGGGTCCGCGGTGATCGATTCCTTGTCGTTGAACGCCGTTTCGCCGTCCTGGATGAGCGCTGCGGGATGGCTCCACGTGCGGCCGCCATCGAGCGAGCGGCTCGCGAGCACCGCGCTGGACGAGCCCGGGGCCAGCGTATCGCCGTTGAACGCGATCGCGATCTGGTAGGCGACTCCGTCGGGGCCGATCGCCACCCACGGGTCGCTCGCGCGCGGGTAGTCGCCGCCGTTGGCCGCGTTGCCGCCGCTGCAGCGCGTGAACGATGCCTGCGACGTCGACCACGTGAGACCGCCGTCGAATGAAGCGGCCGTGCGAAGGCCGCGCGCACCGCCATCCGACCACCGATCCTGCTGCCAGACGCCGATCAGGTGCGACGGATTGCCTGGATTCGCGGCGATCTGCGCCTCGACTTCGGCGCCCGGGTACACGACCCCTGTCGGCAGCACGCCATCGCAGTTCGGCGCGTACGGAGTCCCGGCGGTGAGCTTCACCTGGGAGTCGCCGAGCCCGGCGCGCGGCGTGCACATCGCGACGCCGTCCGGGCCGTAGCCTTCGGGAATGTAGCCGCGCGCCACCATGGCGTCGCGCGTTGCGCGATCGGCGGTGTAGCGATGATTCGAGTCGGCGCGCCCGTTCCACAACCGGTACACCGGCGACGTTCCCGCGGCGCAAGCGCCGGTCGCGAGATTCGGCAGCGCGATGTAGAACTCGGCCGGCGTTTCCTCGACGTAGCCGCTGAAGTTGGGGTCGTTGCCGATCTTCGTCAGTACGGCATTGCACTCGTCGGGCGACGCCGAGAAGAAATGCGAATCGCCGTGCACCGGCGGAATGTAGAAGCGGCAAACCGGATTCGATCCGACGCCTGCCGAGGCGGAGGCTTCGAAGACGAATCCGGTCCTCGTCCACCCGAGGATGCGCGCCGAGACATCGAGCGCATCGATCTCGTTTTGCAGCGGCGTCATGAAGTAGTGGTCGAGCGACGCGTTGTAGTACTCGACGACGGTTTCCGCGCGCGACGCGCCACAGACGGCGAGGAGAGCGAGGACGGCGAGACGCAGTTGGCGCATGAGCGGCGGCGATGGACGAGGCGAACGCGCGAGTTTACCGGCGTCGTCTTGCGGCGTTGCCCGGTGGCGCAGCCGCGTTGCGCGGCGGCGGACCGGTGCTGCCGCGATGCACGAGCTCGAACGGAAGCGCCTGCTGCAATGCGATGGCCTCGCCTTCGAGGCGTGCGGCAAGTTGCAGGGCCGCCGCGCGCCCGATCTCGAGAATCGGCGTGTGGATGCTCGTGAGCCCCGGCGTTTGCGTGGCGCCGAGGTCGGTGTCGTCGACGCCGGTGATCGACACGTCGTCGGGAACGCGCACGCCCGCCTCGCGGCACGCGATCATCGCGCCGACGGCGAACACGTCGTTCGTGGCGAGCACCGCCGTCGGTCGTCGTTGCTTCGCGAGCAGTTCGTGCATCGCGCGCGTGCCCGACGCGAGCGCGATCGCGCCGTAGCGCACGTCCTCGTCGGCGAGCGACAGTCCCGCGGCGGCGAGCGCGGCGCGTATTCCGGCCCCGCGCTCGCGCGAGCGGTCGTTGCCGGTCGTCGGCGCGCTGATCAGCCCGAAGTGGCGATGCCCGAGGTCGATCAGGTGGCGCGTCATCGCGTAGGTGGCCGCGCGGTTGTCGAAGCCGATGCTCGGGTGCATGCCCGACGCATCGACGCCCCACGTGAGTACATACGGTCGGCCGTAGCTGTCGAGCAGCGAGAACAGCGCGGGATCGTGGTCGAGCCCGACGAAGACGAACGCATCGACGCCGTGCTGCACCATCTGCTGCGTCACGCGCACTTCGGTCGCGAGGTCGTAGTGATGCGCGGCGAGCACGAGCGCGTAGCCGCGCGCGTCGGCTTCGCGCTGCAGCGCGCTCGTCGTGCGCGCGTAGAGCGCGTAGTCGAACGACGGCACGACCGCGCCGATCATCTCGCTCTTGCGGCTGCGCAGCGCGCGCGCGGCGCCGTGCGGCACGTAGCGCAGCTTCTCGATCGCGGCGCGCACGCGCGCCAGCGTCACCGGGTCGACGCTCGCCGGCACGTTGAGCGCGCGCGAGACCGTCGCGGTCGACACGCCGGCGAGCCGCGCGACGTCGCGAGCGCTCGATCGCTCGCTCGTCGCCACCTCGATACCGCCGCCCGGCGCCTTGGCCACGTCGCTCCTGTGCATGCCGCGTCCCGCCTAGCATAGCGCGGTATCGATTTCATGCTGAAACGAAAGCAGGGTCCGATCCGGGTCGGACCCTACTTTTATCCTGCGGGCGAGAGTCGTGCGCTTGTCGGAGACCGAATTTCACGCGATTGACGGATGCATCGGGATTGCCGATCATATGTAATCGAATACATGGCAGCAGGAGTCCATCGGCATGAGCCTCACCGGTGACGTGCGTCACGTCGTTCTCGTCGTCTTCGATACGCTGCGCCGTGACGCGGTCGGCAGCTATGGAACGCCACCGTCGTGGGCGAGCGGCGAAACGGCGGACGCGAACGCGCTGCCGCGGCGCATCGCGACGCCGCACCTCGACGCGTTCGCGCGCGAGTCGGTGCGCTTCACGCGCGCGTATCCCGAAGCGCTGCCCACACTGTGCGCGCGGCGAACGATCTACACGGGACTGCGCACGTACCCGTTCCACAACGGCGACTTTCGGCACATCAAGGGCGACTTCGTCGGCATCGCGCCCGGCTGGGGCCCGATTCCCGAATCGCAGACGACGCTCGCCGAGATGTACGAGCA
>DASTIY010000102.1:0-5430 GCA_035717085.1 Casimicrobiaceae bacterium | reverse complement strand
TGCCGAAAATGCGGGTGAGGATATTGATCATCGCGAGGGAAGTAGCTTGGCGCGGGGCGGGCAAAAACCAAGGGGTGAGGAACGCCTCACCCCTTCGTCGTGGTCCCCGCGTCGGGAAAGCGGAGCCCGCGAGCACTGGGCCCGGCGGCGCTCGCGTCGGAGGCGCGGCCGTGCGCCGCGGCAACGATCTCGTGCATTTCGGCGGTACGACCCGGGGCGCGAGCCCTGCGTTCCATCGTTCGCGGCATGCGCTGCGGGCCGGGGCCGAGGTGCGCGATGTTACCACGCGAGGCGCGCTTTTCGAGCCTGCCGGACCGGCCGCGCGACCGGCGGCGCGAGCTTTGGCATCATCACGCCTTTCGCCCGGATCGACGCCCGCGTGAAACGCAAGTCGTCGCTGCGCCCGCTCGCCGGCATCCTCACCGCCGATGCGCAACTCGGACAGTGGGTGGCGCGGCAGCGCCAGGAGGCCGAGCTCGCCGCCGAGGTGCGCAAGCACTTGCCGCGCGCACTCGGCTTGCGCGTCCACGTGACCGGCCTTCGCGACGGCGTGCTCGAACTCGGCGCGAGCGGCGGGGCGATCGCTGCGACGTTGCGCCAGCGCGCGCCGGCGCTGCGCGCGGCGCTTTCGGCCGACGGCTTCGGCGTGCGCGAGGTGAAGGTCCGCGTGCAGGTCGTCGCCTCGCCGTCCGCACCCGAACGCGGGACGCCACGCAGCCTCGACGTGCGCGCCGCGACCCCCCTCTTCGACCTCGCCGAGCAATTGCCGCAGGGGCCGCTGCGCGAAGCGCTCGCGCGCTGGTCGCGGCGGGCGCGGGGACGGTAACGCGGCGCTAGTCGCGCTGCTCGTAGAGCCGCTCGACGAAGATCATGACGACGGTCATCAGCGGCGTCGCGAAGACCGCCCCGAGGATACCGAACAACAGGCCGAAGATCACGACCGAAATCACCGCGAGCGCGGGCGGCAACGACACCGCCCAGCGCTGCACCACCGGTTGCAGCACGTTGCCTTCGAACTGCTGGATCGCGAAGCACAACAGCCCGACGTAGAGCGCGGTGGCCGGGCTCACCGTAAAGGCGAACAGCACCGCGAAGATGCCGAACGCGATCGGGCCGAAGAACGGGACGAACTCGGTAAGGCCGGCGACGATGCCGAGCGACAGCGCGAGCGGCACGTCGAGGAGGTAGAGGCCGATCGTCGTCATCGCGCCGATCGTCGTCATCGCGAAGATCTGCGCGAGAAGCCAACGGCGCAGCGCGCGTCCCGCTTCGCGCATCGTGCGTCCGACCTTCTCGCGATACGCGGGCGGCAGCAGGCGCACGGTGCCGCGCACGTACAACCCCGGATTGGCGGCGAGGTAAAGGCCGATCGCGATGACGAGAATCGTGTTGAGGAACGCACCGGTCGCGACAGTCGCCGCGCCGGCGACGCGCGGCCACGGCACGCCGTTTTGCACGATCGACTGCCACGTGTCGGCGAGCAGCGAGGCGAACGGCGTCGTCGACAGCCAGTTGCGCACGCCGACGAGCGCGCGGGGCAGCGCGTCGACCAGACCGGCGAGCTGCCCGGCGACGCGCGCTCCGACGAGCCAGAAGATCGCCCCGAGCAGCGCGAGAAGGCCGATGCACACCGCCGCGATCGCCACGTTCGGTGACAGCGGCGTAACGCCGGCGAGCTGGTCGGCGAGCGCGCGCACGCCGATCGCGAGCAGGATCGCCGCGAAGAGCAGCGGCAGGACGCCGCGCAGTTCCCACAGGATGAACGCCGACGCCGCGACCGCCACGACGACGAACGCGCGCCGCGTGAACGGGTCCGGTGTGGACTTCACAGCAGGGGACCGAGCGTCGGCGCGAGCAGGCGCTCGGCGGCGAACCACAGCAGGACCGCGAGCAGCATGACGAGCGTGAACTTGAGCGTGAGCCAAATGAAGCGCAGGTAGCGCCGATCACGCTTGACGAACCACAGCAGGAGCGCGACGCCGATCGCGGCCAGCGCGAAGAACAGCAACAGGCGGACGATCACCATGCGCGACGTCGTGCGCGTGACCATCGCGCCACGCGCGTCGATGGCCGAACCCGCGCGCGCAGGCGCGCCGCGATCAAGCGGCGCCGGCCGCCGCCCAGTGCTGGAAGGCGGACGGCACGTCGTCGTCGGTGTCGAATGCGACGAGGTCGAACGCGTCGCTTCGCGCAAGCAGCGCGCGGGCGAGCAGGTTGTTCAGCGCGTGACCGGGCTTGTACGCGGTGTACTGGCCGATCAGCGGGTGGCCGAGCAGATAGAGGTCGCCGATCGCGTCGAGTACCTTGTGCTTGACGAATTCGTTGTCGTAGCGCAGCCCCTCGGCATTGAGCACGCGCGTCTCGTCGATGACGATCGCGTTCTGCAGGCTGCCGCCGAGCGCGAGTCCCGCCGAGCGCATCGCCTCGACGTCCTGCATGAACGCGAACGTGCGCGCGCGGGCGACCTCCTTCACGTACGAGTGATGCGCGAAGTCGACGGCGACGTGCCGGCTCTCGGTGCCGAAGATCGGATGCGGAAAGTCGATCGTGAAGTCGAGCTTGAACCCGAAGAACGGCTCGAAGCGCGCCCACTTGTCGCCGTCGCGCAATTCGACCGGCGCGCGCACGCGCAGGTACTTCTTGGGCTTCTTCTGCTCGACGATGCCCGCGGACTGCAGCAGATAAACGAATGGCCCGGCGCTGCCGTCCATGATCGGCAGCTCGGGGCCCGCGACGTCGACGTGCAGGTTGTCGATCCCGAGGCCCGCGATCGCCGACATCAGGTGCTCGACGGTCGAAATCGTCGCGCCCGATAGCGCAAGCGACGACGAGAGCCGCGTGTCGCCGACGTTGCCGGCGAGCGCGGGGATCGCAACGGGCGTCGGCAGGTCGACCCGATGAAAGACGATGCCGGTGTCCGGCTGCGCCGGTCGCAGCGTCAGCTCGACGCGCGCGCCGGTATGCAGACCGACGCCGGTCGAGCGAATCGTCGTTTTGAGCGTGCGCTGGCGCAGCATGGAGGCGTGAGAACGGGGGCGCGCACCCCTCCTCGGGCGCGCGCGGCCGACTGTAAAGTTTACCATCCGGAAATAGGGTCGGACCCGGGTCAGACCCTGCTTTTCATCTCCGGCCGGAAAAGCAGGGCCCGACCCCGCCGCTCAGTCCGCCTGCTTGCGCAGGAACGCGGGGATCTCCGACGGATCGAACGCCGGCGCCGGCGCGCTCACCGCGTGCCGTCCGCGGCGCACGACAGCGGGCTGATCGAGCTTGTCGTAGTCGATCGTCTCGACGCGCATGCCGACGTTGTCGGTGCCGGTGCGGTCGACGACCGTCTCCAGCACCTCGAGCTTCGGCGGCTTGCGCGTCGCGACGACCGCGCCGCCGAGGCCCGTGGCGATCATCGTCACGCGCAGCCGATCCTCCATCGCCTCGTCGAGCACCGTACCGACGATCACCATCGCGTCCTCCGCGGTGAATTCCTTGATGGTGTTCATCACCTCGTGGTACTCCTTCATCTTGAGCGTCGCCGACGCGGTGATGTTCACCAGCACGCCGCGCGCACCGGCGAGATTCACCTCCTCGAGCAACGGACTGCGGACCGCGGCCTGTGCGGCGTCGCGCGCGCGCGTCTCGCCGTCGGCCATGGCCGAGCCCATCATCGCCATGCCGACTTCGCTCATCACCGTGCGCACGTCGGCGAAGTCGACGTTGACGAGGCCCGGGTTGTTGATCACTTCGGCGATCCCCGACACCGCGCCGTAGAGCACGTCGTTCGCGGCCGCGAACGCCTCGAGCATCGACACGTCCTCGCCGAGGACTTCCATCAGCTTGTCGTTCGGAATGACGATCAGCGAGTCGACCTTCTTCGTGAGCTCCTCGATGCCCGCCGACGCCACGCGCTGACGCTTGCCTTCGAACTTGAAGGGTCGCGTGACGACGGCGACGGTGAGAATGCCGAGGCTCTTGGCGATGTCGGCGATCACCGGCGCGGCGCCGGTGCCCGTGCCGCCTCCCATGCCGGCGGTGATGAACAGCATGTCGGCGCCTTCGATCATGCTCGCGATGCGGTCGCGATCTTCCATCGCCGCGTCGCGCCCGATCTCCGGTCGCGCACCTGCGCCGAGGCCGCGGGTGAGCGTCGAGCCGAGTTGCAGTTGCGTGCGCGCGGTCGACCGCTTCAACGCCTGCGAGTCGGTGTTCGCGCACATGAAGTCGACGCCCGAAAGGCCTCGCGTGATCATGTGCTCGACCGCGTTGCCGCCGCAGCCGCCGACGCCGATGACCTTGATGACCGCGCCTTCGTCCGGCGCTTCTTCGATGATTTCGAACATGTGGATCTCCTGTCTGGATTTCAGGTATCGGGGATCAGGTATCAGGTATCAGCTGACCGAGGCCAGCCGATACGTCACACACGATCCCCGCGTTTTCACTTCCTCACTTCTTTCCCGATTCCCCTGCTTCTCTCGTGCGTCGTCTTGTGCTGTTTGCTGATCCCTGATTTCTGATCCCTGATGCCTCGTCCCTCAAAAATTCGCGCTGAACCACTGCCGCATCCTCTCGGCGATCCCGCCGATCCCCGCCACCTGCGCGCGCGCCGCCTGGCCACGCAGGAACTGCTCGCGTCCTTCGAGCAGCAGGCCGACCGCCGTCGCATAGCGCGGGCTGCGCACGACATCCGCGAGTCCGCCCGCATACGTCGGCACGCCGACGCGAACCGGAAGGTGGAAGAGCTCCTCGCCGAGCTCGGTCATGCCCTGCAGCAACGCGGAACCACCGGTCAACACGATTCCCGAGGAGAGCAGCTCCTCGAATCCCGAGCGGCGCAATTCCGCCTGCACGAGCGAATAGAGCTCCTCGATCCGCGGCTCGATCACTTCGGCGAGCATCGGCTTGCTCAACTTGCGCGGCCCGCGCTCGCCGACGCCGGGCACTTCGATCACCGCGTTCTTGTCGGCGAGCTGGCGCAGCGCGCAGCCGTGGCGAAGCTTCAGCTCCTCGGCTTCCTTCGTCGGGGTGCGCAGCGTCATCGCGATGTCGTTGGTGACCTGGTCGCCCGCGATCGGGATCACCGCCGTGTGGCGGATGGCCCCACCGGCGAACACCGCGATGTCGGTCGTGCCGCCGCCGATGTCCATCAGGCAGACGCCGAGCTCCTTCTCGTCCTCGTTCAGCACCGCCTTCGCGGACGCGAGCGGTTGCAGCATCACGTCGCGCACCTCGAGTCCGCAGCGGCGCACGCACTTCGTGATGTTCTCGACCGCGGACACCGCGCCGGTGACGATGTGCACCTTCACTTCGAGGCGCACGCCGCTCATGCCGAGCGGCTCGCGGACGTCTTCCTGCCCGTCGATGATGAATTCCTGCGGCAGGATGTGCAGCACCTGCTGGTCGTTCGGGATCGCGACCGCCTTGGCGGTTTCGACGACGCGG
>DASTIY010000101.1:0-4691 GCA_035717085.1 Casimicrobiaceae bacterium | reverse complement strand
CAAGCGCCACGCCGAGCGCATCCGCGGCGGACTTCAGCGTCGCGACGTCCTGCGCGCCGTACGCGTTCTCGCGCTCGAAGTTCTCGAGACTGATATCGCCGACGAGCCGGCCGTTGTTGACGATCGGTGCCGCGACGAACGAGAGGCTGGCGTCCGTCCCCGGCACGACCTTCATGTTGAGCCGCGCGTAGTCCGCAGGCGTCCCGAGAACGCAGGGCGCGAGGGTGCGCCGCATCTCCTCGTAAATGCCGCCGGGCTGCGGTGCGCGCGGCAGGATTCCGGTGAGGCGCCTCCCATGCTCGTAGACGCAAAGCGTGTGGACGAGATTCGCCTTCTCGTCGTACCACGTGATGGCGAGATCCTCCGTATGCAGGGCGTCGAGCAGCTCGTCGGCGACGCGATCGACGATCGCCTGGAAGTCCAGTCCGCTCGCGACGCCGTGCTGGACGACGTCGACCAGGGCCAGTTGCGTGCGGCATTGAGCGAGCGCGCGGGCCTGCGACGACGTTGCGGATCTCGCTCGCGCGCTCGCCCCGCCTTTGCCGGCGGCCGCCGGGCCTTTGCTCGCCATGCGCTCTCCCTCGCTCGTGGTCCTCGGGGCAGGCAATGGCGCTCGTCCCGGGCCGCCGCGAACTTTAGCGCCCTCTGATCGCGGCGAGAATCCCCTGCAGCAATGCGGTCGGCGACGGCGGACAGCCGGGAATGGTGACGTCGACGGGCAGAACCTCGGAGACTGCGCCGATCGTCGCGTAGTTGGGGCCGTAGACTCCGCAGCCGATCGCGCAGGAACCGACGGCGATGACGAGCTTCGGCTCGGGCATCGCGTCGTAGGTGCGGCGAAGCGCAACCGCCATGTTCTTCGTCACCGGGCCCGTCACCATCAGCGCGTCGGCGTGCCGCGGGCTCGCGACATAGCGGATGCCGAGCCCTTCGACGTTGTAGTAGGGATTGGACAGCGCCTGCGACTCGAGCTCGCAGGCGTTGCACGAGCCGGCGTCGACGTGGCGCAGCGTCAGCGCACGCCCGAGCGTGCGCAGGATGTCCTCGTGCAACCGACGGACGACCACGTCTTCGTCGGCCGGCGCCGGCGCGGGCTCGGTGGGAATGCCCACGCGCAGGATCTGGCGAATCGTCTCGTACATCGGTCAGAGATCCTGCCCGCTGTACGACAGGTTGAACGACTTGTTGATCAGCGGAAAGTCGGGAACGATGTTGCCGATCGTCGCGTGCTCGACCACCGGCCAGTTGGTCCACGACGGATCCTGTGGTCGACAACGCCGCAGCGTGTTGTCCTCGCCGATCTCGACGGCGACGAGCACGGGCCCGCGCCAGCCTTCGACGTATCCGAGCGCGAGCCGATCCGCGGGAAGCGACGGTCCGGCGGCGTGCACGGAACCCATCGTCGCGGGATCGAGCAGTGCCGCGGTGATGATGCCGATCAGGCGTGCCGACTCGAGCACCTCGTCGAAGCGCACGGCGACGCGCGCCCATACGTCGCCGGCGGTTTGCAGCGCCATGCGCACGTCGAGCAGATCGTAGGGCGCCGATGGAAAGTCGTAGCGGATGTCGTGCGCCTGGCCGCTCGCGCGTCCCGCCAGGCCGACCAGTCCCATCTCGCGCGCCAGCGCAGGCGTCGCGCGCCCGGCGTTGCGGAAGCGATCCTGCACGCCCGCGTGCTCGTCGTAGATCTCGCGCAAACGGACGACTTGCAGCGCGATGCGCTCCGCCTCGTCGTGCATCGCGTGCACGTGCTCGAACTCGAGATCGCGCGCGAGGCCGCCGGGCACGACGGCGTCCATCATCAAACGATGACCGAACGCGCGCTGGTTCATCCGCAGCACGTCTTCGCGCAGACGCGAGAATTGCGCGAGACCGAACGCGAAGCCCGCGTCGTTGCCGATCGCGCCGATGTCGCCGAGGTGATTGGCGAGGCGCTCGCGCTCGAGGCACAGCGCGCGAATCCACCGTGCGCGTGCCGGCGGCACGAAGTCGGCGCAACGCTCGACCGCCTCGGCGTAGGCCCAGGCATAGGCGACCGTACTGTCACCGGACACGCGGCCGACGAGCTTCGCACCATCGTCGATCGACATCGCCTCGAAGCGCTTCTCGACGCCCTTGTGCGTGTAGCCCAAACGCTCCTCGAGGCGCAGCACCTTCTCGCCGACGACCTGGAAGCGGAAGTGTCCCGGCTCGATGATGCCGGCATGCACCGGACCGACCGGAATCTCGTGCACGCCTTCGCCGTCGACGCGCACGAAGGCGTAGTCTTCCGGTGTCGGCATCGTCGCGTCGCCCTTGAAGTCGCGTCGCAGCGGAAATGCGCGCTCCCCACGCTCGCTGCCCCCCAGGGGGCTGGTCGTTGGCTTGGGGCGGCCCGGCGCCACCGACGCCGGCGTCGAATGACCCAACGTCCACAGCCACGGCCGCTGATCGTCGGACTCCGTGGCGATGCCGAGCAGATCGTACATCGCGCGCTGCATCCGGTTTGCCGCCGGGAAGATCGGCGACAGATCGGGATAGCGCGAGCGATCGTCGGGCAGCGTGTGCTCGAGCAGCGTCAAGCCGTCCCGATCCTCGAGGACGACGCGAAGCAGGAATCCGCGATGACGATCGCGCTCGTCGCTGCCCCATAGCGCGACGAGGCGTCCGTCATTCTCCCAGCAGAGGCGGCAAGCGGTCAGCAGTTGACCGGAACTCGCCTGCGCACGCTGAGCGGGAACGCTCGCGGCGAGCGGTGCGGCGACGAGGCCAAGCGGCGCGATGTTCATCCGATGAGCCGCGCCGCGCTGCGGTACCAGTCGGCGAGAAACGGCGGGATCCACAGGCCGAGCATCAGCACCAGCGCGAGATGCACGAATACCGGCAGCATCGCGGGCCGCACGGGCAGGCGCGCGGCGGTCGTCTCGCCGAATACCATCGGCTGCACTTTGGAGAAGATCGCCGCGAACGCGACGCCGAGCGCGGCGAGCAGGAACGGTGTCGCCCACGGCTGCTCGCGCATCGCCGTCGTGAGAATCAGGAACTCGCTCGCGAACACACCGAACGGCGGCATGCCGAGGATCGCGAGCGCACCGAGCGCCAGGCCCCATCCGATGACGGGGCTGATCGTCACGAGGCCGCGGATGTCCTGCATGATCTGCGTGCCCGTCTTCTGCGCTGCGTGGCCGGCGGCGAAGAAGATTGCCGACTTGGTCAGCGAATGCACGGTCATGTGCAAGAGGCCCGCGAAGTTCGCGACGGGGCCGCCGAGGCCGAACGCGAACGTGATGATCCCCATGTGCTCGATCGACGAGTACGCGAAGAGCCGCTTGATGTCGCGTTGCCGCAGCAGCAGAAAGGCCGCGACGACGACCGACACGAGGCCGAAGCCCATCATCAGGTTCTTCGCGAACGCGCCGGGCAGCGCGCCGTCGACCAGCACCTTGCAGCGGACGACCGCGTACAGCGCGACGTTGAGGAGCAGGCCCGAGAGCACGGCGGACACGGGCGTCGGGCCTTCGGCATGCGCATCGGGCAGCCAGTTGTGCAACGGCACGAGGCCGACCTTGGTGCCGTAGCCGACGAGCAGGAACACGAACGCGATCGCGAGCACGGTGGGCTCGAGGTCCGCGCGCACGGTGTTGAGCTCCGTCCACAGCAGCGCGTTGCCGCCGGCGCCCAGCAGCTTGCCGGCCGCGAAGTACAGCAGGATCGTGCCGAAGAGCGCCTGCGCGATGCCGACGCCGCACAGGATGAAGTACTTCCACGCGGCCTCGAGGCTCGCTGGCGTGCGGTAAAGCGACACGAGGAGCACGGTGGCGAGCGTCGCGCCTTCCATCGCCACCCACAGCACGCCGACGTTGTTCGTCAGCAGCGCGAGCAGCATCGTGAACGTGAAGAGCTGGTACATGCTGTGGTAGAGGCGAAGCCGCCCGACGGTGAGGCGGCCGTGCTCGGCCTCGACCAGCATGTAAGGCCGCGAGAAGACCGACGTCGTGAACGCGACGAACGCGGTGAGCGCGACCAGGAACACGTTGAAGGGATCGACGAGGAACTGGCGGCCGAGCGCGACCATCGGCCCGCTGACGATCACCTCGATCGTCAGCGCAGCGGCGGCGAGGAAGGTGGCGAGGCTCGCCAGAACGTTCACGCGTGATGCATAGGGACGCTCGCCGACGAACGCGAGAACGGCGGCGCCGATCAACGGCAGCGCGAGGACGGCGACGATCGCGATCATTGCGGTGGATGCGCGACGCCCGAACGCGCAGCCGGCGCGTCACCCGCATGCGCCGGCGGCCGTTTCGCCTGCTCGTCGCGCAGCTGCTCGAGGTGCTTGAGGTCGAGGCTGTCGAACTGCTCGCGGATCTGGAAGAAGAACACCCCGAGGATCAGCATGCCGACGAGCACGTCGAGCGCAATGCCGAGCTCGACGACCATGGGCATCCCGTAGGTGGCGCTCGTCGCTGCGAAGAACAGGCCGTTCTCCATCGACAGGAAGCCGATCACCTGGGGCAGCGCCTTGCGCCGCGTGATCATCATGAGGAACGCGAGCAGGATGCAGGCGCTGGCGATGCCCAGCGTGCTCTTGGTTATGGTGCCGGCGAACTGCGATATGGGGGCGGCAAGGTTGAACGCGAAGATGACGAGCACGATGCCGACGAGGAGCTGCACCGGGATGTTGACGGTCGCCTCGATGTCCCACTGGACGTTCA
>DASTIY010000100.1:0-8641 GCA_035717085.1 Casimicrobiaceae bacterium | reverse complement strand
GCGCGCTCGCGATGGGCGCGCACGACGAGCGCACGCTCGGGCCAGGCGGCCTTGATCGCGCGGAGCGCCGGCGTCACCAGCAGCGTGTCGCCGATGCGGGCGTTGACGAGCGCGAGGGTGGCGTCGCCCACGATTCTCATGCGACCGCGCGGAACTGCATGCGGTGGAGCTTGGCGTAGACGCCGTTGCGCGACAGCAGCGCGCCGTGCGTGCCTTCCTCGACGACGCGCCCGTGCTCGAGCACGACGATGCGGTCCGCGTGCTCGATCGTCGACAGCCGATGTGCGATGACGATCGTCGTGCGGCCCTGCATCAGTGCGTCGAGCGCGGCCTGCACCTGGCGCTCGGATTCCGAGTCGAGCGCCGAGGTGGCCTCATCGAGGATCAGGATCGGCGCGTTCTTGAGGATCGCGCGCGCGATGGCGACGCGCTGCCGCTGGCCGCCGGAGAGCCGCACGCCGTTCTCGCCGACCTGCGTCGCGAAGCCTTGCGGCAGCGCGCGGATGAACTCGAGCGCGTGTGCCGCGGCGGCGGCGCGCTCGATCGCTTCCTGCGGCGCGTCGCACATCGCGCCGTAGGCGATGTTGGCGGCGATCGTGTCGTCGAAGAGCAGCACGTCCTGCGACACGAGCGCGATCTGCGCGCGCAGGCTCGCGAGCGTGAGGGTGGTGATGTCGTGGTCGTCGATGAAAAGGCGGCCGGCGGTCGGCTCGTAGAAGCGTGGAATCAGGTTGACGAGCGACGTCTTGCCGCTGCCCGAGCTGCCGACGAGCGCGACGGTTTCGCCCGGACGCACCGTGAACGAGACGTCGCGCAACGCCTCGCGCTCCGAGCCGCCGTAGCGCAGCGAAATGCGGTCGAAGCGAAGCTGGCCCGCGGCCCGATCGAGCGTGACCGTTCCCTCGTCGGGCTCGACGTCGCGATCGAGCAGACCGAAGATGCTCTCCGCCGCGGCGAGACCGCGCTGGATCGCCGCATTGATGCCCGACAGCGACTTCAGCCGCTCGAGCAGCGTGAGCAGCGCGACGACGTACGACGAGAACGCCGCGAGGTCGAGCTGACCCGAATGGCTTTGCCCGAGCGCGACCCAGACGATCACGCCGACGGCGATCGCCGCGAGGATCTGCGAGATCGGCGAGCTCGCGGCGGAGGACGACGACTGCTTGGTCATCGACGTGCGCAGCGCATTCGCCGCCTTGACGGCGCGCGCGCGCTCGTAGGCCTCGCCGCCGAACACGCGCACGATCCGATGCCCGGTGATCATCTCCTCGAGCACGTGCGTCATCGAGCCGGTGCGCGTCTGCACGTCGCGCGCGATGCGGCGCAGCCGCCGGCTGAAGTAGCGGATGACGATCGCGACGAGCGGCAGCACGAAGAACGTCATCAGCGTGAGCTGCCAGTTGATGTAGAGCAGCCACCCGAGGCTCGCCGTGATCGTGAGCGCGCTGCGGATCGCGGTCGTGATCGTCCCGGACGCCGCCTGCGCGAGCTGGTGCGCATCGAACGTGAGCTTCGACTGCACGACGCCGGAGGGCGTGACGTCGTAGTAGGGCGTCGGCAGCCGCAGCAGCTTGTCGATCAGCGCGCGCCGCAGGTCGAACACGACGCGCAGCCCCGTGTACGCCATGCCGTAATCGGAAATGTACGAGCCGATGCCGCGAAACACGAACACGCCGATGACCGCGAGCGGCAGCCACTGCGAGCGCGTGGGATCGGGGTTCTGGAAGTTGCGCACGATCGGGATCACGAGCATCGCCATGATCAGGTCGCCCGCGGCGACGATCGCCATGCCGGCGACCGCGAGGCCGAACGCCCACCAGTACGGACGTACGTAGCGCAGCAACCGCCGATAGAGGCTGACGGCGGTCATCGGAGCCGGAGAAACGGGGTGCGGCGCGGGCGCGAAGGGCCGAATGCCGCGGCGCGGCGCGCGCGGGGCAGGGCGCGCGTCGGAGAATGCGAGTCGGGCAAGTCGTCGGCGATCACCGCGGGGAAGCGTGCGAGTATAGCTCGCGGTCGAGGAGATCGCCGTAGAGCGAAAGGAGCCGCTCGGTCATCGCGGCGGCCGTCAGCGGCAGCACCGCGCTGCGCGCGCGCTCGCCCAGGCGGGCGCGAAGCGCCGGGTCGAGGAGCGCGCGCATGTGCGAGGCGAGTGCGGGCGCGTCGCCCGCGTCGCAGACGAGACCCGCGTCGTGCGCGAGCGCGAGCTCGGCGGCGCCGGAACTCGTCGACGTGACGATCGGCAGCGCGCACGCCATCGCCTCGAGCGCGGCGTTCGGGCACGGGTCGTAGAGCGTCGGCAGGACGAACGCGTCGGCGGCGCCGAAAAAGGGCCGCGGGTCCGCCTGCGGGCCGGTGAACGACACGCGCTGGGACACGCCGCGCGCACGGGCTTGCGCCGCGTAACGCGCGAGATGCTTGTCGTCGCCGACGACGAGCAGGTGCGACGGCGCCTCGATGTGCGACAGCGCGTCGATCGCCGTCGCCACGCCCTTGCGCTCGAAGCCCGAGCCGACGTGCAGGAACAGCGTGGCGTGCGCCGGAACGTGATGCTGCGCGCGGACGCGGCGTCGATGCATGCGCAGCGCCGGCGTGAAGACGTCGGTGGCGACCGCGTTGTAGATGACGTGAAGCCTGGCCGTCGCGACACCGAAGCGCCGCGCGATGTCGTCCTTCACCATCTGCGAGTTGCAGATCACGGCGCGCAGCCGCGCGCTTTCGAACAGGCGACGCTCCATCGCGAGCCGGAAGCGATGATGCGGATCGATCTTCACGCCGAACCGGCGCAGCGGCGAGAGGTGACGCGCGCGCGCTTCGAGCCACGTCGCGTGCACGCCGTCGCCGGCGCGGAACACGTCGCAGCAGACGAGGCGCTCGTGCGACTGGACGAGATCGGCCGGGAACCGCGCGAGCGCCGCGCACACGGCACGCGCGAACGACGCGTCGCGCCACAGCCCTCCGACATGAAACGGATCGACGATCCGCGGCTCGATGCCCTTCGTCGCCGCGCCCTTCCATTCCCGCGTGAAGAGCGTCACCGCGACGCCGTGCTCGGCGAGCGACGAAAGCGCGTTCTCGAGAAAACGCTCGGCGCCGCCGAACGGCGTGTAGCGCTGCCGGACGACCGCCAGCCTCATCGGGCCGTGCGCTCGCGCGTCTCGCGCAACAGCGACATGAACGCGTCGTAGACGTCGGCGACCGGCAGGCTCGTCAGGCACTCGGACACCTTGCCGCCACCGCAGCCGTCGATCCCGCACGGACGACAGGGATGCGCGCGCGAGACGACGACGCGTTGCGCGACCCTCCACGGGCCCCACTCGTGCTCGCCGGAGGGACCGAAGAGCGCGAGCGTCGGCGTCCCCATCGCCGCGGCCATGTGCATCGGCGCGGAATCCACGCCGAAGAAGAGACGCGCCCGCGCGGTGAGCGCGCCGACCTCCGGAAGCGTCAGGCGGCCGGTGAGGTCGAGCAGTTGCGCGCGTGTGTGCGGAGCGACCGCATCGAGCGTGGCACCGACGATTTCGCGCTCGCGCGAATCGGGTGCGCCGGTGACGACGATCGCATAGCCGTCGGAGGCGACGCGATCGAGGAAGGCAGCGTTCGCGCGTGGCGTCCAGCACTTGAAGAGCCAGCGCGAGCCGGGATGCGCATGGACGAACGCGTAGGGGACGATCGCATGCTCGTGCAGGAGGGCGTCGATGCGCGCTTCGGCGTCGCGGCCGGGAACGAGCACGAGGCGCTTGTCGCCGGCCTCGGGGTAGACGCCGATGCGCCGCAGCGCGTCGAGGTTCGCCTCGACGGCGTGCCGGGGGGTATTGCGCGGCAGGCGGTAGAAATGCGTGAAGCGCCGCCGCCACAGCGCCGAGCGATCGCGCGGCTCGCGCGTAACGGCGAAACGGGGGCGCAGAAGATGAGCGAGCGTCAGGCCGCGCGGGTGGTCGGTGAGGTGCACGAGCAGGTCGTAGCGACGCGCGCGTAGCGCCGCCAGCAGCGAGCGCTCCGCGCGTACCTGCGCGACGATGCCCTGGCGCTTCGCCTCGCGGTCGATCGCGTGGATCGTCGTGATCGCCGGATGATTCGCGAGCATCGGCGCGGTCTCGCGGTAGACCAGCGCGTCGATCTCGGCGTGCGGCGCGGCGCGCGCGAGCGTCGCGAACACCGGCGAGGTCAGCAGTACGTCGCCGTGATGTCGCAGCTTGGTGACGAGCACCCGGCGGACGTCGGCGAGCGGGATCGCGTCGGGCAGGTAGCTCGACATGGGCGGGAACGATAGCAAATCGCGGTTGCGTCCCGGCGTTCATTGTCAGCGCTCACTCTCCGTGTGTCCCCGGCGTGGCCGCGGCCGCTTCGCGCTACAATGCCGCGCAGCCGTTCCGACGATCGAGCCTGATGCCCATCGACGCCGTCACCGCCACGGACAAGGCGCAGATCCTCGCCGAGGCGTTGCCGTACATCCAGCGATTCCACGATCGCACGATCGTCGTGAAGTACGGCGGCAATGCGATGACCGAGCCTGCGCTCAAATCCGGGTTCGCACGCGACGTCGTCATGCTGAAGCTCGTCGGCATGAATCCCGTGATCGTGCACGGCGGCGGGCCGCAGATCGGCGAGCTTCTCACGCGGATGGGCATCCCGAGCGAGTTCCGCCAGGGCATGCGGGTCACCGACGAGAAGGTCATGAACGTCGTCGAGATGGTGCTGGGCGAGCTCAACCAGGAAATCGTCGGGCTCATCAACCAGCAGGGCGGCAAGGCCGTGGGCCTCACCGGGCAGGACGGCGCGTTCATCCGCGCCCGCAAGATGATGCTCGAAAGCGAGACCGTGAAGGGCGAGATGATCGACATCGGTCTGGTCGGCGAGATCGAGCGCATCGATCCGGAGCTCATCAGCCTGCTCGATTCGCGCGACTTCATTCCGGTCATCGCGCCGATCGGCGTCGGCGCGCAGGGCGAGGCGTACAACATCAACGCCGACCTCGTCGCCGGCGAGCTCGCGCAGACGTTGCGCGCCGAAAAGCTCGTGCTCATGACGAACACGACCGGCGTGCTCGACCGCAACGGCAAGCTGCTGACGGGCCTCACCGCGAGCGAGATCGACGCGCTGTTCGCCGATGGCACGATCCACGGCGGCATGCTGCCGAAGATCGGCTCGGCGCTCGACGCGGTGAAGAACGGCGTCAAGAGCACGCACATCATCGACGGCCGCGTCGCGCACGCGCTGCTGCTCGAGGTGCTGACCAATCAGGGCGTCGGCACGATGATTCGCGCCGACGACGCGCCCGGTCGCATATGAATCCCCCACGCTCGCTCCGCTCGCTGCCCCCTGAGGGGGTGCATCGGTCGCTCGGGGCGGCCCTTCGCAACCGAGCGTGATGGACGCGCCGCGACGTCCCGCGATGAAGCCCGGCGAACGCCGGCTGCAGATCCTGCAGACGCTCGCGTCGATGCTCGAGGCGCCGCGCGGCGAGAAGATCACGACGGCGGCGCTCGCTGCGAAGCTCGACGTGTCCGAGGCGGCGCTCTACCGCCACTTCGCGAGCAAGGCGCAGATGTTCGAGGGCCTGATCGAGTTCATCGAGTCGACCGTCTTCTCGCTCGTCAACAAGATCCAGTCGGAATCGGAGGACGGCGTCGCGCAGGCCGAGCAGACGGTGATCATGCTGCTGCGCTTCGCCGAGAAGAACCAGGGCATGACGCGCGTGCTGATCGGCGAGGCGCTCGTCAACGAGGACGAGCGGTTGCAGGCGCGGATCAACCAGCTGGTCGACAAGCTCGAGGCGACGCTTCGCCAGTCGTTGCGCGTCGCGCAGGCCGCGAACGGCTGGCACGGCGACGCGAATGCGGACGCCGCGGTCTTGATGGCCTACGTCGTCGGCCGCTGGCAACTGTTCGCGAAATCCGGTTTCAAACGCTCACCGCAGGAGGGTTGGCCGCTGCAACGCAAGTTCCTGTTTGGATGAACGTGATTCGTCGCTCGTCGCTCCTCGCGCTGTGCATGCTTGCCTCTGCCGTTGCGTTCGCGCAACCGAACGTGGCACCGCCACCGCTGCCGAAGGAAACATCCCCTCTCGGACCGCCCGTCGCGCAGCCGCCGCTGCCCGCGCCTGCGCCGGGGACGCTCACGCAAACACCGAAAGCCGTCGAGGCGACCGCCGGCGAGCCGGCGCCCTCGCGCTGGCAGGGCGCGCTCGATCAACTCGACGCCGACCTGCGCTTGCGGCTGATGACGGCGACCGCACCACCGGCGTCATGGCTCGCCGGCGAGCTCGACGAGACCGATATTCCGAATCAGGTTCGCCATTACGCGCAGGCGCGCACCGCGGCGCCGGACGTCGCGCTGTACCAGGCTTCGCTCGCGACCGCATGCCTCGTGCGGACGCAGCCGCCGCTTCCCGAATGCGACGCGATGGACCGGCTCGCCGACTGGGCGCGGCGCGACCGCGACAACGCGGTGCCGGCGATCCTGCTCGCCGAACGTGCGCGCCAGCGAGGCGAGATCGACCTCGCCGCTGCCGATCTCGAGCAGGCCGCGCTCGCGTCGCGCGTCGACGATTACTGGTCGCAGGGCGCGTTGCACTGGTGGAATTACCTGCGGCCGCTTCCGCTCGATTTCGATCCCGCGGTCAAGGCGAAGGCGGCGGCGAATTACGCGACGTCGCGCGATCTCTCGTGGGCGCCGGCGTTGCGCGCGCTGTGCATCGAGTCGGCGGCGAAGACGCCCGCCGTGCACGCTGCGTGCGCGAAGCTCGGCGACACGATGATGAAGCGCGGCGCCACGTTCGCGCTGCAACGCGCGGGAGCGCGAATCGCCGAGGCGAACGCGAGCGACGTCGCGGCGCGCAAGGCCGCCCAGACCGCGCACGCGCGGATCATCGCGGCGACCGCACGCTGCGCGCAGGCGCAACCGGACTTCGCCGGCGGGCTCGAGTCGACGACGGCCGAGACGCGCGCTCGCGCAGTCGAGCAGTTCGGCGCGTGGGCGAGTGCGCAGGCGCGCGACGGCGAAGTCGCGGCGTGCGCGAAGCTCGCCGCGGCGAAGTAGGGGGAAGAATAGCGTCAGCCTGACGCTATTCTTCCCCGCAAACGGGACACGCCGGATCGCGCGGCACGCGCAGCTCGCGCCACTGCATCGTGAGCGCGTCGACGACGAGGAGCCGGCCGGCGAGCGACTCGCCGACGCCAGCCAGCAGCTTCAGCGCCTCGGCTGCCTGCGTCGAGCCGACGATGCCGACGAGCGGCGCGAAAACGCCCATCGTCGCGCAGCGCGTCTCCTCGAGCTCGTCGCCTTCGCCGAACAGGCAGTGATAGCAGGGGCTCGCAGGCTCGCGCGAATCGAACACCGCGATCTGCCCGTCGAAGCGCAGCGCCGCGCCCGACACGAGGGGCTTTCGCGCCACGACGCACGCGCGATTGACGGCGTGGCGTGTCTCGAAGTTGTCGCAGCAGTCGACGACGACGTCGGCAGCCGCGACGAGCGTTCGCAATTCGTCCGGACCGACACGGGTCGCGATCGGCTTGAACGTCACCTCCGGGTTGATCGCGCGCAGCCGCCCGATGGCTGCGTCGACCTTCGGCGCGCCGATGTCGCCGGTGGCGTAGAGGATCTGTCGCTGCAGATTCGTGAGGTCGACGCGGTCCGCGTCGCACAGCGTGAGGGTGCCGACGCCCGCAGCACCGAGGAACTGCGCCACCGGCGCGCCGAGGCCACCGGCACCGATGACGAGCGCGCGCGAGCGGCCGAATTTCTCCTGCGCATCCGGTCCCAGCTCGTCGAGGAGGATGTGGCGGCTGTAGCGGAGGAGTTGCTGGTCGTCCATAGGGATCCGGGGCCAGGATTCAGGGACCAGGGGTTAGGGAGCGTCTCGCATTGACGAGGGTCGGTGGCTGGCGTTGTGGTGTCACATCGTCAGCCACTGACGCTCACATGCCTCGATGCTCCCTGGTCCCTGAATCCTAGTCCCTGCGACGGCCCAAACGACAAGGCCCGCATCCGCGGGCCCTGTGTCGTTGGGAGTGCGCCCGTCCTAATTCGTTTTCGCCTGCGCCGACAGCGACTTCACCGACTCGATCACCGGCTGTCCCTTCAGCTTGTTCATCGCCTGCTTCAGCTGGAAGTCCTCGGCCGAGCCGAAGTCGAGGCGCGGCGGCAGCGCATCGATCTTCGCGCCGGGCTTCGTCGCGGGCGTGAGCTCGGGGGCGATCGCCGAATCTTTCGCCGCGACCTGCGGCTTGGCCGATACGTCGCCCGGCACGTCGAGGTGATGCTCGAGGTTCGCCTCGCGGATGCGGTTCGGCGAATCGCGCCCGTCGTCGACGACCATGTCGGGCTCGATGCCCTTCGCCTGGATCGAGCGGCCCGACGGCGTGTAGTAGCGCGCGGTCGTGAGCTTCAGGCCGGTGTTGTTGCCGAGCGGCAGGATCGTCTGCACCGAGCCCTTGCCGAACGTCTGCACGCCGAGCACGGTCGCGCGCTTGTGATCCTGCAGCGCGCCGGCGACGATTTCCGACGCCGACGCCGTTCCGCCGTCGACCAGCACGACCATCGGCACCGTCTTGATGCCGGCGGGCAGGTCGCGCAGATAGTCGTCGCCACGGCGCACGTAGTTCTCGCGGCTCGCGGTGAGCCGCATGTGCGCGTCGGG
>DASTIY010000099.1:0-31590 GCA_035717085.1 Casimicrobiaceae bacterium | reverse complement strand
CCAAGGTTGAGGTCGCGAGTTCGAGACTCGTTTCCCGCTCCAGATTCCGGGGAGAGCCGATCGTCAGCTCTCCCTTTTCGTTTGCCCGGCGGTAACGATCGCGTTCCCGCGAAGGCTCCACTCCTGGCGGGGTGGCAGAGTGGTCATGCAGCGGCCTGCAAAGCCGTGGACGCCGGTTCGATTCCGACCCCCGCCTTTCGAGCATGATCACACTCGGGCGCGGGTCGACCCGACGGCTGGACGCGATCTGCCGATTCAACGATATCGTTCGATATCGAACGTCGTCACCGGTGTCGCGCCATTGCCCCACGACGCGCGGATGTACGTGAGCACGGCCGCCATGTCGCTCGTCGAAAGACGCGCGAGGAACGGCGGCATGCCATAGGGCCGCGGATTCGCAGCGGTGACGGGCGGATACCCACCGTTGGCCACCGCCTTGATCGCGTTCGTCGGCAACGCTTCCGTGACGCTCGGATTGCCTGCAAGCGGCGGATAGGCGGGGAATGCGCCTTGACCGTTGCTGCCATGGCAATCCGCGCATTGGTCCTCGTAGATCCGGGCGCCACGCGCCATCGTTGCGGCGTCCGCGCGAGATGCGTCGGCGGGTGCTGCGTGTAGATCGGAAGCGAACGAGCGCAGGTAGGTCACGATCGCGCGCCGGTCGGCATCCGTCAGGTATTGCGTGCTCCGGTAAACCACCTCGGCCATGGGGCCCATCGCCATCGCGCGTGGTGAAATGCCACTTGCGAGCAGCGCTCCGATAGCCTCTGACGTCCAGTGCGCGACGCCTGCGCCCGTCGGGGACACCAACGGCGGCGCATACCAGTTCTGCATGGGAATCAAGCCGCCACCGAGGCCGAGGTTGTCGCCGATTGCACCGAACAGGTTGCGCTGCGAATGACATGCATCGCAGTGCGCGAGACCGCGAACGAGATATGCGCCGCGGTTCCATTCGGGCGTCCGATCGCGCTGCGGCTCGAACACGCCCGGCTGGAAGAACAGCGCACGCCACACCATTAGCGCGAGCTGCGTGTCGTAGGGAAACCGAACGTCGTGCGCGGTGTTGGCGCGCGCAACGGGGGGCACCGAGCGCAGATAGTCGAACATCGCGTCGGCGTCGTCGCGCGTCACTTTGGTGAAATTCGTGTACGGAAACGCCGGGTAGAGCAAGCGGCCGTCGCGCGAGCGTCCGTCGTGCAGCGCGCGCCAGAAATCGTCGCGCGACCAGGCACCGATTCCGGTGCCCGGATCGGCGGTGATGTTGCTCGAATAGACCGTACCGAAAGGCGTCGCGATCGGCCGGCCGCCGGCGAAGGGCGCACCGCCGCGCGCGGTATGACAGGCGACACAGTCTCCGGCGCTGACCAGATAGTGACCGCGTTCGACCGTGCGCGACGCTGTCTCGGGGACCGGCGTGACCGATGCGAGCGCCCGAACGGATGCGGTCACGCCGCCACACTCCAACGGCAGATTGCCGCGCGTCGGCTCGGCCTTCGCATTGCTCGGCACCGCTTGCGCGGCGAGCCATGACGCGAGTACCGGAACGTCGTCGGGTGCGAGCCGGCGCCCGATCTCGGCCATGCAATCCGGCGCTACGGATCGAAGCCGGCCGTTGCGCCACGCACCGAACTGCGCGGCGATGTAGTCCTTGGGCAATCCGAGCAGTCCCGGGATCGCCGGTTCCATGCCGGTGAGCGCCGCGCCGTGGCATTCGCTGCACGGCGGTAGTTCACGCGCCGCGTCACGGTGCTCGATCAACTGGCGGGCGCGTGCGGCCTGCTGCGGCGACAACGCGATCACGCTGGGTGGCGGATACGGAAGCTCGAGTTGCGCGAAATACGCTGCGATTTCACGCAGGTAATCGTCGGTCATGTATTGCACCAGGTACACCATGGGTGCGTAGGTGCGACGTCCATCGCGGAAGCCCGCGAGCTGATTGAACAGATATCCCGCTGGCTTGCCGGCGATGCGCGGCGAGAAGCCGTCGGGGCTCGCTTCGGTGGTGATGCCGTGGCAGACGATGCACGCGCGCATGCGTTCCTGCATCGTGTCGCTCACGACGACGTGCTCGTGCCGTTTCGCGACGGCGACCGGCGGTGCCGGCCCCTGTTCGCCGTGCCGCTGCACGACGGCCTGCTCGGCGCGTTGTCCGACGATCACGCGAACCACCGCCACGATGCCGGCGACGAACAGTGCGGCGACGATCGCGCCGCTCAGGACCAGCATGTACGCCGGAATACTTTCGAGGTCACGCGCCGCTTCCACACGGCGGCGCACGCCGAAGAAGGACCAGAGGACCGCCCGGAGCAAACGCAGCGGCGTCATGCGCGTGCGCGGCATTCGCGCTCTCGTTATCCCCCTGAGGGCGTCGTAATGGGCAAGTTCGCGCTCAGTACCGTGAACAGTTCCGCGGCCTCGATCGGCTTCCGCAGTATCGCGGTAATGCCCGCGCGTTCGACGTCGGCATCGCTGATCCCGTCGGCGTACCCGGTGTAGAGAACGATCGGCAGGTCGGGCCGCAGTGTGCGCGCGGCACGCGCGAACTCGATGCCCGTCATCGCGGGCATCGTCTGGTCGGTGATGACGAGGTCGAAGCCATCGCCCGCGACGAGCGCATCGAGCGCCTCGTGCGCGGTGGTGAACGTTGCGACCGACAACCCCCAGTGCGCGAGACGGTCCTCCATGAAGCATGCGACGGGAAGTTCATCGTCGATCACCGCGACGCGTCCTGCGAGCGAGCGAGTTGCAGGCGCCCCATCGTCGGTGGCCCGCATCGGCGATGCGAGATCGATTGCCGCCGCGAGCGCCGGCAGCAGCACCCGAAACGTCGTGCCGACACCCGGTGCGCTGTCCACGACGATGTGACCCCCGTGCTCGTGAACGATCCCGTGCACGGTGGCGAGTCCCATGCCGCTCCCCTGCCCGACTGGCTTGGTCGTGAAAAACGGCTCGAACATGCGTTCCTGTACGTCGGGCGGGATCCCGGGTCCGCCGTCCTGGACCGAGACCTCGACATGCTCGCCGGCGACGTTGCAGCGGCAGCTCGCGCAGACGCATGCCGGCACGACGCGCGTGCGCACGGCAAGCACGACGCGTCCGCTCGCCTGCATCGCGTCGCGCGCATTGATGGCGAGATTCATGAGCACCTTTTCACGAAGATCGCCGCCGACGCGTGGTCGAGGATCTGCTGCACGTAAGGCGCGGGCGCCACGCTTTCGAGAGCGTCGGGACGTTGCATGGCCGGCTTTTCCGTCGCGGAAGCTGTCGGCAGAGTGTAGCGCCGCGGCGCGCTCGAGCTCGCGACGGTTACCTGCCGGTTACACGCGAAACGCGGCGGTTACACGGAATCGCGCACAGGGACGAACATGTAGCCCGCACCACGCACCGTGCGGATCGACTGCGGCCGCTCGGGATCCGTCTCGATCTTGCGACGCAGGCGCGCGATGCGGATGTCGATGGAGCGGTCGAATGGCTCCCACTCGCGATTGCGCGTGACGTTCAGCAACTGGTCGCGGCTGAGTACCTGGTTCGGCCGCTCGAGCAACGCCTTCAGAAGATCGAACTCCATGCCGGTGAGCGGCACCTCGCTGCCGTCGCCGGCATAGAGCCGGTGCGACGCCACGTCGAGCGAGCAGTTGCCGACGCGCACGCGCGGCGCCGCTTGCGGGTCGCGCCCGGCGGGGACGGCTGTTCGGACGCGCCGCAACACACTTTTCACCCGCGCGCGAAGCTCGCGCAGGTCGAACGGCTTCGCGACGTAGTCGTCGGCGCCGATCTCGAGTCCGGCGACCCGATCGGCGAGCGCGGCGGCCGCGGTGACGACGATGATGCCGACCGCAAAGCGCTCGCGCAGGTAGCGGGCCAGCAACAGTCCGTCCTCGCCGGGAAGATTGAGATCGAGCAATACGACGTCGGGAAGACGTTGCTCGATCGCCGCACGCATCGCGATGCCGTCGGCGGCCTGCTCGACGTCGTAGCCGTGCGTGCCGAGATACTCGGCAAGCATTTCGCGCACCGAAGCGTCGTCCTCGACGATCAGGATCCGGCCCTGGCCCGACATGCGCGTTGGCCCTCGAAAAGGTCCGGCGCCGAGTATAGCCCCGCGATCCGCGTGCTGCCCGTCGGCGGGCGGCAATACAAATGAAACGGAATACGGCGCGACGCGAAATCGCGCGGTTACCACGTGCTTGCAGGATTCGCATCGTGCATCGCGGTCGTCTCGTGCCCCGCGCCGCCCGCCGATCAACGAACAGGAGACCTCGCATGCACGACCATCCGATGGACGCGTGGGCCAACCACGCTATCGCGGCGAACGGCTTTGCCGATGCCGCCGCACCGTCGATCCGTTCACCGCTTACCCGGAGAGAAGCCATGCAAAGCACCGTGTCGCAAGCCGACGCCAAGCGCTACGCGAAGTGCGTCGAGGTCTCGAAGCGCATCCGCTGGGACATCGATCGCGATGTCTTCAGAGGCCGAGAATTCGACTTCACGAGAAAGTTCCTGCCCGACGGATTGTCGAACATTCGCAGGCTCGACTTCCTGTCCGCCACCGAGCAGCGCCTGCTGTCGCAGATCCAGGGCCGCACGTACGCGAACATGTTCGGCCTCGTCGAGCGCTTCATCGGCGCCAAGATCCTCGAAGTGAGCCGCGACCACTGGCTGGGCGATCAGGTCGCGTTGGAAGCGCTCGTCCGCTTCAGCGACGAAGAGCTCAAGCACCAGGAGCTGTTCCGACGCCTCGAGTCGATGATCGGCGCCGGCATGCCCGCGGGCTATGCGTTCCTGCCCCAGCCGAACGAGGTCGCCTCGGTCGTCCTCGGCAAATCCACGTGGTCGGTGCTCGGGCTCACCTGCATGATCGAGCTCTTCACGCAGACGCACTATCGCTCGAGCATCGAGCCGGACGCCGAGCTCTCGCCCTTGTGGAAAGACGTGTTCCTGTTCCACTGGAAGGAGGAGTCGCAGCATGCGATCCTCGACGAGCTCGAATGGAAGCGCGAGGACGCCAAGCTCACGCCCGCGCAGCGCGACGCCGCGGTCGACGACTTGATCGCGCTCGCCGCCGCGGTGGACGGCATGCTGCAGGCGCAGGCCGGCGCCGACACGCATTACTTCATCGCGACGTGCGGACGTCCGCTCGGTGCACGCGAGGTCGAGCGCATCCGCGCAACGATGCTCGACGCATACCGTCATCAATACATCGTCTCCGGCGTGCAGGACCCGCGCTTCGCGGGCATCCTGGGATCGATGATCACGCCCGAGCAAGGCGCGCGCATCGGCACCGCGCTCGCGCCAATTCTCGCGTAACGGAGGCGACGATCATGGCCATTTCCTGTCCTGTCGGATTCGACGTCGACCGGCTACGCGCGCGCGTGCTCGCCACGTACGAACGCGTCGCGCACGAGCCGGGCGGCGATTTTCACTTCCACCGCGGCGCCGACTACGCGGTCAACTGGTTGCGCTACGACGCGGCAGAGCTCGCGATGCTCCCGCAGATGGCGGCCGACCGTTTCGCCGGCGTCGGCAATCCTCTGCGCATCGGTCCCTTGCAGCGTGGCGAGACCGTCCTCGATCACGCCTGTGGCGGCGGCATGGATCTGCTGCTCGCTGCGCGACGCGTCGGCGCACGCGGCCACGCCATCGGCGTCGACATGACGCCCGCGATGCGCGAGGCGGCGGCGCGCGCGGCGCGCCAGGCCGGGCTCGCGTCCATCGTCGAGATCCGCGCCGGCGTGTTCGAGGAGCTGCCGGTCGACGACGCGAGCGTCGACGTCGTACTGTCCAATGGCGTCGTCAATCTTTCCCCGGACAAGACGCAGGTGTTTCGCGAAATCTACCGAGTGCTGCGGCCCGGCGGGAGGCTCTATCTGGCCGACGTCGTCGTGCAGCGTGAGCTCAAGGAGGATGTGCGCAACAACCCCGAGCTGTGGGCCGCATGCATCGGCGGCGCACTGCCCGAGCCGGAGTTTGGCGCGCTCGCCTTGTCGGTCGGATTGCGCGAGCCGGCGATCGTCGAACGCTTCGACTGCTTCCGCGGCACGACGGCCGAAGCGAAGGTGTCGCAAGACTTGCGTGTCCACGCCATCAACTTCTTTGCCCGCAAGCCGACGCAATCGTCATGACCGGTATCGCGACGACCCCGCGCGCGCGGGGTCGTCCTTCGGGCCGACGTTTTCACGGCGTCGTGCTTCACCGGCGTGCAATCGATCACGCCGCGGCCGTCGGACCTCGTACCTACCGACACGCCTATCGGCGTTTGACTGATAGCATCCGCGTCCCTTGCGACGTAAGGTGCATCATCCCGGGTGAGGAGGCGCCATGTTTTCGCACAAGACGGCAACACGCAGTCCCCAGGAGCTTGCAGGCGATTTCAATCAGCTGATCGAGCAAGGCAAGGCGTTGCTCGGGCAGTTGATGGAAAAGCCGCAGGATCGGTCGATCAACGTGCGCGACGTCCTGGACGACGTCGGTGAACGGCTCGCGGGATTGCAGTCGTCGGCCAGCAAGGCCGCGCAGCGGGGCGCCGAACAAGGCGCAAGATACGCGCGTCGAGCCGACCGCTATATCCACGACAATCCATGGCCGACGATGGTCGGCGGCATCATCCTGGGGGTGCTCGCGACGCTGTGGTTGAGTCAACGTCGCTGATAGCCTCGCACGGGACACCGGGAACTGGAGACGCATCATGGCCGAAAATCGTCACACCTCTGCAGCAGACACCTCGGCAGATCAGGCAGGGACGACCGATCGCATGGCGACCAAGGCCAGCGATGCCATCGCGTCGATGAAGACGTCGATTCACGACACCGTGGACAACGTGGCGAACAGGGCCGATGCCGCGACGCGGTGGACCGCGGACAAGATCGACGCCGTCAGGCAAACCCCGAGCGACATTCTCGAGGCGGGTGCCGAGTACATCCGAGCCAACCCCTACACCGCGGTCGGCGTGGCCCTCGCCGTCGGCTATCTTTTTGGCAGGATCGGTCGCCACATCTAAAACGCGACAGGCGACGGCGACGGGAGACTTTGCGGCGCCAAGACGAACGGCGCGGGCTTACCGACGGTTCAGCAGCGCGGCCACGATCAGCACGAACTCCGCGATGTCGAACGGCTTCGCGAGGTGCGCTTGATAACCGGCGAGCATGGCCCGCTTTCTGTCTTCGGCGCGTGCGAACGCGGTCAACGCGAGCGCCGGCACCGTCCGCCCCGTCGGTTCGCGTCCGCGGAAAGTGCGCATCATCTGATAGCCATCGATGCCGGCCATGCCGACGTCGCTGACGATGGCGTCCGGCTTCGACGACTCGAGGAAAGCCAGCGCTTCGTCGGCGGAGGCGAGGGTAGTGACACGAGCGCGCTGGCTTTCCAGGACGTTGCGCACGAGATCCCGTGCATCGGCCTCGTCGTCGACGACAAGCACGTGGGCGCCCTGCAGATCGGGAAGCGCAGCGCGCGCTTCGCTCTCTCCTTCCTCCGGAAATCGCTCGCCCGCATCGACGAGAACGAGCGGCAAACGCACGATGAAGGTCGCTCCCTGCCCTTCGCCGGCACTCTTGGCGCTGATCGAGCCACCGTGCAGTTCGACGAGTTGCTTCGAGATGGCGAGACCGAGACCGAGCCCCCCGTATTTTCGTGAAGGCGTGCTGTCCTGCTGGGTGAACCGGCCGAAGACGTGCGGAAGGAACTCGGCGCTGATGCCGATGCCGGTGTCGCTCACCGCAACTTCGATGTGCGAGTTCACGCGTTCGAGCAGGACCTGCACCCTGCCGCCCTTCGGCGTGAACTTGATCGCGTTGCTCAGCAAGTTCCAGACGACCTGCTGCAATCGGGCGGCGTCGCCCGAAACAACGCCGCGTCGCGCATCGAGAACGCTCTCGAGCCGAACGCCCTTCGCATCCGCCGCCGGCTGGACCGATTCGATCGCATTGCGGATCACGTCGACCAAGGCCACGCGCTGCACATCGAGGCGTACCTGGCCGGCGAGGATGCGGCTCAGCTCCAGGAGGTCGTCGATGAGCTGGACTTGCGCGCGCGCGTTGCGCTCGATCACGTTGAGGCCTTGCTGCACCTGGCTCTCTTCGGAAGCGTCGACTCGCATCCGGAGCACTTGCGTCCAGCCGAGGATCGCGCTCAGCGGCGTGCGCAGCTCGTGCGATAGCGTGGCGAGGAACTCGTCCTTCATGCGCGCCGTTCGCTGCGCCTCGATGCGCGCGGCGCGCTCCGCCTCGAGCATCTGATCGCGCAACTCGCCGTATTCTTCGCGCGTCTCGGCGCGCTTGCGCTCCGTGAGATCGCGGGTCAGCTTCGCGAATCCGCGCAGATGACCGGATTCGTCGCGGAGCGGCGTGATCGTCACGTGTGCCCAGAATCGCGAGCGGTCCTTGCGCACGCGCCAGCCCTCCTCCTGGTAGCGGCCCTCCGTGGACGCCATTTGCAACTCGTGCTCGGGCCAGCCGCTGTCGACGGCGTCCTTCGGGTAGAAGATCGAGAAATGCTTGCCGACGATCTCGTCCGCCGCATAACCGCTGATGCGCTGCGCGCCGGTGTTCCACGTGACGACGCGGCCGTTGGCATCGAGCATGAAGATCGCGTAGTCGACGACGCCGTCGACGAGCAGGCGGAATCGTTCTTCGCTTTCTGCCAGCGACTCCTCGTGCGCGCGCCGCTCGGTCAGGTCGCGCGTGACTTTCGCGAAGCCGATCAGCGCACCGGATTCGTCACGAAGCGCGGTGATGACGACGTTGGCCCAGAAAAGGCCTCCATCCTTTCGCACGCGCCAGCCTTCGTCTTCGAACCGGCCGACCTTCGCCGCGACCTCGAGCTCGTATTCCGGAAAGCGGCGAGCGACGGCTTCTTCCGGGTAGAACGTCGAGAAGTGCTTGCCGATGATCTCTTCGGCCTTGTAGCCCTTGATGCGCTCGGCGCCCGCATTCCACGTGGCGACGCAGCCACGAGGGTCGAGCATGAAGATCGCGTAGTCGGTGATCGAGGCGACGAGCACGCGGAACGGCTGATCGCCGGGAATGACATGGGGGACGTTTCGGTCGTCGTTCGTCAATCAGGCTGCCTCGAAGGAGAGCGCCGGCGCCGGGCTTCGGTTGCACATGCCGGGACTCCCGCGCATTGTGGTCAAAGCGAGCCGCCGCTGTATGTAGGCGGGTCTCGTACACCTCATTGTCGCCGGCAAGGCACGGTGCTTGCAGTCGTGAGGCTCGGGCGCCCCGTGCAGGGCTCCCGGCGACCGCGGCGTCAGTTCCTGCCGCTCAAGGTCAGAAGCCAATCGATCGGACCCGGAGGCGTCAACGATCCGCCATGCAGTCGAAAAGCCTATCACGGCGCTTGCGCGCTTCACGCGGCACGGAGCCCCGGTCGGTCGACCGGCCGACCTTTTCGAGCTTTTTCCTCGATAACCCCTTGCCCCTCTGGGTCTACGACGTCGAAACGCTCAGGTTTCTCGAGGTCAACGACGTCGCGTGCAGGCATTACGGATACCGGCGCGACGAATTTCTGGCACTGACGCTGCGGGACATTCGCCCGACCGAAGACATTCCGAAGGTGGACGCCTTGGTCAGGATGATGCCGGCCGGCGCGTTCAATGCCGGCATCTGGCGCCATCGCAAGAAGGACGGATCCGTCATATCCGTCGAAATCCTTTCGCACGAAATCCATTACGAGGGACGCCCCGCACGCTTCGTCTGTCCGATCGACGTGACCGAGCGGCTCCACGCCGAGGAGGCGCTGAAAAAGCTCGCCTTGGTGCTGCAGGAGCGCGACGAAGGCCTGCGGCACGCGCAACGCATGGCGAAGCTCGCACACGTCGTGACGCTTGCGGACGGATCGTTCGAGCGCTGGTCGGAATCGCTCCCCGGGCTCATCGGCGTGGACGAACATGCCGTTCCGGACAGCACTCGCGATTGGCTGGCGTCGATTCACGAGGACGATCGGGCACGTTTCCGCGCTTCGGCAATACGCGCGGCGAGCACCGGACAACGTACCGACGTCGAATACAGGTTCCGGCGTCGAGACGGCTCGTGGCTGTACCTGCGACAGGGCATCGAACCGATGGGCGAGCGCCGCGACGGGCGTTGGTTCAGCACGCTGCAGGACGTGACCGAGCAGAAGCTCGCGGAAATGAGCATCCAGCGCCTGAATCGCATCTATGCGGTGCTGAGCGGCATCAATACATTGATCGTCCGGGTGAGCGATCGGGAGGAGCTGTATCGCGAAAGCTGTCGCATTGCGGTCGAAACGGGCGGACTGCAACTCGCGTGGTTCGGACTCGTCGACGGGCAAGCGCAGCGCCTCGTGGTCAAGGCGTCGCATGGGCACGGGCAAGAGTTCGTCGATCGTCTCCCACTTGGCCTCGGCCGCTCGCGCAACGAGCGCATCGGCCTTCCAGCACTGGTCGTCACCGAAGGGCGCGCGTGCGTGGTCGACGACATGACGCGCGATCCGCGCGTGCTGTTGCAAAAGGAGGCGCGCGCGCTTGGCCTCGGCTCCGCCGCCATTTTGCCGATCAAGCAGGACGGCGCCGTCGTCGCGGTCCTGGCGCTCTATTCGCGCGAAGTCGCATTCTTCGATGCGACCGAGATGCGTCTGCTCGAAGAGCTCGCCGGCGACATCGGATTCGCGATCGGACACATCGTTCGCGACGAACGTTTGCGCTATCTCGCGCTGTACGATCCCGTGACCGGGCTCCAGAACCGGGATGCGATCCGCGAACGGATCGGCCAATACGTGCGACTGGCGCCGCGCGAAAGCGGAAGGGCGGCGGTGGTCCTTCTCGACATCGAGCGCTTCCACACGATCAACGACACGCTCGGGCGCGAAGCCGGGGACGATCTGTTGAAGCTGGTCGCCACGCGTTTGCGGACGCTCGCAGACGATGCCAGCCTCATCGGCCGCGTCGGTGGCGACCAGTTCGCGTTGCTCGTCGTGAACGTGAGAACCGAAGACGAAGTGGGCAAGTTGATCGAGCAGCACGCCACGCTCATCTTCGGCACCCCATTTCGCATCGGCAACGTCGAGCTCACGGTGGCAGCGCGATTCGGCATCGCCATCTATCCATCGGATGCGGGCGACGCGGATTCGCTGCTGAGGAATGCCGAATCGGCGCTCAACCGGGCCAAGTCGACTGCGGAACGCTACCTGTTCTACACGCAGAAAATGACGGAACGGGTGATCGCGCGGCTCACGCTGGAGAACAAGCTGCGGCGCGCGATACGAAGAAAGGAGTTCGTGCTGCACTACCAGCCGAAGGTGGACGTCCAGACCCGCGGCATCGTCGGCGTCGAGGCGCTGATGCGCTGGAACGATCCCGACACCGGTGTGGTAGGCCCGAAGGAATTCATTCCGCTCCTGGAAGAGACGGGATTGATCCTGGAGGTCGGCTCGTGGGCGTTACGAAGGGCTGCCGCCGATCATCGGCGCTGGGCGCGGATGCGGTTGCCCGCCCCGCACGTCGCCGTGAACGTCTCGGCCGTGCAATTGCGCCACCGCGAGTTCATCGAAACCGTACGTGACATCGTCAAGACGCAGGGACGGTCGCGGCCGATCGGCATCGAGATCACGGAAAGCGTGATCATGGAGGACGTGGACGACACGGTCGCCAAGCTCGCAGAGGTTTGCCGTATGGACGTGCAGATCGCCATCGACGATTTCGGCACCGGCTACTCGTCGCTGTCGTACCTTGCACGACTGCCGGTTCACGCGCTCAAGGTCGACCGATCGTTCGTGATGGCGATGATGGAAGATCCGAACACGATGACGATGGTGTCGACGATCATCTCGCTTGCGCACGCGCTGAACCTCAAGGTCGTCGCGGAAGGCGTGGAAACGGAGGAACAAGCGAAGATCCTTCGACTGCTCAAGTGCGACGAAATGCAGGGCTTCCTCGTGAGCCAGGCTGTCGCGGAGCCGACATTGCGCGACATGCTGGCCGCTTCCGCGCCGCGTCCGTCGCCCGCCGAGCGCGAACGCACTTAGCGACGGCGCCGGGCTATTTCCCCGGGTCCTTGACGTCGGGGAACTTGTCGAACTCGATGTTGTAGAGCTGGCCGTTCACCTTCTCGACCTTGCGGATGTAGACGGTCTGCACGATGTCGCGCGTGTCGGGATCGATCATGATGGACCCGCGCGGACTCACGAGCTTCATGCCCTTCAGCGCGGCGAGGAACGTTTCGCTGTCGACCGCTCCGTTGGTCTTCTTGAGCGCCTCGGCGATCGCCGCCATGCCGTCGTAGCCCGCGCATGCCATGAAGTTCGGACGGTACTTCGGGCCGTTCACCTCGGCGTAGGTCTTCACGAACAGCTTGTTCTCGGGCGAACCGTGCGCCGCCGAATAGTGGAAGCTCGTGATGAGCCCGAGCGTGCCGTCGCCCATCGCCTCCAGCACGCCGTCGTCGGTCAGGTCGCCCGTCGCGATCAGCTTCACGCCGGCCTGCTTGAGGCCCCGCTCCTCGTAGCCCTTGATGAAGCCGATCGTCTGGCTGCCGGGCGGCAGGAACACGAAGACGGCCTCGGGCTTCGAGTCCTTGATCTTCTGCAGGAACGGTGCGAAGTCGGGGTTCTGCAGCGGCACGCGCACGCTGTCGACGATCTCGCCGCCCGCGGCCTTGAACGCCTTCACGAACGCGCCTTCGGAATCGATGCCCGGGCCGTAATCGGACACGAGCGTATAGACGCGCTTGATGCCGTTCTTCGCGGCCCACTGCGCCATCGGCTGCGTATCCTGCGGCAGCGTGTGCGAGACGCGCACGATGTAGGGCGACTTCGTCGTGATGATCGACGTCGCCGCGTTCATGATCACCATCGGCTTCTTCGCTTCGGCGTCGATCGGAGCCACGGCGAGCGCGTTCGGCGTGAGGCCGAATCCGGCCAGGATGTCGACGTGCTCGCGCGTGATCAGTTCCTGCGCGAGGCGCTTCGCGATCTCGGGCGACGGCCCGGTCGTGTCGCGCGTGACGATCTCGATCTTCCTGCCGCCGAAGGTATCGCCGTGCAACTTCAGGTACGTCTTCATGCCGTTGACGATCTGCGTGCCGTAGTCGGCGAATGGCCCCGAGAATTCGCCGATCACGCCGATCTTCACCGCCTGCTGCGCGTGCACGCTCGTCGCGCCGAATGCGAGCGACGCGGCGAGCATCGCCGCGAGCAGGTGTCTCCTCGTATGCAGCATGCTCATCTTCACGTTGCCTCCCTCGTCGTGATTATCGTGCGTCACCTGCGAATTCCTCGTAGAACCCGAGCGCGCGCTGCAGCGGCGCGTCGTCGACGATGAAAAGCACCAGCGGGCGCGTGCCCGACGCATTGGCGAGCCGGACGTCGGCGTGCGTCGGCACCGCCATCGTGTCCGCATCGTCGAAATCGTGCGCCGCCTGGTCGATCGATGCGCTACCGCGGCCTTCGACGACGTGCAGCACTGCGGAGGCCGAGCGACGCGGCAACGTCAGCGTCTCGCCGGGGCGCAGCAGCAGCGCGGAGAAGCCGAGCGTCGGCAGGCAGGCCTGTCCGGTTTCCGGATTGACGTAAGCGACGTGCACGCGCTCGTCGCGCGGCGTCACGCGCGCGAGTTCGCCGAGCCGCGCCTTCACGTCGCGCCATGGAAAGCGCAGCAGCGGATAACGCGTCTGCCGCGACGCGAGCGACGCGTAAGGCACGACGCCGCCGAGGCCAAACCGTGCGGTCCCCCAAAGGGCGGGTCGCCTCGCCTGCTGCGGCGGCGCTTCGATCGCATAGGACGCCTCGAGCGCGTAGACGAGCGGCAGGTCGAGCGCGTCGAGCCAGATCACCGGTCCCTGGCCTTCGTGCCCGTGATCGTGCCATGTGAGCGACGGCGTGAGGATCAGGTCGCCCTTCTCCATCGGCAGCTTCTCGCCATCGACGATGGTGAAGCCGCCTTCGCCTTCGACGACGAAGCGGATCGCCGACGGTGTGTGGCGATGGTTCGGTGCCTGCTCGCCGGGCAGGATCAACTGCAGGCCGATGTAGATCGACGGCGTCGCCTGCATGCTCTCGAGCCCGAGTCCGGGATTGCAGAGCACGAGCACGCGCCGCTCCGCCTTCTCGATCGGCGTCAGCTCGCCTGCGCGCAGCAGCTGCGGGCGCACGTCCCGGTAGCGCCACAAGACCGGTTGCGTTCGCCGCGCCGGCGCGTGCCTCGGCAACAGCGCGCGCAGCGACGGCCACAGCGGCAACGTGTTCATGCGCGTCAGCGCTTCGTAGTAATCGCGCGGCAGGTCTTCGACGGTACCGAGCGCCGCCGCGTGCTGCGTACGTGGATCGGGATCGGTGGAATTCATGCGCTTGTCGACACGGCAACGCTTTCACGCGGCGCGTGCAGATCGGCGCGCGCGTTGGTGGGCGATGCTTCCTGCGGCCCGCCGTACAGCCAGGCGAGCGCGTCGTACCAGGCGTTCGCGTCCTTCGCGCCCATGATCGCGTTGCGCAACGCCGCGTGGGCGCCGTCCGGATGATAGACGTGGCGGCCGATCTCGCGCGACTGCAGCTGCACGCGCGTGGTGCGCAGCACGCGCGCTTCGTTGTAGCGAACGAAGGCGTCGGCGAGCGAATCCGGCGCGGCGGCAACGCACGCGGCGATGCACACCGCATCCTCGAGCGCCATGCAGGCGCCCTGCGCGAAGTACTGCAGCATCGGGTGTGCGGCGTCGCCGAGCAGTGCCACCGGCCCGTCGGTCCACCGCAACGCGGGGTCGCGGTCGCACAGCACCCAGAGTTTCCAGTCGCTGCCGTGCCGGATGATGTCCTGCACACGCTCGTGCGTATGGCGAAAGCCGGTCAGGACCTCGTCCAGCGTCACCGGCTTTCCAACGACAGGTTCGGGCGCGTCGTTGTGGTACGTCGCGACCAGGTTGAACACTTTCCAGTCGGAGAGCGGATAGTGCACGACGTGGCACTTCGGGCCCGCCCACAGCGTCGCCGCGTTCCATCGCAAATCTTCGGGCATCCGCTCGGTCGGAATCACCGAGCGATACGTCGTGTGCCCGGAAACACGCGGAGGCCCGTCGGCGAGCAGCTGCTGGCGCACCTTCGACCACAAACCGTCGGCGCCGATCAGCGCCGCACCCTCCACCCGCTCGCCCGATGCGAGCGACGCGCTCACCGCCTCGCCGCGAACGTCGTAGGCAACGACTTCGCTCTTCACGCGAAGCGCGATCGCCGGCTGCTCGCGGCACGCCTGCAGCAGCACGCCGTGCAGGTCGCCGCGGTGCACGACCGCGTAGGGATTGCCGAAGCGTTCGCGAAACGGCGCGTCGAGCGGAATGTGGGTGATTTCGTCGCCGCTCAGCGCATCCATCAGCCGCAAGCGGTCGATGTAGACGGCCATGCGCCGCGCGGCATCGCCGACGCCGAGTGCGTCGAACGCATGGAACGCATTGGGCCCGAGCTGGATTCCGGCGCCGATCTCGCCGAACGCGGATGCACGCTCGAGCACGACGACCGCGTGCCCGCTGCGCGCGAGCCCCAGGGCGGTGGCGAGACCGCCGATGCCGCCGCCCGCAACGAGGATGGGTAAGCGAGACACGCGCTGGGGCGCGGGACGCGCTGGAGGCCGGTCAGCGAGCGGTGCCCGGCGTATCCGCCAGCGCGACGCCGATCATGCTGTCGCGCGTGACGAGTGCCGTCAGCGCCTGCTCGCTCCAGCCGTCGGTTCCCACCGGCCGCTTCGGCGCGACCATGTAGCGCATGTCGGCAGTGCTGTCGTGCACGCGGATCTGCACGCTGTCGGGTAGCGTCGTGCCGAATTCGGCGAGCACCGCACGCGGGTCGCGCACGACGCGCGAGCGATAGTTGCGGCTCTTGTACCAGTCCGGCGGCAGCCCGAGCAGCATGCGCGGATAGCACGAGCAGAGCGTGCAGACGATCACGTTGTGCACGGCGTCGGTGTTCTCGACGACGATCAGCTTGAGCGGTCCGACGTCGAGGCCGATCTCCTCCGCAGCCCTGCTGCCGTTCGCGAGCATCCGCGACTTGTATTCCGGGTCGAGCCAGGCGCGCGCCACCATTTTCGCGCCGCGGCCGGCGTCGCGTCCGTCCATGTCCTCGACTTGCCGGCGCACGTCGTCGGCGGTGAAGATGCCCTTGTCGATGAGAAGCTCGCGCACCGCCGCTTCCATCGCGCGGTGATACGTGAGCGTATCGTCCTGATCGGGGCGCGGCGGCGAGCGATGCACGTGCGGATGCGCCGGATCGTGGTCGTGCTGCGCGTGGTCGTGGGGCTGCTCGTGGCTCATGATCTCGTCTCGCCCGGTTCGAGCCAATGCTCGTAGATCTCGACTTCGACGACGTCGTCGGCGCGCCCGGCATAGTCGGGCCACACGTCGCGTTGCGGAAAGCGCACGCGGTACAACGGTTGGCGCGGCTCGCCGGATCGCGCGTACGCGAGCTCTTCCGGATTCGCGAACGTCCCGCACACGCGCTCGATCGTGCCCTGCTTGCCGCGGATGTAATAAGGCGTGCGCACGTGACCGATCGGATAGGCGCGGCGGACGACGACACGGTCACCGGGTCGAAAGCGCGGCGCGCTGCCGTCAGCCACCTCGCGCCTCGCGCTCGCGGACCGCTTCCATCGCACGGCCCAGCTCGTCGACGCTGACGACGCCGCGCTCGATCAGCGTTTGCGTGATCGCATGGATCCAGCGTTCGTAGTACGTCATGCGTTCGTACGCTTCGGCACCGAGGCTCTCGATGTTGCGACGCAGCTCGTCGACGGTGACGAGGCCACGCCGGCTCAGCAGCATCATCAGGGCGTCGACGCGCTTCTCCCAAAGGGCGTAGTCGTGCTCGCTCGGCACGACGGTCCCTCCGGGAAGGCCGCCCATGTCATGGTGTGCACGGGGCGGTTGTTCGCTGGCCATGAGGCGATTATCGCCCATGCGCGTCCGAAGGCCCTAAGATGCCACCGGCGCTCGCCTGCGAGGCGCTGTGGGCGCCGGCCGACGCCGCTATCGGCCGGCCACCGACAGACGCCGGGCGGCGCAGCGTCTCATGCTGCGCGCGTTTTCCCTGCTCCGGGCTAGCCACGATGCCATACGATTCGATCGAGGATCTGCCGAAGTCCCAGACGGACCAGTACAACCATCATCAGAAGGAGGCGTTCCTGAAGGCGTTCAACAACGCCTACAAGGAGTACGGCGGCGACGAGCACCGCGCATTCGCGGTCGCGCATGCCGCCGCCAAGCGCGCCGGGGACCATCCCGGACCCGGATGATGCGACCGACCCCTTCCCACCAAGGAGACTTGCCATGAAACCCCTGTCGCTCGTCGTACCGCTCGCCTTCGTCGCGGGCGTCGCGCTGTCGTTGCCGTCGCTCGCCCAGCAGCCCGCCGGATCGACCGGCGTGTGCAAGGACGGCTCGTATACCAGCGCCGAGAACAAGCGCGGCGCGTGCCGCGGTCACGGCGGCGTCAAGGATTGGTACGCCACCGCGAAGACCGAGCAGAGTGCCGCAAGCGAGAAGGCCGAGAAGAGCAGCAAGACCGCGAAGGCGGAGAAGAGCAGCAGCGCGAAAACCGAGAAGAGCGCGATGACGACGCCGGCCACGACGATGCCGGCCGCCACGCCGAGCCCGTCCACCGCACGCACCGACAAGATGGCGAGCACGTCACGCACGCCGAAGGGCATGCGTACCGAGGCTGCGCCGGGCGGCGGGGCCGGAAAGGTGTGGCTCAACACCGCCACCAACACGTATCACTGCAGCAGCGACCAGTGGTATGGCAAGACGAAAGCCGGCGAGTACATGTCCGAGTCGGAAGCGAAGGCGAAGGGCGGGCACGCCGCGCGCGGCAAGGCGTGCGGCTGACGCGCGCGTCGAACGTTCGACGAAAACGGCGCCGTGGAAACACGGCGCCGTTTCTTTGGGGCAAAAGCGCGGCGCTACTTGTACGCGCTGCCCTGAATCGACGACGTGGTCGAGCCCTGACCGGACGATCGCGAGCCTTGCGTCCCCTGTGACGAAGACGTGCTGCCCTGTGACGACATTCCGCTTTGCGACGACGTGCCGCCGTGCGACGACATGCCGCTTTGCGGCGACATTCCGCTCGACGACGACGTGCCGCCTTGCGCGCCCTCGTTCTGCTGGACGCCAAGCGCGGAAAGCGTCTGCGCGTCGAGGTTGCCCGTTTGCGTGATGCCCTGCGATTGCTGGAACTGTCGCAACGCGTCCTGCGTGTTCGTGCCCCACTGGCCATCGATCGTGCCGACGTCGTAGCCCTTCTGCTTCAGCGCCTGCTGGACCGACTGCACCAATTGCGTGTCGTGCTCCTCGTTCGCCATGCTGCCTTGTGATTGACCGGCATTCGACGCATTCGAGTTGTCCATCTTCGCCGACCCGTGGGTGCTTGCGCTGTTCGCGGGACTCGCGCCCTGCGGCTCCTGCTGCGCCTGCGTCGACTGGTCGAGCGGCTGACCTTGCCGCGCCGTCGGCATGCGCTCGCTCGTCGTCGACCGCGTGTCGTTCCCCGCCGCCATCGCCGTTCCTGCCAGCGAGAGCGCGGCCACCGCTACTGCTATTTCGCGAAGTTTCATTGCCCATCCTTTCAAGCTGAATCGCATGCCGGCGAAATGCCGGCCTGCCCGATGTCGCCAACGCGATCCACGCCGCGCCACGATGATCCATCCCTGCAAGGCACGTGCCCTTTCGACGGCTCGGCGATGCGCCGGAAACGGCGTCCGCACGCCGTTGGCGCGAAGCTCGTTCGTCAGCCGCATTCGGGCTTGAAATCCTTACAGGGAAGCGCGCCGTCGCCATCGCCTCGCGTCAGGCGGATTCGTACAGCGATGCGGCAGCGCCGCCCGGGCGGCTCAGAAGCGGAATGTCGCCGCAATGCCCGTTGCCGACGGCATGTCCCCGCGCGGCACGACGACGACGTCGCCGCCGGTGCGCAACACCTGCTCGCCGAGATCGTCGAGCACGTCGTCGACGCCGACGCTGTCGTCATCGCCGAACGAGACGTCGCCGGTGCGTGCGTCGAAACGTCCGGGAACCAGGCGATCGGCCTCGATCAGCAACGTGGCGACGCGTCGTTCCGCCGCCGCCTTCGCCGCACGCACGATGTCGTCGGTGGCCACGTTCTTCGCGAGACCTGCACGATAGGTGTCGGCAAGCGTGGCGAGCCGCTGCGTGTAACGCGGACGCATGCAATCCCACAGGCGCTCGCGCAGAGCGTCCTGGCCGATATCCGGCGGATAGACGTCGATTGCGGCGTCGACGAGCATCGGGTTGCGGCTCGCGGCGCGAAAGCGCCGGTGATATTGCGGAAGCGCGGCGAGCAGGAGCGGCAGCGCCATGGGGCGCGAATGATGCGTGAGCACCGCCTCGTCGACGCGCCGGAAGAACCGATCGGTGTCGTGATCGACGACGTCCTGCGTCGCGTCGTCACCTTCGCGCGTCGTCGGCGCGCCGAGTTTCGAGCCGACGTTCGTGTCGCGCGGGCTCGCCTCGGCGACCGGCTCGTCGGTGGCCATGCGCAGGCTTCCCGGAATGATTTCGATGGGGACGATCGCGTCGCGACTGCCCTCGTAGAGACACGCCTCGCGCCGATTGAGGCCGAGCACGTGAAAGCGGTCCGACGATTGCAGGATCCGCAACAGTGGCTTGGTGTGGAAGCTGTCGGCGACGATCGCCCGCTCGGGCACGCTGCGGTGCAGCCGGTAGACGCGGAACAGGTCGCGCGCGCCGAAGATCGCGAGCCCTTCCTGCCCCTCGTTCCAGAACGCGTGGTCGTCCTCGAGCGCTCGAAACGGCGCGAGCAGCGTGTCGGCCTGCGCAGACGCATCGTCACGCCGCAACGCTTCGTCGAGCGCCTTGACGAGATTCTTGTAGCGGATCGGATCCTGCCGCCGATCGGGCTGCCGCCGATGCGTCGGCTCGTACAGCGACAGGCACGGCGCGGGATGCTCGCCGAGCAGGATGCTGCGGTATTCGCTCGTTCGCAGGTTCATCGCGTCTCCCGCCGACAAGGTCGTTCCCGTTCGACTCCACCCTCGGCCGATCATTCACGACGGCGCAAGGCGCCGTTCACGATTGGGCTAGACTCGGACGGAACGACGGGACGACCGATGGAGACCGAGCCGGATTTCAACGCGGTTGCGCGCGCGATCGTCGATACGACGTGCGACGCGATCATCTTCGCCGACCGCGAGGGTCGCATTCGTCTTTGGAACCGCGGCGCGTCGCTGATTTTCGGCTACGCCGCCGGCGAGGTCATCGGGCAAAGCCTCGATCTCATCATTCCCGAGCGGCTGCGCCGCGCGCATTGGGACGCGTTCGACCGCAGCATCGAGAGCGGGCAGACGAAGCACACCGATCGCGTGCTGACGACGCGCTCGATGCATAAAGACGGACGCACGATCTACGTCGACCTGTCATTCGGTCTCGTCAAGGATGCGACGGGCCACGTCCACGGCGCGTTCGCCGTCGGCCGCGATTGCACCGAGCGTTATCTCGCCGAGCGCGCCGCGAAGCAGCGCCTGCAGGAGCTCGAGGCGCGCGACGCCAGGTCAGGCGCTTAAGGCTGACGCCCTCAAAGCGTCGGAGTACCCTCGTGCGCGTAGGTCTTTTCGACGCGTTCCTGGTCCTCGATGCAGCGCTCGGCGGTCGGGTAGGCCAGCAGTCGCTCGTAGCCGATTTCGGCGCCGCAATCGACGCAATAGCCGTACGTGCCTTGGCGCATGCGCTCGCGCGCCGCGTCGACTGCGGCGAGCGCCTCGGCGTGCCGGTCGGTCATCGTGATGTTGAGGTCCGCCTCCTGGTCGGCGACCGACTGATCGCCGCTGTCGCCGGGAAGCGCGCCGGTCAGCGCCCCGAGCTCGCGCGATTCGGTATCGCCGAGCTCGTCCCGCACTTCGCCCATGAGCTCGCGGCGCCGTGCGTCGAGACGCGACGAGAGCTCGGCCAGTTCCTTGTCGGTGAGCGCCATGCCGGCTTTGGCAGCGCGTGCGAACGCCGGTTCCGTGCGCCCGGTAGCGCCGGACTTCAGCCGGGCAAGCCGCTCATCACGTCGAGCGCGAGGTACTGCCGGCGAAACGCGTCGAACGGAACGTCGTCGGACGCCTCGAGGTCCCGTTGCGCCTGCGTCGAATCGCGCGCCATGCGCGAGAGGCGCTCGAGTGCCGCGGGCGCGAACGGCAGCGCGCGCAGCAGATTGCGATGCGCCAGCGAGCGGGCGAGTGCGAACGCGAAATGCGAATCGCCATGCTGCTCGCGCATCTCGTGCAGAACGCGCGCCGACGGGGTGAGCGAGACGTCGCGAAACCGCGCCTCCGCGACTGCCAGCGCGCCGGCATAATCGCCGCCGCCTAGTGCCGCGTCGAGGTGCTTCGCGATCGGCGCGCAGACGCGCACGACGTCGAGGCCCCATTCCATCAGCCCGATCTCCTCGGTGCCGCGGACGAGGCGCAGGTCCGGCTCGCGGCCGCGTTCCGCGACGGTGAATTGATTGCGCGCGATCGTCGCGATCTCGCCGGGCGTGTCGAGCGGACTGTCGGCGAGCGCGCAGGCGATGAGCAGGACGTCGAGGAAGCGCATCGTCACCGGGTCGACGCCGATCGGCGAGAACGGATCGAGGTCGAGGCTGCGCACCTCGAGGTACTCGACGCCGCGATCGGTCAGCGCGTGCAGCGGCCGCTCGCCCCGCCGGATACGGCGCTTGGGGCGAATCGTTCCGTAGAACTCGTTCTCGATCTGCAGCAGCGTCGTGGCGAGCTGCCGATACTCGCCGTCCTCGCCGCGCACGCCGATCGATTCGTACGCAGGATACGGCGCGGTCAGCGCGTGATGCAGCGACGCCGCGTAATTCGGCAGGCTGTTGAAGCTGACGGCGATCGAGCGCTGGGCATCGCTCTGATAGCCCAGCGGGCCCATGCGCAGCGACGTGGCGTGCGGGAGGTAGAGCGTGTCCGCGGAGAGCACCCGCAGGCGGTGCGGACGGCCCTCGACGAACGTGCTGCAGACCGCGGGCGACGCGCCGAAGAGATAGAGCGGCAACCACGAATGGCGCCGGAAGTTGCGGATCGCGGCGAAGTAGCGCGCGGTGCGCGCGTCCTTCGCGTCCTGTCCGCCCGCCGTGCGCGGCGAAAGCGCGGCCATCGTCGCTTCGGCGAGCGAGAAGTTGTAATGCACGCCCGAGATCGTCTGCATGCGCCGCCCGTAGCGGTGCGCGAGGCCGTGGCGGTAGACCGTTTTCAGGCGTCCGACGTTGGAGCTGCCGTAACGACCGATCGGGATCGCTTCGTCGCGCGGAAGGCCGCACGGCATGCTGCTCGCCCAGAGCGCATCGTCGCCGATGTGCCGGTAGACGAATTGATGGATCTCGGTCAACTCGCGCACGCAGCTCGCGACGTCGGGCTGCGCGCCCGTGATGAGCTCGAGCTGCGCTTCGCTGAAGTCGGTGGTGATGTGCGGGTGCGTCAGCGCCGAGCCGAGGCCGTCGGGATGCGGCGAGGTGTCGAGCGTACCGTCGGGCCGCACGCGCAGGCTTTCCTTCTCGATGCCGCGCAGCGGCGGCGCGAGCATCGGATCGGGCAATGCGTCCAGTCGGTCGTCGGCAATCCGCAGCAAGCCCGCTTCCCCCATTCGTGTGCCCTGCGCCGCCGGCCATGCGAGCGGCCGGGCGCGCCCGCATTATGCCAACCCGCTTGCAGGCTTGAATTATCATTCGCTGCACCGGTGCCGTCGTCGGCGCCATCCTCTTGCTCTACGCGTCAGCGACAGAACAACATGAACCCGTTGCCGACCCATCAGACCGGTCGCGCCGACATCGGCGCACGCGCGCCCTCCGGCGCGATACGCAAGCTCCTCGACACGATGATGGAGGGATCGTCGATTCCGTGCCGCATCGTGTTCTCGAACGGAAGCGAATATCGCAACGGCGACGCGGCGCCGCGCTTCACGATCGTGTTTCGGCGCCGACGCGGCGAGTTGCGCCTCCTTCGCTATGGTCACGTCGGCCTGCTCGAAGCGTATTTCGACGGCGACGTCGACGTCGAAGGCGAGTTTCCGCTTGCGTTTCGCATCGCGATGGACAGGAAGTTCAGCGAGAACCCGAACCGCCTCGTCCGCATGCGCAACCGCTGGCACGAGATGCGGTATTCGAATGCGTCGATTGCGCAGGCGAAGGCGAACGCCCGCTTCCACTACGGGCTCGGCAAGGCGTTCTACGAGCCGTGGCTCGACCGCGTCGGCATGATGTACACCTGCGCCTACTGGAAGGAAGGCACGCGCACGCTCGAGGAAGCGCAGCGCAACAAGATGGACCACGTTTGCCGCAAGGTGCAGTTGCAGCCGGGCGAGACCTTCGTCGACGTCGGCTGCGGCTGGGGCGGCCTCCTGTTCCATGCGTGGAAGCACTACGGCGCCATCGGCACGGGCATCAACGCGACGACCGAGCAGGTGACCGAATTGCGCGACGACCTCGCGCGGGCGGGCCTCGCCGACAAGCTCTCGGTGGTCGAATGCGATTTCCGCGAGATTCCCGGACAGTACGACAAGCTGCTTTCGATCGGCACGCTCGAGCACGCCGGACGCGACCAGCTGCCCGCGGTCGTCAAGGCCCATGCCGACGCGATGAAGCCCGGCGCGCTCGGCGTCATCCATTTCATCGGCCACGTCGGCTCGTTCGAGACCGAGTTCTACATTCGCAAGTACATTTTCCCGGGCGGCTGGATCCCGAGCCTGCACGAGGCGATCGATGCCATGGACGCGTGCGGTCTCGAGGTGCTCGACGTCGAGAACCTGCGCCGCCACTACGCGCTCACGCTCGACTGCTGGGCGAGCCGGTTCGATGCGAACTGGGAATCGATGCACGCGCTGGATCCGAAGCGCTTCGACGAGCGCATGCGGCGCATCTGGCGGACGTACCTGTGGTCGTGCGCCGAGATGTTCCGCTCGCGCACGTCGCGCACGCACCTCTTCCAGGTCACCGTCAGCAAGGGCAACGTCGAGCATTACCCGATGAGTCGCGCGTTCCTGTACGCACAGGACTTCGGATCGACCCCAGCCACGTCGCAGCCGCTCGCGTGAGCGGTGCCGTCAGCGGATACGCAGAGAAGACGGCGCGGCTCGCGGACGATCTGCGCCGCAGGTCCGCGGACGGCGCGCCTGCCGTCGGCCTCGCGAAGTCGACGTCGAATCTCTTTCGCGACCGCGCGCCACGCAAGCCGCGCGTCGACCTGAGCCACTTCGACGCCGTCGTCCGTGTCGATGCGGCGGCCAGGCGCGTCGAGGCCGAAGGCATGACGACGTTCGTCGATCTCGCCGACGCCACGCTGCGCGAAGGCACGATGCCGGCCGTGGTGCCGCAATTGAAGTCGATCACGCTCGGCGGAGCCGTCGCCGGCGTCGGCATCGAGGCGACGTCGTTTCGCCACGGCCTCGTCCACGACACGATCGTCGCCATGGACATTCTCACCGGGGATGGGCGGATCGTGACATGCACCGCCGACAACGACCATCGCGATCTCTTCCACGGCTTTCCCAATTCGTACGGCACGCTCGGCTACGCGTTGAAGCTCACCGCGCGCACGCTGCCGGTCAAGCCGTTCGTGCGCGTCGATCACGCGCGGCATGCGGAAGCGGAGCGATTTTTTGCCGCGCTGACGCAAGCCTGCGCGCGCGACGACGTCGATTTCGTCGACGGCGTGGCGTTCGCGCGCGGCGATCTGGTGCTGTCGTGCGCGCGCTTCGTCGACGAGGCGCCGTTCACCAGCGACTACACGTACGAGCGGATCTACTACCGCTCGCTGCGCGAGCGGGCGCACGACTACCTCACGACGCGCGATTACCTGTGGCGCTGGGATACCGACTGGTTCTGGTGCTCGAGGAACGTCGGCGCGCAGCATCCGCTGCTACGCAGGCTGTACGGGCGCGACCGTCTGAACTCGATCACTTACCAGAAGATCATGCGCTGGAATGCGCGCGTCGGTGCGACGCGCGCGCTCGACCGGCTGCGCGGGATCCACAGCGAAACGGTCATCCAGGACGTCGACATCCCGCTCGCGCACGCGCCGGCGTTCCTCGACTTCCTCTTTCGCGAGGTCGGCGTGCTGCCGATCTGGATCTGCCCGATCCGCGCGCCCGAACCGGACGCGAGCGCGACGCTCTATCCCCTTCCGCGCGACACGCCGTCGATCAACTTCGGGTTCTGGGACACCGTGGCGTCACGCGAAAGGCGTCCGCCGGGCTTCGTGAACCGCAAGATCGAGCGCGAGGTGCAGGCGATGGGCGGCGTGAAGTCGCTCTACGCCGATTCGTACTTCGCGCGCGAGGAGTTCTGGAAGATCTACGACGCCGCGGCGTATCGGACGCTCAAGGCGCGCTACGACCCGCAAGGCGTACTCGGCGACCTTTACGACAAGGTCGTCGGGAAGAAGTAGGAACGGCTTCAGATCACGCGCGAGTACGCCGCCCGCTCGCGCGCCTCGCGCAAATGCCGGTCGAACCCCATCGCGACGATGCGCACCAGCATCCGCCCGCGCGGCGTCACGTCGATCGACGCAGGCGACAGCGACACGAGACCGTCGGCGGCGAGCGGCGCCAATGCCGCGAGCTCGGGCGCAAAGCGCTCGGCGAAGCGAAACCCCTGCGAAGCCTCGAGCGCGGCGACGTCGAGGCGGAACTCGCACATCAGCCGCCGGATGATTTCGCGCCGCAGCACGTCGTCGTCGGTCAGCGCATAGCCGCGATAGACCGGCAGCCGTCCCAAGTCGAGCGCGCCGTAGTACGCGTCGAGCGTCTTCACGTTCTGGACGTAGGTCGGTCCGACCTTGCCGATCGCCGACATGCCGAACGCGATCAGGTCGCAATCGGGCCGCGTCGAATAGCCCTGGAAGTTCCGGTGCAGCTTGCCCTCGGCGAGCGCGACCGCGAGCTCGTCGGTCGGCTTCGCGAAGTGGTCCATGCCGATGTAGACGTAACCCGCCCGCGTCAGCTTCTCGATCGCCGTCGCCAGGATGGCGAGCTTCGTCTCCGCGGCCGGCAATTCGTCGGAGACGATCTGGCGCTGCGCCTTGAAGAGATGCGGCACGTGCGCGTAGCCGTAGAGCGCGATGCGGTCGGGGGACAGATCGATGACCTTGTCGAGCGTGGCCGCGAAGCCCGGGACGGTCTGCAGCGGCAGGCCGTAGATCAGGTCGGTGTTGATCGACACGAAGCCGTTCTCGCGTGCGGCGACGACGACGCTTCGCGTCTCCTCCTCGGTCTGGATCCGGTTCACCGCGCGCTGTACCGCCGGATCGAAGTCCTGGATGCCGAAGGACACGCGGTTGAAGCCGAGCGCGCGCAGGAAGCCGATCGTCGACGTGTCGACCTTGCGCGGATCGATCTCGATCGACGCTTCCGTGTCGGCGGCGAACGGAAACGCGTCGCGCAGCATCCGCATGAGGTCGGCCATCTCTTCTCGCGCGAGGAACGTCGGCGTCCCGCCACCCCAGTGCAGCTGCGACACGCTGCGCTCGCCTTCGAGCAGCGACGAGACGAGCTCGATCTCGCGGCCGAGGTAGCGCACGTACTTCGCCGAGCGTCCGCGGTTCGCGGTGATGATCTTCGTGCAGGCGCAGTAGTAGCAGACGGTGTTGCAGAACGGCAGGTGCACGTACAGCGAAAGCGGCCGCGCCTCGTCGCGGCGCGCGGTGAGCGCGTCGACGTAGTGCGCGGCAGCGAAGCCGGCGTGGAAGCGGTCGGCCGTGGGGTACGACGTGTAGCGCGGCCCGAAGCTGTCGTATTTCCGGATGAGCTCGGGGTCGAAGCAGAAACCGGCGGCGCCGGCGACTTCAGGGATCGCGTTCATGCAGGCAGTTTCGCCGAAGCCGGCCTCGCCGTTCTTGAGCGGGATCAAGGCGAGGCGCCCGCCGCTGCCGCGGCGTCAGTGGCTCGTCCCGGCCGAGCGCGTCGTCTTGTTGTAGACGTTGTACTTGCCCGACGGCTTCACCATCGGGATGCGCTTCACCTCCTGGAGCGTCGCGGCGTCGTAAACGATGAGCGCGCCATCGTTCTCCCACAGGCTCGCGAGCGCGTAGCGGCCGTCGCGCGTGAACTCGACGTGCGCGACGGTCTTCCCCGGCGCGGGTTTGAGCGTCGCGACGACCTCGAGCGTGCGCTTGTCGATCACCTGAAGCACGTCCTTGCTCGCGCTGTTGAACGCGTCGACCCACGCGTACGGCGTCGCCTCGTGGCTGCGCATGAAGAAACCCGGACCGGCGGTCGGAATCTGCGCGACCGTCTTCCACGTCTTCATGTCGATCACGGTCACCTGGGCGTCCTTGAGGTTGGGCGTCGCGAGCACCGGATGGCCCTGCCATTCCCACGTGATGCCGGAGCCGAGGTGCGGCAATCCGGGCAGCGGTACCTCCGCGATCTTGCGCCGCACGTTCAGGTTCACGACCTGCCCGGTGTGACCGTCGCGCGACGCGCCGATCAGGTGGTCGTACGGCGGGTCGAAGAAGAAATCGTCGAGGATGTCGTCGAGCGGGATGCGCCGAATGCCGAACGGCTTCGGTGTTGCGAGTCCCTCCGCCATCCGATAGTCGTGCACGAGGCCTTCGTAGACCGGACCGGTCTTGTCGCCGTACGGCAATTCCCACACTTCCGGAATGTCCTTCAGCGCGACGACGAAGCTCTCGCGCGGCGCCGCGTCGTACACCGCCGACACGCGCGACGTGCGGCCGTTGCCGTCCTGCGCGGGAATCACCCTGAGGAGCGACAGGTCGCGCGCGTCGAGCATCACGAGCGTGTGCGGCAGGTAGTTGCCGACGAGCACGTAGCGGCCATCCGAGGAGACCGCCACGTTGCGCGTGTTGATGCCGGCGCGTACCTCGGCGACGAGCGTCAGGTTCCAGATGTCGTACAGGCTCACCCAGCCGTCGCGCGAGGCGAAGTACACGAAGCGGCCGTCGGGCGAGAACTTGGGTCCGCCGTGCAGCGCGAAGCGCGTCGCGAACCTGCGAATCGGCGTGAACGTGTCGCCGTCGAGGATCGTCGCGTGATGGTCCCCGGTCTCGACGACCACGAAGAGATTGTTCGGGTCCGCGGTAAAGACCGGTTCCGGCGACAATGTGTCGCGCCGCACATGCTCGATGCGGCTCGCGGCGATGTCCTGCGCGTCCCACTTGGGCGCTTGCGCGGGGGCCGCATAAACGAACGCGACGAGCGCGTCGATCTGCCCCTTCGACAGCTTGTCGCCGAATGCGGGCATCTGCGTGGCGATGCGGCCGTTGGCGACCGTCTCGGCCGCCGCGGTCTTGCGCAGCCGCTCCAGATTCTCGGGAAGGAGCGCGGGTCCTGTTCCGCCGAGTCGCGCCGGCCCGTGACAGGACGCGCAATGCGCAGCGTAATTTTCGGCCGCCGACGATTCCACAACCGGTGGGCCGACGACGGCCGGTGCCGAGCCGGTGCTTTGGGCGGCGAACGCTGACGACGTGATCCCGAGCGCGAGCCCGAGGCCGAGCGCGAGCCCGAGCGAAGGTGCGCGTGAGAGCCGCGTCATCGCGACACCGCCGATGCTCGCCGCGCGCGTCGGTAGGGCGTGAGCGTCACGCGTTCACGTCCCGGCTCGATCCCCAGTTCGTCGTCGTCGAGATAGCACGCGGGATCCTCGCCCCACGGGTCGCCTGCGAGTTGCCACGCGCGCACGCGGGTGTTGCCGCCGCAGATGTCGAAAAACCGGCACTCGCCGCAGCGGCCGCCGATCTTCCGGGGTCGTGCCTTGAGGCCCGCGAGCAGCGGATCGGACGTGTCGCGCCAGATCTCGGAGAAGTTGCGCGTGCGCACGTTGCCGAGCGTGTAGTCCCACCAGAACGTGTCGGGATGCACGTTGCCGAGATTGTCGATGTTCGCGACGTTGACGCCCGATGCGTTGCCGCCCCACTGGCGAAGCTTCGCCTCGACGTGCGCGGCGCGCTCGGGGAAGCGCTCGCGCACCCACTGCAGCAGGTAGACGCCGTCCGCGTCGTTGTTGCCGGTGACGAATTCCTTGGGGCGGCCGCGCACGATATGGCTCCAGCACGCCTGGAAGAGGCGATCCATCGCCACGCGCGTGGTCAGATGATGCGCGTCCGTCTTGCGATTGACGTTGCCTCGGCCGCCATAGTTGAGATGCGACAGGTAGAACTTGTCGACGTCCTCGGCGTCGAGCAGATCGAGCAGTGCCGGCAGGTCGTGCGCGTTGTTCTGCGTGAGCGTGAAGCGAAGGCCCACCTTGATGCCGGCCGCGCGCAGCAGGCGAACCGCGCGCAGCGATGCGTCGTACGCACCGGCCTTGCGTCGGAAGCGGTCGTGCGTCGCCGCGATGCCGTCGAGGCTGATGCCGACGTAGTCGTAGCCGACCTCCGCGATTTTCGGAAGCAGCGTCTCGTCGATCAGCGTGCCGTTCGTCGACAGCCCGACGTAGAAGCCCATCGCCTTCGCGCGCTTCGAGATCCTGAAGACATCCGGATGCAACAGCGGCTCGCCGCCCGAAAGGATCAGCACCGGCACGCCGAACGCCCGCAGGTCGTCCATCGTCGACTCGATCTCGGCCGTCGTGAGCTCGCCGGGGAAATCGACGTCGGCCGAAATCGAGTAGCAATGCTGGCACGCGAGATTGCACCGGCGGATGAGATTCCAGATCACCACCGGGCCCGGCGGGTCGCGGCGCGCCGTCACCGGCGTCGGGTAGAGAACTTCCTGCAGGTACTGCGTGATCCGGAACATGTCGATCTCGCTCGCGCGAGCCTTCGTCGAGGCGCTTGCGCATTCTGGCGAGCGAATCGGCGCGGCGCTTTGATGTGGCGCAGAGGTCGTCAATGCACAGCCGGAAGTAGAATCAGACTTTGGTCGGACCCTGCTTCCTGCGGGCGCCTCTTTATGCGAGGCGCAGACCCGACTTCTTCAGGATGCGCGTGCTGAACAGCACGTCGTGGCGGGATGCCGAAGCGCCGAGGATCGCGGCAATCGCGTCGACTTTGCTGCCGACTTCGTCGCGATCGCGGCCGTGCACCATCGCGAAGAGGTTGTACGGCCAGTCGGGCAGGCGCCGCGGCCGGCGGTAACAATGCGTGACGTCGACGAGCGAGCCCACGCGCGCGCCCAGCGCATCGACCTCCCGATCGTCGACGTCCCACACGCTCATCCCGTTCGCGCGCCAGCCGAGCGAATAGTGATCGGGAACCGCGCCGATGCGCCGAATGCGGCCGTCGGCGAGCATCGTGCGCACGCGTCCGCGCACGACGTCCGGCGACGCGCCAATCGCGCGGGCGACCTCGTCATAGGGCTTCGGCACGAGCGGCAAGCCGGCCTGCAGTTTCGTCACGATCGCGCGGTCGAGCGAATGCTCGTCGACGTCCTTTCGTGGCGTCCGCGTCCGCGCGCCGCCCTCGCCGATCGCGCGCGCGCCGTCCGCGCCGAGATTCATTCCGACGAAGTACTCGCGCTCCTTGGGAAACGCCAGCACGCGCCGGCCGGTCGCCGCTTCGATGCGCGCGATCGTCTCGGTCGTCGCCGCGGGCGATGACGCGGCCAGCACGAACCACATGTTGAGAACGTGCTCGCGCGCGTAGTTGTGCGCGACCTCGGGAAACGCGTTGACGATGGCCGCGACGCCCTCGAAGTCGGGATTGGGCACCGCGATTGCCGCAAGCGTGAAGCGCCCGCCCATCCGCTCCACGTCGAAGAGCGGTCCGAAGCGCGTGAGCGTACGTTCGGCGAGAAGCCGCGCGATGCGGTCGAGAAGAACGGCCTCGGTCGTCGCGAAAGCGCGCGCCGCGTCGCGAAACGGCCGCGACGAGATCGGAAAGCCGCCTTGCCCGCGGTCGACGATCGCGCGATCGAGATCATCCATGCGCCGCGACCCCGTCGTGGCGCGCGCCGGTCTGCTTGAAGGCGGTGATCGACCAAAGCCGCGCATGCGGATGGCCCCCGAGGGCATGGCGCACGACGAGCGCGCCGACCTCCGCACCGACCAGCGCGCGATCCTTCCCGTGCAGCATGCAGAACAGGTTGTAGCGCCAGTGGGGCGGGTCGGGGGCGCGACGATAGCAAAGCGTCACCGCCGGCTCGGTCGCGAGGCGCTCGCCCACGCGATCGACGTCGCGATCCGGAACTTCCCAGACGGCCATCAGGTTCGCGGCGAAACCCAGCGGCCGATGCCGGACGACGATGCCGATTCGCTTGATCACGCCGGCGGCGAGCCAGTCCCGGACGTGCCGACACACCCGGGCCTCGCCATCCGCACCGTGCAGCCCGGCGCGGTGCGCGATCTCGGCGTACGGCCTCGCAACGAGCGGAAGCCCGCGCTCGAGCGCGCAGGCCACGTGCCACGGCGCGCCCGCCTCGACACGCTGGCCCGTCGCGACCACCGAATCATGCGATCGGCTGCGCGACGTGCTCGCCGCGTCGAGCGGAAAGCCGAGATCGATGTGATATTCGCGAACGAGCGGCAGCGAGATCGCCGGCAACCGCGTTTGCGTTTCGATCTCCTGCAACAGAGCCGCGAGCGCGTCGGCGTCGCGCGCGTGCGCGACGAACCAGAGGTTGAAACGATGCTCGCGCGCGTAGTTGTGATTCACGCCCGGGTGCGCGCCCACCATGCGCGCGACGTCGG
>DASTIY010000098.1:0-4000 GCA_035717085.1 Casimicrobiaceae bacterium | reverse complement strand
GATTCAGCAAGATGAACAAGATCAGTTTCGCCGTCCTCGTGCTCCTCGTTGCCGCGCTCGCCGCCGGCGGCGGTTATTGGTACGGCACGCATCGGAACGCGCCTTCCGCGACCGACGCCAGCGCGCCGGCCCGCGTCGCGGCCCCGGGGCAGGGTGCGGCGCAGGCGATGGTCGTCGAGGCGACGAAGGTCGCGCTGCAACCGATGCCGCAGGCGATCACCGCGGTGGGCAGCCTGCGCTCCGATGAATCGGTCACCGTGCGCCCCGAAGTCGGCGGCCGCATCAGCGAGATTCTGTTCAAGGAAGGCCAGCACGTCGCCAAGGGCAGCACGCTGATTCGCCTCGACGCGTCGGTCAACGCCGCCGAGGTCCAGCAGGCGCGCGCCAACCTGAAGCTCGCGCAGAGCAAGTACGACCGCGCCGTCGAATTGTCGCGGCAGAACTTCATTTCGAAGCAGGCGAAGGACGAGGCCGAGAACAACCTGCGCGTTGCCGAAGCTGCGGTGTCGCTCGCTTCGGCGCGCCTCGCGAAGACCGAGATCCGCGCGCCGTTCTCGGGGGTCATCGGCCTGCGCGTCGTGTCGGTCGGCGACTATGTCAAGGAAGGCGCCGACGTCGTCAACCTCGAATCGATCGATCCGCTGAAGGTCGATTTCCGCGTTCCCGAGATCTATCTATCGCAAGTGCAGGCGGGTCAGACGCTTTCGGTCGCGCTCGATGCGTTGCCCGGCAAGGCGTTCGACGGCAAGGTCTCCGCGGTCAATCCGCTGCTCGACGCTGCCGGGCGCTCGCTCGTCATCCGTGCGGTCGTCGGCAACCCCGACCGGTCGCTTCGTCCCGGCATGTTCGCGCGCGTGAAGCTCATCACCCGTGACGAGCGCGACGCGCTCGTCATTCCCGAGCAGGCGATCGTTCCTCAGGGCGACGAGCAATACGTCTTTCGCGTCGTCGACGGCAAGGCGACGCGCGTGAAAGTCGCGATCGGTCAGCGCCGCGACGCGAAGGTCGAGGTGCTGAACGGCCTCGCGCCGAACGACGTCGTCGTTACGGCCGGGCAGCTCAAGCTGCGCGACGGCATGCCGGTGACGATCGTCAACGGCGGCCCCGCCGCCGCGTCGGTCGCCGGGCACGCGCGCAAGGCCGAGAACGGCCCGCTGCCGCCGAAATCCTGACGTGCAGCTTCCCGAAATCTGCATCAAGCGGCCGGTCTTCGCGACCGTGCTGTCGCTCATCATCCTGCTCGTCGGGCTGATCTCGTACACGCGGCTGTCGGTGCGCGAATACCCGCGCATCGACGAGCCGGTCGTCTCGGTGAGCACGACGTACCGTGGCGCGTCGGCCGAGGTCGTCGAGTCGCAGGTGACGAAGCCGCTCGAGGATTCGCTCGCCGGCATCGAAGGCGTCGAGTTGATGACGTCGCAGAGCCGCTCGGAGACGAGTCGGATCAACGTCCGCTTCACGCTCAAGCGCGACCCCGACTCGGCGGCCGCCGACGTGCGCGACAAGGTCTCGCGTGCGCGCGGCAAACTGCCGGACACGATCGACGAGCCGATCATCGCCAAGGTCGAGGCCGACTCGCAGCCGGTGATTTACATCGCCGTCGAGGCGGGGTCGCTCACGCCGCTCGACGCATCCGATTACGTCAAGCGCTACGTGCAGCCGCGGCTCTCCGTGCTGCCGGGCGCCGCCGACGTGCGCATCTTCGGCGAGCGGCAGGTGTCGATGCGCATCAACATCGATCGCACGCGGCTCGCCGGCTACAAGCTCACGGTGCAGGACGTCGAGGACGCGATCCGCCGGCAGAACGCGGAAATTCCCGCCGGCCGCATCGAATCGTCGGCGCGCGAATTCACCGTCGTGGCCGAGACCGACGTGCGCACGCCCGAGCAGTTCAACAACGTGATCGTCGCGAACGTCGCCGGTTATCCGGTGCGCATCCGCGACATCGGCAACGCCGAGATCGGCCCCGTCGACGAGCGGACGATCTCGCGCTTCAACGGCAAGCCGTCGCTCAACATCGGCGTCATCAAGCAGGCGGTCGCCAACCCGCTCGAGCTCTCTCAAGCCGTGCGCGCCGAGGTGCAGAAGATCAACGAAGGTCTGCCGACGGGCATGAAGCTGATCGTTGCTTACGACACGTCGGTGTTCATCGACCGCTCGATCCACTCGGTGTTCGAGACGATCGCCGAGGCGATCGTGCTCGTCGTGCTGGTGATCTTCTTCTTCCTGCGGAGCCTTCGCGCGACGATCATCCCGATCGTCACGATTCCGGTCTCGCTCATCGGCGCGTTCGGGATCATGTACGCGTTCGGCTTCACCATCAACACGCTGACGCTGTTGTCGATGGTGCTCGCGATCGGGCTCGTCGTCGACGACGCGATCGTGATGCTCGAGAACATCCACCGGCACGTCGAGGCGGGCAAACCCCGGCGGCAGGCCGCGATCGAAGGTGCACGTGAAATAGGGTTTGCGATCGTCGCGATGACGCTGACGCTCACCTCGGTGTTCGCGCCGCTCGCGTTCGCGACGGGGCGTACGGGACGACTTTTTATCGAGTTCGCGCTGACGCTCGCCGGCGCGGTGCTCGTGTCGGGCTTCGTCGCGCTGACGCTGTCGCCGATGATGTGCTCGCTGCTGCTCAAGCACGAGAAGAAGCACTCGTTCCTGTTCAACCTCGTCGAAGGGTGGCTGAACGGACTCACGCGCGGTTACCGTCGCGCGCTCACCGCCGTGCTGCACGCGCGCTTCGTCGTCGTCGCGGTATGGCTCGGCGTGCTCGTCGCGGGCGGCGTACTGTTCAGCAACCTCAAGGCGGAGCTGTCGCCGCTCGAGGATCGAGGCGTGATCCTCGGCATCGTCAGCGCGCCGCAGGGTTCGACGCCGCAATACACGGCCGACCAGATCAAGCCGATCGAGGAGTTCTACGCGCAGGTGCCGGAAACCGTCGCGTGGACGGCGATTTCCGGCTTCCCGACCGTCGTCGATGGCGTCGCGGTGCTGCGGCTGAAGTCGTGGGAGGAGCGCACCAAGCGCCAGCAGCAGATCGCCGACGAGCTGCGCCCCAAGTTCATGTCGATCCCCGGCGCCATCGCGTTCCCGATCAACCCGCCGTCGCTCGGGCAGCCGTTCCGCTCGACGCCGGTCGAGTACGTGATCATGTCGCAGATCCCGTATCCCGACCTGCAGCGGCTCGTCGACCGTTTCCTCGACGAGGCGCGCAAGTATCCGGGCGTGCAGAACCTGCAGACGGACCTGCGCCTCAACACGCCCGAGGTGCGCGTGCGGATCAATCGCGACAAGCTCTCGGACATCGGCGTGCCGGTCGACACGGTCGGCCGCACGCTCGAAACGATGCTCGGGGGGCGGCAGGTGACGCGTTTCAAGCGCGACGGCGAGCAATACGACGTGATCGTGCAGGTGGCGCCGCTCGATCGCTCGACGCCGTCGGACATCAGCGAGAGCTACGTGCGCGCGCGCGACGGCAGCATGGTGCAGCTTTCGAACCTCGTCGACGTGCGCGAAGGCGTCGCGCCGCAGTCGCTCAACCACTTCAACCGGCTGCGCGCGGTGAAGGTCACGGGTACGCTCTCGCCCGGCTACACCGTCGACGAGGCGCTGAAGGCGATGGACGCCGCCGCGAAGGCGACGCTGCCGGCGACGGCGCAGACCGACCTCGACGGACAGTCGCGCGAGTTCCGCGCATCCGGCAAGGAAATCTACTTCACGTTCGTGCTCGCGCTGCTGTTCATCTATCTCGTGCTGTCCGCGCAGTTCGAGAGCTTCGTGCACCCGTTCGTGATCATGCTGTCGGTGCCGCTGTCGATGACCGGCGCACTGTTCGTGCTGTGGCTGACGGGTGGCACGCTCAACATCTACAGCCAGGTGGGACTCATCACGCTGGTGGGCCTCATCACCAAGCACGGCATCCTCATCGTCGAGTTCTCGAACCAGCTCCGCGCGAAAGGCGAGGCGCTGATCGACGCGGTGGTCGACGCCGCCA
>DASTIY010000097.1:0-2351 GCA_035717085.1 Casimicrobiaceae bacterium | reverse complement strand
TCTCGATCCCGTCGAACGAGGTCTACAACGCGCTGCAGACCGGCGTCGCCGATGCCACCGACACGAGCACGAGCAGCTTCGTCTCGTTCCGCATCTACGAGCAGGTGAAGTGCATCACCGCGCCCGGCGAGAATGCGCTGTGGTTCATGTACGAGCCGGTGCTGATGTCGAAGAAGAGCTTCGACCGGCTGGACAAGCGGCAGCAGGCGGCCCTGCTCGCGGCGGGCAAGAAGGCCGAGGAATATTTCCGCAAGGAAGGCTCGAAGCTCGACGACGAGATGGTGAAGGCGTTCAAGGATCACAACGTCGAGGTCGTGACGATGACGCCCGCCGAATACCAGCAATGGATCGACGTCGCGAAGAAGAGCTCGTACGCGGACTTCGCCAAGGAAGTCCCGGACGGCAAGAAGCTGATCGACGAGGCGCTCGCGGTCAAGTAACGAAACGACGCCTCGCGCCGGTACCCTCACGCGTGCCGGCGCGCACCGCTTGAATTCCGAAGGCCGTCACGCCCGCGCGCTCGATCGCTTCGCGCGCGTCGTACGCGCGGTTTCGCAGCTCTGCGGCTTCGTCGCGGCGGGCTTGGTCGCGCTCGCCGTGCTCGTCGTCTGCGAGATGGTGTTCGTCCGGTACGTGCTGAACCAGAGCACGATCTGGCAGACCGACTTCATCACGTACTGCATCACCGCGGCGACGTTCATCGGCAGCCCGTACGTGCTGATGACGCGCGGGCACGTCAACGTCAACGTGCTGCCGTTGCATCTGAAGCCGCGCGGCCGCTTCGCGCTCGCGCTCTTCGCCGGGATCACGTCGGCGCTGTTCTGCCTCGTGATGACGGTGATGACCTTCCTGTTCTGGAAGGAGGCGTGGGACAACCGCTGGGTGTCCGACACGATGTGGCGTGCGCGGCTGTGGATTCCATACGCCTCGATGCCGATCGGCCTCGGCCTGCTCACGCTGCAGTACGTCGTCGACATCGCATTCCTCGTGACGGGGCGTGAAGCGCCGTTCGGCATTCCGGCCGAGAACGGCGCCGAAGAGATCCAGGCGGCGGCCGCGCGTGCGGAACTGACCGAATGAGCCCGACCCATCAGGGCCTGATCGTCCTCGTCGTGACGCTCGCGATGCTGTTGTCGGGGGCCCCCGTCGCGTTCGGGCTCGGCGCGATCTCGATCGTGTTCGTGCTGATCTTCCAGGGCTTCGACGCGCTGCACGTGGTCGCCGAGACGTTCTACGCGGGACTGAACGACTTCACGCTCGTGTCGATCCCGATGTTCGTGATGATGGGCGCCGCGATCGGCTCGTCGCCGGCGGGCAAGGACCTGTACGAGGCGCTCGACCGGTGGCTCTACCGCGTGCCCGGCGGCCTCGTGATCTCGAATCTCGGCGCGTGCGCGCTCTTTGCCGCGTTGACGGGTTCGTCGCCCGCGACCTGCGCGGCGATCGGCAAGATGGGCATTCCGGAGATGCGCCGGCGCGGCTATCCGGACGACGTCGCCACCGGCTCGATCTGCGCCGGCGGAACGCTCGGCATCCTGATCCCCCCGTCGATCACGTTCATCCTCTACGGCATTGCGACCGAGACGTCGATCGGCCGGCTCTTTCTCGCCGGCGTGCTCCCCGGGCTGCTGCTGACCGGGCTCTTCATGCTGTGGACGCTCTTCATCATCTGGAAGCGCGGCTTTCGCGCGCACGCCGCGGCGTTTCGCTACACCTGGCGCCAGAAGTTCCAGTCGGTTCCGAAGATCGCGCCGTTCCTCGTCATCGTCGTCGCGGTCATGTACGTGCTCTATGGCGGCGTGGCGACGCCGTCCGAGGCGGCGGGTGTCGGCGCGGCGCTGTGCGTGCTGCTCGCCGTGCTGATCTATCGCATGTGGAAACCGGGGCAGTGGTGGCACATCCTGCGCGACACGACGCGCGAGTCGGTGATGATCCTGATGATCATCGCGACGGCGGTGCTGTTCGGGTACATGCTGACGTCGCTGTACCTGACGCAGACGCTCGCGCAGGCGATCGCCGACATGCACGTCAACCGATGGGTCCTGATGGGCCTCATCAACGTGTTCCTCCTCGTCTGCGGCTTCTTCATTCCGCCCGCCGCGATCATCCTCATGACGAGTCCGATCCTCTATCCGATCGTCCGCGCGGCGGGCTTCGATCCGGTATGGTTCGGCGTGATCGTGACGATCAACATGGAAATCGGGCTGATCCACCCGCCGGTCGGCCTCAACATCTACATCGTCAACGCGATCGCGCCCGACGTCCCGGTCACCAAGGTGATGTGGGGCACGCTGCCCTACGTCGCATGCATGATCCTCGCGATCGTCATCCTCTGCATCTTCCCCGAGATC
>DASTIY010000096.1:0-8111 GCA_035717085.1 Casimicrobiaceae bacterium | reverse complement strand
CGTATGCCGACGTGCAGTACGGGCAGCTCGCCCGCCTATGCCGCGCGCTCGCGCGCCGCTACCCGATCGCCGACATCGTGGGTCACTGCGACATTGCGCCGGGGCGCAAGACCGATCCCGGCCCGGCCTTCGACTGGCCGCGATTCGAGCGAACGCTGCGCCGGCCGCTGCGGACCCCGCAGTAGGGCCAGGTGCATAGTGGGGCGTCGCCCCGGATCCGGGTCGTACCCGGGGCCCGACCCCGGAGATGACCCCCGGGTCTGAACCGGGTTTTCCGGTGCCCTTGCGTCTCGGGCACGCGACCTGACATGAGGGTCGGCGGCCCCGCCGTTCGGGGTATAATCGACTGTTTATGCGCGTTCTCGCGGACTACTTTCCGCTCGTCCTCTTCTTCGTCGCATTCAAGCTTTCCGGCATCTGGGTCGCGACTGCGGTCGCCATCGCGGCGTCGATCGTGCAGATCGCGTGGTTCCACTTCAAGGGCACCGTTTCGCCCGTGCACTGGCTGTCGCTCGCGATCATCGTCGTGTTCGGCGGCGCCACCCTTCTCCTGCGCGACGAGACGTTCATCAAGTGGAAGCCCACGGTCCTCTACCTCGCGTTCGGCGCGATCCTCGCCGGCGGCAAGCTCGTCTGGCGGCGCGATCTGCTGTCGCTCGTGATGAAGGACATCACGCTGCCGGCGCCGGTGTGGACGCGGCTCACGTGGAGCTGGGTCGCGTTCTTCGCGGCGATGGCATTCGCGAACTGGTACATCGCGTTTCATTTCTCGACGGACACGTGGGTCAACTTCAAGGTGTGGGGCGGCATCGGCCTCTTCTTCGCGTTCGCGCTCGCGCAGGCGCTGTTTCTCGCCCGCCACGTCGTCGAGCCGTCGCGCTCCGGCAGCCCATGAACGCGACGGCGAACGACGTCAAGACCGCTCTCGAAGGGCGGCTCGCAGCACTCTCCCCGACAAGGCTCGAAATCCGCGACGACAGCGCGCAGCACGCCGGGCACCCCGGCGCCGCCTCGGGCGCGCGGCACTTTTCGGTGACGATCGTGTCGGAGCACTTCCTCGGACTGACCCGCGTCGCCCGCCACCGGGCGATCCTCGAGCGCGTCGGCGACCTGATCCCCTACCCCGTTCATGCGCTCGCGATCAACGCGCTCGCGCCGGACGAAATTCGCAATGACGAAAGGATGAAGCAATGAAACGTACGTTGGTTGCTGTCGCGGTCACGGCCGCGCTTTGCACGGGAGGCGCGCTCGCGCAGACGCCCGCCGCCCCCGCCAAGACGGCGCCGAAGGCGGCAGCGGCCGCCGCGAAGCCCGCCACGGCGACGTCGAGCGACAAGGTGCTCTACAACCAGGCGCAATACGACCTGGTGCTGAAGGAGCAGATCGCGCAGGGGCAGAAGGACACGCCCGAGCTCCGCAACGCGATCAAGGACCGGCTCAACATGGTCCAGCTGCTCGCCGGCGAAGCGAAGAAGCAGGGCATCGACAAGAACGCCGACGTCAGGAACCAGATGGACATCAACGCGCAGCAGATCTTGGCGAGCGCGTACATCTCCGACTGGTTGAAGAAGAATCCGGTGCCGGAAGCCGACATGCGCAAGGAATACGACCAGATCAAGTCGCAGATCGGCGACAAGGAATACAAGGTTCGCCATATCCTCGTGAAGACCGAGGACCAGGCGAAGGAAATCATCGCCGAGCTGCAGAAAGGCGCGAAGTTCGACGAGCTCGCGAAGGCGCGCTCCGAGGACCCGGGCTCGAAGGAGAAGGGCGGCGACCTCGACTGGAACTCGCCCGCGAATTTCGTGAAGCCGTTCGGCGATGCGATGAAGGCGACGCCGAAGGGCAAGTTCACGCCGCAGCCCGTGCAGACGCAGTTCGGCTGGCACGTGATCGAAGTCGACGACGTCCGCGACGCGAAGGTGCCGACGTTCGAGGAAGTGAAGCCCCAGCTGCAGGAACGCATGAAGCAGGAGTGGGTGCAGAAGCACATCGCCGAGCTACGGACGAAGAACGGCGTCTGACCGGCCGCCGTCCCCCGACCGAGGGCAGGGCTGCATCGCAGCCCTGCCTTTTTTTCGCACCTCCGACACCTGACGGATCCGCCCCCCGGTCGGCAGCGAGCGACGCGAGCGCGGCGGGATCTCGCCGAGGGGTGAGCGTCTGCTGCTATCCTACGGCCCGCTTCGCGGGGCCTGCGTTGGCGACTCGCGGCGCATTCGCCATGCCGTCGATTCGCAATCCGAAAGACTTCTGGGCCGGCGTGCTGTTCGTCGCGATCGGCATCGCGACGTTGGTCTACGCCGCGCGCTATGCGCTCGGCACCGCCGCGCGCATGGGGCCCGGCTACTTCCCGCGCATCCTCGGCATCCTGCTGATCGTGTTGGGCGGCGTCGTCGCGCTGCGCGCGCTGTACGTTCCCGGTGCGCGCCTACCGCGCTTCCATTGGCGCCCGATCGCGATCGTCCTCGGCAGCGTCGTCCTGTTCGGCGCGATCGTGCAGCCGCTCGGCGTGGCGCTCTCCACGGTGATTCTCGTCGTCGTCGCGAGTGCCGCGAGTCCTGAATTCCGTCCGCGCGAGGCGCTGATCTCGGGCATTTTGCTCGCTGCCCTCGCGGTGGGCGTGTTCGTCGTCGGGCTCTCGCTGCAACTGCCGATCTGGCCGGGGCAGCCTTAACGATGGAACTGCTGTCGCATCTCGCGACCGGCTTCGGCGTCGCACTCAGCGCGGTCAATCTGCTCTACGCGCTGATCGGCACGTTGCTCGGCACGCTGATCGGCGTGCTGCCGGGCATCGGCCCCGTGGCGACGATCGCGATGCTGCTGCCGACCACCTACGCGCTCGAGCCGGTGTCCGCGCTCATCATGCTCGCGGGCATCTATTACGGCGCGCAATACGGCGGGTCGACGACGGCGATCCTCGTCAACATGCCCGGCGAATCGTCGTCGGTGGTGACGTGCCTGGACGGTCACCAGATGGCGCGCAAGGGCGAGGCCGGCGCGGCGCTCGCGATCGCGGCGCTCGGGTCGTTCTTCGCCGGATCGTGCGCGACGGTGCTCGTCGCCGGCGTGTCGCTGCCATTGTCGGCGCTCGCGCTGAAGTTCGGGCCGGCGGAATATTTCTCGCTGATGGTGCTCGGGCTGATCGGCGCGGTCGTGCTCGCGCAAGGATCGCTGGTGAAGGCGATCGCGATGATCGTGCTGGGCCTTCTGCTCGGCATCGTGGGCACCGACGTCAACTCCGGCGTCGAGCGCTTCACGTTCGGCATTCCGGAACTGTCGGACGGCATCGGCGTCGTCGTCGTGGCGATGGGCCTGTTCGGCTTCGCGGAAATCGTGCTGAACCTCGAAGCGACCGAGAAGCGCGACGTCATTCGGACGAAGATCAAGGGACTGTGGCTCACGCTGTCGCAATTGCGCCAGGCCGCCCCCGCGGTGCTGCGCGGCACGGCGCTCGGCTCGATGCTCGGCGTGCTGCCCGGCGGTGGCGCGATGCTGTCGTCGTTCGCGTCGTACAGCGTCGAGAAGAAGCTCGCGAAGGATCCCTCGCGGTTCGGGCGCGGCGCGATCGAAGGCGTGGCGGGGCCGGAATCGGCGAACAACGCCGGCGCGCAGACGTCGTTCATCCCGCTGCTGACGCTCGGCATCCCCGAGAACGCGGTGATGGCGATGATGATCGGCGCGATGACGATCCACAACATCCAACCGGGTCCGCAGGTCATGACGTCGAACCCGCAGCTCTTCTGGGGCCTGATCGCGTCGATGTGGGTCGGCAACCTGATGCTCGTCGTGCTGAACCTCCCGTTGATCGGCATCTGGATTCGCCTGCTCACCGTGCCGTACCGGCTGCTCTATCCGGCGATCCTGCTGTTTTGCGGGATCGGCGTGTACACGGTGAACAACACCAGCTTCGACGTCATGCAAACCGCGTTCTTCGGCGCGATCGGCGTGCTGTTCGCGAAGCTCGATTGCGAGCCGGCACCGCTGCTGCTGGGCTTCGTGCTCGGGCCGATGATGGAAGAGAACCTGCGCCGCGCGCTGCTGCTTTCGCGCGGCGATCCGTCGGTGTTCGCGACGCGCCCGATTTCGGCGGGCCTGCTCGCCGCGGCCATCCTCCTCGTCCTGGTCATCACGTTGCCGAACATGCGGAGGCGCAGGCAGGAGGCGTTTCAGGAAGCCTAGAATCGCCCATGGATTGGAACCTCCCGTACCCCTCCCGCCGCCAGCCGATCTGCGCGGACAACGTCGTCGCAACCGCGCAGCCGCTCGCCACGCAGGCGGGCATCGCGATGCTCCTGCGCGGTGGCAATGCGGTCGATGCGGCGCTCGCCACGGCGATCGCACTGACCGTCGTCGAGCCCGTCAGCAACGGCATCGGCTCGGATCTCTTCGCGATCCTGTGGGACGGCCGCGAGCTCGTCGGACTCAATGCCTCGGGCCGCGCGCCCGCAGCGTGGAATCGCGAGCGCTTCGCGCGCCACACGTCGATGCCGCAGCGCGGCATCGACACCATTACCATTCCGGGCGCCGTGTCGGGTTGGGTCGCGCTGTCGCAGCGCTTCGGCAAGCTGGCCTTCGCCGATCTCTTCGAGCCCGCGATTCGGTACGCGCAGGATGGATACGCGGTGTCACCGGTCGTCGCCGGCAAGTGGAAGCTCGCCACGCCGCTGATGCCGAAAGGTCTCGGCTGGCAGGAGCACTTCCTGATCGACGGCAAGCCGCCCGAGCCGGGCCAGCGCTTCCGCTCGAAGGCGATGGCGAAGACCCTCGCGACGATCGCGAAGACGCGCGGTGAGGCGTTTTATCGCGGCGAGCTCGCGCACGCGATCGTCGCGCATTCGCGCGCGAGCGGCGGCGCGCATGCGCTCGCCGATTTCGAGACGCACACGATCGACTGGGTGACGCCGATCGCGGTCGACTACCGCGGCATCACCGTGCACGAGATTCCGCCGAACGGACAGGGCATTGCCGCGCTGATGACGCTCGGCATGCTCGAATCGTTCGATCTCGGCGCGCTCGCGCCCGACTCGGTCGAGAGCCAGCATCTGCAGATCGAGGCGATGAAGCTCGCGTTCGCCGACGTTCACCGGTACGTTTCCGATCCGTCGACGATGCGCGTCTCGCCCGCGGCCCTGCTCGATCGCGACTACCTTCGCGAGCGCGCCCGTCTCATCGATCCGAAGCGCGCGCAGCATTACGGTGCCGGCGCGCCGCCGCAAGGTGGAACCGTCTACCTCGCCGCCGCCGATGCGAACGGGATGATGGTGTCGTTGATTCAGTCGAATTACATGGGCTTCGGATCGGGTGTCGTCGTGCCCGGCACCGGCATCAGCCTGCAAAATCGCGGAACGGGCTTTTCGCTGGAGCACGATCACGCGAACGAAGTGCGCGGCGGCAAGCGGCCGTTCCACACGATCATCCCCGGGTTCGCGACGCGCGGCGGTGCACCGCTCGCGGCGTTCGGCGTGATGGGCGGACCGATCCAGCCGCCCGGGCACGTGCAGATCGTCGTGCGCATGCACGATCACGGCATGAATCCGCAGGCGGCGCTCGACGCGCCGCGCTTCAAGTGCAACGCGGGGGCGTCGATCGATCTCGAGGCGAGCGCGTCGCCGGCGCTGCGCGAGGGATTGATCGCGCTCGGGCACGAACTCGTCGCCGTTCCCGATTCGTACATGGACTTCGGTGCCGGTCAGGTCATCGTGAAGCGCGAAACGGGCTACGTCGCGGGCTCCGATCCCCGACGCGACGGGCAGGCCGCCGGATTCTGACGCGCGCATTCCACCGGCTACGCGTTCCGCGGCACACTACGGGATTCACTGACCGCTGGAGACGGCGATGCAGCGCCGGTTGACCGCGATCCTTGCCGCCGACGTCGTCGGCTACAGCGCGCTCATGGAGCGCGACGAGTCGGGCACGCTGCAGAAGCTCAAGGCGAACCGCGCGAGTCTCTTCGAGCCTTGCGTCGCGCGCCATGGCGGGCGCATCGTGAAGTTGATGGGCGACGGTGCGCTCGTCGAATTCGCGAGCGTCGTCGCCGCCGTCGACTGCGCCCACGAAATCCAGCAGGCGATCGACGCCGACACCGCCGGCTCGCCGATCCGCTATCGCATCGGCATCAATCTGGGCGAAGTCATCGTCGAAGGCGACGACCTCTATGGTGACGGCGTCAACGTCGCCGCGCGCCTGCAGACGCTCGCCGAACCGGGCGGCGTCGCGATATCAGGCTCGGTGCGCGACCAGGTCGCAGGCAAGATCGCGGCCGAGCTCGAAGACCTGGGCGAGCACACCGTCAAGAACATCGCGCGGCCGATCCGCGTCTTCGCGCTGCGAGCGCCTGCGGCCGGGGCGCCACGCGCGGCGGCATCGACGACGCCGGGCGTATCGATCTGCGTACTGCCGTTCGCGAACATGAGCGGCGATCCCGAGCAGGAATATTTCAGCGACGGGATCACCGAGGACATCATCACCGACCTCTCGAAGGTCGGTGCGCTTTCCGTGGTGTCGCGCAACACGGCGTTCTCGTACAAGGCGAAGCACGTCGACATCGCGCAGGTGGCGCGGCAGATGCACGTGTCGTACGTGCTCGAAGGCAGCGTGCGCAAGTCGGGCAATCGCGTCCGCATCACCGCGCAATTGATCGATGGCGCGTCGGACAGCCACGTGTGGGCCGAGCGTTACGACCGCGACCTGAACGACATCTTCGCGCTGCAGGACGAGATCTCGGAGGCGATCGTCGGCGCGCTGAAGCTTCGGCTGCTGCCGTCGGAACGCAAGGCGATCGAACAGCGCTCGACGACCAATCCGGAGGCGTACAAGCTCTACCTCATGGCGCGCAAGTACAACGCGATGGGCAATTCGCGCCACCGCGACATTACCGTGCGCTTCTGCCAGCGCGCCGTCGCGATCGATCCCGGCTACGCGCGCGCATGGGCGCTGCTGGCGATATGCCAGGCCAATCATCGCATGGTGAACGTCGGTACCGGCGACACGGGCTGGGACGCCGCGGAGCGCGCGCTCGCGCTGTCGCCCGATCTCGCCGAGGCGCACGCGGCGAAAGGACGCATCCTGGGCGATGCCGGCCGCTACGACGAAGCGCTCGACGCCCACGCCAACGCGATGCGCCTCGACCCCGAGGGCTACGAAGTGAACGCTGCGGCGGCGCGCTGCTACATCCCGATGCGCCGGTACGCCGAGGCCGCCGCGTGCCTCGAGCGCGCCGCGACGGCGATCGACGCCGACTTCTGGGCGCTCGGCATGGCGATCCAATGCTACGAAGCGCTCGGCGACGAAGAAGCGATGCGCAATGCGGCGCGGCGGGCACTGGAACGCGTCGAGAAGGTCGTCGCGGCCGAGCCCGACCACGGCCTCGCGATCGGCTGGGGCGTCAGCGCGCTCGTCGCATTGAAGGAGCGCGACCGTGCGAGGGAATGGACCGAGCGCGCGATGCTGCTCGAGCCGGATAACCTGAACCTCCGGTACAACCTCGCGTGCGCGATGGTGTCGCTGGCCGAAACGGACCTCGCGCTCGAACTGCTCGAGCCGGTGCTCGAACGCGCGCAGCGCCATAACCTGACCTGGTTCGCCACCGACAACAGCCTCGACGCGATTCGCGACGAACCGCGCCTGCACGCGATGCTCGCGAAAGCCGAGGCGCGGCTCGCCGGCACCGAATCCGGGGCAACCTGAAGCGGGCGTCAGACGAACGCGCGCTTGCCGGCGCGATACCGGCGCTCGGCCTTCGGATCGGTCAGCGCCTTGTGGAGCGCGTAATGCAGCTCGTACAACGCGGCGTCGAAGCCGGCGTCCTCGAGTCCCTTCGCATAACCGAGTGCGACGGCGTTCCCTGCAAGGCGCACTCTTTCGTTCTCGATGTCCCCGATCAACGGCTCGTTCGGCGCGTCGAAGGCGTGGCGGCACACATCGACCGAGATCGAGTAGTACTTGCGGCACGTCGCCGGCCGCGCGTCGTACGCCGAGCACGCGCCGTCTTCGAGCAGCGCGCAGGGAATGCCGGCGCGCACGTGCGCTTCCGGCGACAGCGGCGCGATGCGTGCGAGGTTGGCCTCGATGCGCGCGATGGCGCGGGCGCGCCGCTCGCCGTCGAACCG
>DASTIY010000095.1:0-21270 GCA_035717085.1 Casimicrobiaceae bacterium | reverse complement strand
TGCGCTTCGCGCACGAACGTCAATTAAACCGTACGTATTGGAAGTCCATCGGCTGACGGTTGACGCCCATTGCGGGCGGGGTGATCCAGTTGGCGAACTTGCCCTGCTCCACTACGCGGCCCATCAACGAGGCCACGAACGCGCGATCCTCGACGCTCGGCAACCACGTCTCCGCGTTCGCGTTCCACTCCGTCTCCGGGACGACACGGCCGTCGGGCGTGACGTTCACCTGCGCGAGCGTGCCGATCTTCCGATGGAACGCCTTGTGCGGCACCTCGAGCCGGAACGGCAGGCCGGCCTTCTCGATGACGCGATTCCAGCGGCCGACGCCGGCGATCGAGTCGCGAATGAAATCGTCGCGCAGCACTTCGTTCAGCGCGTTCAGCATCGGCACCTGTTCGTCGACGAGCCGCCCGTCGCGCACGTTCTGGATCGTATACGCGCGGCCCTTCAGCACGTGGTCGTCGTCGCGCTTGCTCTCGTCGAAGCGTCCCTTGAGTCCACTCGTGTAGAACGTGGCGGCGTTCGACGATTGATCGGCGCCGAAGAGATCGATCGTCACGCTGTAGTGGAAGTTCAGGTAGCGCTGGATCGTCGGAAGGTCGATCGCGCCCGCCGCGCGCACTTTCGCGGGGTCATCGGTGCCGAGCTGCTTCATCACGTCGCACGTGCGCTGGATGACGCGTGCGACGCCCGATTCGCCGACGAACATGTGGTGCGCTTCCTCGGTCAGCATGAACCGGGTCGTGCGCGCGAGCGGCTCGAAGCCCGATTCGGCGAGTGCTGCGAGCTGGAACTTGCCGTCGCGATCGGTGAAGTACGTGAACATGAAGAACGACAGCCAGTCCGGCGTACGCTCGTTGAACGCCCCGAGGATCCGCGGATTGTCCGCGTCACCCGAGCGCCGCGTGAGCAACGCTTCCGCTTCCTCGCGGCCATCGCGTCCGAAGTAGCGGTGCAGCAGGTACACCATCGCCCACAGGTGCCGCCCCTCCTCGACGTTCACCTGGAACAGGTTGCGCAGGTCGTAGAGCGACGGTGCGGTGAGTCCCAGGTGACGCTGCTGCTCGACCGACGCCGGCTCGGTGTCCCCCTGCGTCACGATGATGCGGCGCAGGTTCGCGCGATGCTCGCCGGGCACGTCCTGCCATACGGGCTCGCCCTTGTGCTCGCCGAACTGGATTTGCGAGCCTGCGGCGACCGGCGCGAGGAAGATGCCCCAGCGGTAGTCGGGCATCTTGAGGTAGTCGAAGTGCGCCCAGCCCTGCGGATCGACGCTCACCGCCGTGCGCAGGTACACGTCGTAATTCGCCGATCCGTCGGGTCCCATGTCGCGCCACCAGTCGAGGAACGCCGGCTGCCAGCGCTCGAGCGCACGATTGAGCATGCGGTCGCTCGCGAGATCGACGTTGTTGGGGATCTTGTCGGCGTAGCTGATCGTTTGCATGTCGTATCCTGTTCGAACGAGGGTCAGACCCCGGGTGTGACCCTGCTTGCGTTATGCCCTGCTTGCGTTAGACGCGGTCCCAGTCGAAGCGGGCCTTGTTGCCGGTGCCGAAGACTTTCAGCGCGCCGGCTTCGCCGACGGCGTTCGGCCGCTGGAAGATCCAGTTCTGCCACGCGGACAGGCGTCCGAAGACGCGCGTCTCCATCGTCTCGCCGCCCCCGAAGCGCAGGTTCGCTTCCATGCCCGTAAGCGCGTCGGGCGACATGCTCGCGCGCTCCTCGAGCGCGATGCGGATCTCGTCGTCCCAGTCGATGTCGTCGAGCGCGACGGTGACGAGGCCGAGCGCCGCCGCTTCCTCTGCGTCCAGCTCGCGGCCCAGCGTCGCGCGCGCCGCCGCGACCGGCGCCTCCTCCGCATAGAAGCGCGCGGCGAGCCGCGAGGCGCCGTCGACGCGGGGATACGCGCCGAAATTCATCGGCGACAGCGCGATGCGCGGCGCCACCTCGGGTTCGTCGGGCAAGTCGAGCATGTAGCTGCGGTCCGCCGCCAGCGCGAGCTCGAAAAGCGTCCCCGCGAAGCACGTGCCGCGATCGATCATCGCGATCAGCGTGCGCGAGCTCACGTCGAGGCGCGCGAGCGTGCGCCGCAGCATGCCGATCGTCTCGCGCACGAACCATTGCGTCGCGTGGCGCTCGAGCGTGGCATCGACGGCGAGCACGCGATCGGCATCGCCTTCGGTGCGCAGGATCCACGTGCCGACGTCGAGCTCGTTCGTGCGCAGCGACAGGATCGCGTCGTCGAGCTCGCGCGCCATGGCGAGCGGCCACCACGCCGCGCCGCGCGCCTCGATCCCGGCGATCGTCGTCGGCTCCTCGCTGCGCGGCGCGCGCACGCACAATGTCGCCTGTCGCGCGTCGCGATCGATGCGAACGTCCACGTGCGTGTAGTGATAGCCCGCGTCGTCGATCGTGCGTGACAGCGCAGGCAACGAAACGGCCCTGCCCTCGGCGGGACGATCGCTCGCCTGCGCGAGCTCGCGCGCCCGCCGCTCGACGTAGAGTGCAAATTCGGAAGGCTTCACGATCTCGTCGACGAGCCGCCAGTCCTTCGCGCGCTGTCCGCGAATGCCTTCCGTCGTCGTGCAGAAGATGTCGGCGAGATCGTGCCGCACCTTGCGCTTGTCGGTGATTCGCGTGAGGCCGCCGGTGCCGGGCAGCACGCCGAGCAATGGCACCTCGGGCAGGCTCACGGCCGAAGAGCGATCGTCGACGAGCACGATCTCGTCGCACGCGAGCGCAAGCTCGTAGCCACCGCCGGCCGTCGTCCCGTTGCACGCGGCGACGAACTTGAGTCCCGAATGCCGGCTCGCATCCTCGATGCCGTTGCGCGTCTCGTTGGTGAATTTGCAGAAGTTGACCTTCCACGCGTGCGACGACTTGCCGAGCATGAAGATGTTCGCGCCCGAGCAGAACACGCGGTCCTTCGCGCTCGTCAGCACGACGGTGCGCACCTCGGGATGCTCGAAGCGGATCCGCTGCAGTGCATCGTGCAGCTCGATGTCCACGCCGAGGTCGTACGAGTTGAGCTTCAGCCGGTAGCCGGGGCGGATCGGCGCGTCCTCGTCGATGTCGAGCGTCAACGTCGCGACGGGGCCGTCGTAGCGGACCCGGACATGACGATAGCGGTCGGGGTGCGTCTGGTAATCGACCTTCGCCGGTGCGCCGGCGTGCACGTTCGAATCCATCACGTTCTCCATTCTCGCGTTCATGCTTGCGCTGCGGCGACGATCGCGCGCAGCTTCACGAAGCTCTGCTGCGCCGTCTCGCCCGACGTGTCGACGACGTCGTCGGCGCGCCGGTACATCGGCTCGCGCGCCTTCAGCATTCGCGTCAGGTCGTCCATCGCTTCCTCGTTGCCCGCCATCGGCCGCAGATCGCCCTGCGCGAGCACGCGCGCCATGTGGTCGACCGGCCGCGCCTTGATCCAGATCGTATGGCAATTCGCGAGCAGCAGGTCGAAGGCTTCCTCGTCGTGCACGATGCCGCCGCCCGCGATGATCACCGCGCGGCGGCGCGCGCGCGCGATGCGCTCGAACACGCGGCGCTCGATGCGCCGGTACGCGGCCGCACCGTAGAGTGCGATCACCTCCGACACCGGCAGTCCGCTCTCGCGCGCGACCTCGCGATTCGATTCGATCAAGGGCACGCCGAGTGAATCGGCGAGCATCGCGCCGAGCGTCGACTTGCCCGCCCCGCGCAGGCCGATCAACGCGATGCGCTCACGACGATTGCCGCGCACGTCCCCGAATTCCGCCGAAAGCCGCGCGATGACGTCGTCGAGCCGGTGCAGCGGCACGCGCTCGAGCAGCGTGCGCGTGGCTTGCCGCAACGCGTCGTCGTCGACCTCGTGACCGAGCAGCGCGCCGAGCGGCACGCCGAGCGCGCCGGCGACGCGACGCAACAGCACGACCGACATGTTGCCCGCGCCCGCTTCGACCTTCGCGAGGTAGCGTTCCGAAACGCGCGATTCGCGCGCGACGAGCTTGCGGGACATTCCGCGTCGCTCGCGCAGGTTGCGGACGTGCGCCCCGAGATCGTCGAGGAAGCGCGTGTCGGCGTCGGACAGCTCGGACGGCGTGACGTCGGCGGACTCGGTGGCGTTCTCGGAATCGCGTCTCATGGCGACGTTGTGAATCGGCATGAGGAATTATACTTCCTTTTCCCGATAACGTGACGCGGCACTATGTTGCATATCGGGTCAGGATCCCCATGGCGGTCGACCGTCACAGCGGGACGCGTCACGGCACGCCTGCAACAGCCTCCCGGACCGATTAGCAGACACCGTCGCAGGGACTTCACGGAAGTCCTTGATTAGGCGTACCCTGTCCACGTGGCCCGCGCGTCGGCAACGCGGTGGGCCTCGGGGCGCGACGAGCGGTCCGACGGCACCGTTCTTGCTTTTTGCCGCCCTGTCGCGTGTCCGAATGCATGGCACGCTCGTCGAGGATCGTCATGTCGGCCGCTCTGGCTCGTCCCGCTCCCGCCACCGGCGTCGTCTCGGAGCTCGCGTTCGCGCGCGCGCAGCGCAATACCGTGCTGATCGTCGACGACCTCTTCTCGAGCCGGCTTCTGCTCGCCGAGATCGTCCGCCAGATCGACGGCAAGCTCAACCTCGAGCTCTTCGACACGCCGTCGCGCGCGCTCGAGTTCGCGCGCAACAACCGCGTCGACATCGTCCTCACCGACTACAAGCTGCCCGAATTCGACGGCATCGAGCTCGTCAAGCAGTTGCGCGCGCTGCCGCATTGCGTCGACGTGCCGATCGTCGTGATCACCGTCGTCGACGATCGCAAGATCCGCTACGACGCGCTGGAGGCGGGCGCCACCGATTTCCTGATCAAGCCGCTCGACGATCACGAGACGCGCGCCCGCTGCGCGAACCTGCTCGAGCTGCGCCGGCACAAGATCGTGCTGTCCGACCAGGCGCGCGTGCTGCAATACCAGGTCGACAAGTCGGTATCCGAGATTCACGAGCGCGAGTTGGAGACGCTCGCGAAGCTCGCCAAGGCGGGCGAGTTCCGCGACAAGACGACCGGCAACCACCTGATGCGGATGGCGAAGTACTCGGCGCTGATCGGCCGGCACCTCGGCCTCGGCGCGGAGACCGTGCACGTGCTGGAAGTCGCGGCGCCGATGCACGACATCGGCAAGATCGGCATCCCGGATTCGGTGCTCCTCAAGGAAGGGCCGCTGACCCCCGAGGAGACGGAAGTGATGCGCGATCATCCGCGCATGGGTTACGACATCCTGAAGGGCAGCCCGTCGAAGTACCTGTCGATGGGCGCCATCATCGCGCTCGGGCATCACGAGAAGTTCGACGGCTCGGGCTACCCCAACGGGCTGCACGGCGAGGACATCCCGCTCGTCGCGCGCGTGGTCGCCGTCGCCGACGTCTTCGACGCGCTCGTCACCGAGCGTCCGTACAAGCGGCGCTGGACGATGGACGAAGGCATCGACTTCCTCAAGGCACAGCGCGGCAAGCACTTCGACCCGACGTGCATCGACGCCTTCCTGTCCGATCGCTCGGCGATCGAGACGATCATGCGCGAGTTCGCGGACTGAGTTCGACCGCGCCAAATCCCGCTCGCTTCGCTCGCACGATACTTTGCGCGGATTCGCTTCGCGGGCCGGCTCGGGGCCTTCGCCGGCCCGCCGACAACGGCACGCTAACCGACGAGGATGATGTGCACCCGGCGCGGGCCATGCGCGCCGAGCACGATCGTCTGCTCGATATCGCCGGTTCGCGACGGTCCCGACACGAGATTGATCGCGCGCGGCATCGCGCCGTTCGCACGGACGCGCGAAAAAGCCTCTTCCATTCCTGAAACGAGCTGATCGACGCGCACGATCGCGACGTGCGTATCGGGGAGCAGAAAGGTCGCCGACGGCGTCTGCGCGCCGGTGACGAACACGAGCGTTCCTGTCTCGGCGATCGCGCAGAAGCAGCCGGTGATCCCGACGTCGTCGTCGCCCGTGGTGACGCGAATGTCCACCTCGATACCGACGGCACGCCAATCGAGCGCCACGAATTCGGGCCACGCGACGATGCGCGGCGCACGATGCGCGGTAGCGGACGCCAGATAGCGTGCGACGGCTTCGGGCACTTGCGAAGGCGTCGCGACTTGCTCGACGGTGCTCGCCATGTCGCGCGCGCGGTCGACGAAGCATCGCGCGAGATCCGCCGGCATCGCGGGACGCGGGCCTTGCGCGTGCGCTGCGAGGTACGCGTGTGCGGCGGCGCGGGCGTCGTCATCGGGCCCCTCGCGGCCGAGCGCCGCCCGTACGCGCGCCAGGACCGCCTCGCGCGCAAGCTGGTTGTCGTCGATGCCCATGCGGCCGCGCGCAGCGCTACGCGGTATGCCGCCGCACGAACGCGTCGACGCGATCGATGCCGTTTTCGATTGCCTGCGTCGACGCGGCATACGAGAAGCGAATGTGCTGCCCCTCCCCCGGCACGCGGCGGCCGAAGTGAATGTCGGCGAGCACCGCCACACCCGCTTCGTCGAGGAGCCGCTTGCGAAACGCCTCGGAATCCACGGCGCGCACACGCCGGCACGCCTCGGTGATGTTGGGCCACGCGTAGAACGCGCCGCCCGGCGTACGGCACGTGATGCCCGGCACCTCGTTCAGCAGGCGGACGATCAGGTCGCGCCGCTCGCGAAAGCGCGCATGCATCTCGCCGACCGAATCCTGCGGCCCCTCGATCGCCGCCAGCGCCGCCCATTGCGAGATCTGCGCCGCGCACGATTCGGTGTTCGTGATCCAGCGCGTGAACGTCGGTGCGAGCGCGCGGTTGGCGATGAAGCCGACGCGCCAGCCCGTCATCGCCCACGTCTTCGATGCACCGTCGCACACGATCGTGCGCGCCTGCATCGCCTCGCGCGCAGCCAGGCTCTCGAAGCGTCCTTCGTAGACGAGGCGCGAATAGATCTCGTCGGCGAAGATCCACACCTGCGGATGCTGGACGAGGATCGAGGCGATCGCGTCGAGATCCTCGGACGACAGGATCCCGCCGGTGGGGTTCTGCGGCGAGTTCAGGATCAGCAGGCGCGTCTTCCGCGTGATCTTCGCCTCGAGCTCCACCGGATCGAACGCGAAGTCGCGCGATTCGCGAAGGTAGATCGGCACGGGAACCGCGCCGTTCGCGACGATCTGCGATTCGTAGATCGGGAAGCCGGGCACCGGATAGATCACCTCGTCGCCAACGCCGTAATCGGTGACCGAGGCGATCGTGTACGCGATGAACGGCTTCGCGCCCGCGCCCACCACGACGTCGTCGGGCTGGACGTCGATGCCACGTCGCGCACCGATGTCGCGTGCCGCCGCTGCGCGCAACTCGTCGATGCCGGCGGACGGCGTGTAGCCATGCTTGCCGGCGCGGATTGCGGCGATCGCCGCCTCCTGGATGTTCTGCGGCGTGGGAAAGTCGGGTTGCCCGATGCAGAACGACACGATGTCCCGGCCGCTTCGCGCGAGCGCGTTCACTTCGGCGAGCACCACGAACGCATTCTCGGTGCCGAGCGATTCGCCGCGACGCGACAGATGCGGCACGCTGGTGATGGCCGAATGCGGTGCGTTCATCGTGTTTCCTTCATGTCTGCTGTCGTTGCCGTCCCTCACCCGCCTCGCCTCCGCTCGGCTCGCTCTCCCCTGAGGGGGGTGGGCTGGGGTGAGGGGGGTGCGAGCCGTGACGCACGCGCGCCTTGTACAACTCGCTGAACGTGCGCCCCGCGGGTGCGGGCATGTCGCGGCCGTCGGTCCAGCCGGCGCCGAACGGCAACCGGCGGATCATCCCACGCCGATCGGCCAGCAGGCGCAGCGTGCGTGCGCCGAGCGACGTCGCAACGCGATAGAGCCGCGGATGTCGTGCGAGGAACGCCCATGCTTGCAACGAGAGGCGCTCGTACCGAGGGCGCAGCTCCTGCGCGAATTCCTGTTCGCGAAGCTTGCGCTGCAGATCAGGCAGCGGGATCTTCACGGGACAGACGACGCCGCACTGGTTGCACATCGTCGACGCGTACGGCAGGTCGAGGGCGTTCGCGAGGCCAACGTACATGGGCGTCAGCACGATGCCGATCGGCCCCGGGTAGACCCACCCGTACGCATGCCCGCCGATGTTCTGGTAGACGGGACAGTGATTCATGCAGGCGCCGCAGCGGATGCAGCGGAGCGCCTCGCGCACGTCGCTCGCCAGCACGTCGCTGCGCCCGCTGTCGACGACGATGAAGTACATGTGCTCGGCGCCGTGGAACTCGCCGTCCCCCTTGACGCCGCCGAGGATGTCAACGTAGTTCGAGATCGACTGCCCCGTCGCGGAGCGCGGCAGGATACGCATCAGCGTCGCGACGTCCTCGAGCGTCGGCACGATTTTCTCGATGCCCGAGATCGCGACGTGCACCCTCGGCAGCGTCGTCGCGAGCGTCGCGTTGCCCTCGTTGGTCACGAGCACGACCGACCCGGTCTCCGCGACGAAGAAATTGCCGCCGGAGATGCCCATGTCGGCGTTCAGGTAGTGCTCGCGCAGGACGCCGCGCGCCTCGGCGCAGAGCTCCTCGATCCCCTCCTTGCGAACCGTGCCGTGCCGCGCATGGAACAGGTCGGCGACTTCGTCGCGCGACTTGTGCAGCGCCGGGCCGATGATGTGCGACGGTGGCTCGTAGTCGTTGAGCTGGAGGATGTATTCGCCGAGGTCGGTCTCGACGACCGTGAGGCCCGCCGCCTCGATCGCGTGGTCGAGCCCCGACTCCTCGGACACCATCGACTTCGACTTGATGATCTTGCGTACGCCGTGGCGCTGCGCGATCTCCAGCACGAGCGCGTTGATGTCGGCGGGCGTTTGCGCATACAGCACCGTGGCGCCGCGCGCACGGGCGTTCTCGTCGAAGATCGTGAGCCAGACGTCGAGGTCGTCGAGCGCGCGCTGCCGGATCGCGGCGGCGGCGACGCGCGTTCCTTCGAAATCGTCGAGCTCGGTGATCGCCTGGCGCCGGGCGGGGACGAACTTTCCCTGGAACTTGGCAAGGCTCGCCTGCAGTTGCGCGTCGTGGAGCTTCGCGTGCGCGCGCTCCTTGAAGTGCATCGATGCGACCTGCATGCAGCCCTCTACCGCGATCCTTCCGCGCGTCCGGCGAGCACTTCGGCGACGTGCAGCACGCGCGTCGCGTCGCCACGGCGGCGCAGCCGCCCCTCGATGTTCAGCATGCAGCCGAGATCGCCCAGCACGACGGCGTCGGCCCCGCTGGTGACGACATGCCGGCACTTGTTGTCGGCGATGCGCGTCGAGATCTCGCCGAGCTTGACCGAGAACGTGCCGCCGAAGCCGCAGCACATCTCGCAGTCCGCCATCTCGGTCAGACGCGCGCCGCTCACCTTCGCGAGCAACGCACGCGGTTGTGACTTGACGCCCATTTCGCGCAGGCCCGCGCACGAATCATGGTAGGTGATCGTGCCGCGATACGTCCCCGGTACGCGCTCGAGCCTCGCCACATTGACCAGGAAATCGGTGAGCTCGAACGTCTTCGCCGCGAGCGAAGCGACGCGTGCCGACCATTCGCGATCGCCCGCGAAAAGCTCGGCGTAGCGCGTGCGGATCATGCCGCTGCACGAGCCCGACGGCGCGACGACGTAATCGCAGCCCTCGAATTCCGCGACGACCTTCTTCGCCAGCGAAAGGGTGTCCGCACGATCACCCGAGTTGTAGCAGGCCTGCCCGCAGCAGGTCTGCGTCGGCGGGACGTAGACGTCGACGCCGGCCGCTTCGAGCAGGTCGAGCGCGGCGAGCCCGATGGACGGGCGCATCAGGTCGACGAGGCACGTGACGAAAAGGCCGACGCGCATGTCGGGTGTCGGACACGCGTCAGACACGTGTCAAAGCTGGATCGAAGCTGTCATTATCGCTGCGCCACGGCGTTGCCACCTCTGACACGTCTCTGACACGTGTCTGACACCGAAAATCGGTCATGGGAAGTTCGACTGCGTCAGCGCGATCGCGCACAGCCCGATCAGCTGCTGCGGCAGGATGCCGAGCACGAGCAGCAGCAGCCCGTTCACGGAAAGCGTCACGGCCGTATCGCCGCGTACGACGATCGGCGTCGACTCGAGGGGATCGTCGAAGTACATGAGCTTGACGACGCGCAGGTAATAGAAGGCGCCGATCAGCGACATGACGACGGCGATCACGGCGAGCCAGACGAAGCCGTCGTTGATCGCTGCCTCGATCACGACGAACTTCGCATAGAACCCGAGCGTCGGCGGAAGCCCGGCGAGCGAGAACATCACCAGCAGCATGATGAACGCCCACCACGGCGAGCGCTGGTTCAGCCCCTTGAAGTCGTCGAGCCGGTCGGCCTCGAAGCCCTGCCGCGACAGCACCATGACCACGCCCCACGATGCGAGGCTCGTCAGCACGTAGGCGATGATGTAGAACATCGCCGCCGAGTAACCGTAGCGGTTCGCCGTCAGGAATCCCAGGATCATGTAGCCCATGTTCGCGATCGTCGAGTAGGCTAGCATCCGCTTGATGTTCGCCTGCGCGATCGCGATCACGTTGCCGAGAACCATGGACAGCACGCAGAGCACGATCAGCATGCCCTGCCAGTCGAAGGCCGCGCCCTGCGTGCCGGCGGACAGGATGCGCAGCGTCATCGCGAAGGCGGCGATGTCCGGCGCGGTCCCGATCAGCAGCGTGACCGACGTCGGCGCACCGTCGAATACGTCGGGAACCCACATGTGGTACGGGACGAGGGCGAGCTTGAACGCGAGGCCGGAAACGACGAACACCAGCCCGAAGGTCAGCAACAACGGGCTTTCGCGGTGGCCGAAGATCGCGCGCGCGACGGTGTCGAGGTCGAGCGAGCCGGTCGTGCCGTAGATCATCGACAGGCCGTAGAGCAGCATCCCCGACGCCAGCGCGCTCAGCACGAAGTACTTCATCGACGCCTCGGCGCCGCGTGGATGGTCGCGCTGCGCGGCCACGAGCGCGAACAGCGACAGCGACATCAGCTCGAGGCCGAGGTAGAGGGAAATGAAATTGTTGCCGGTGATCATCACCTGCATGCCCAGCAGCGCGAAGAGCGTCAGCACCAGCACGTCGCCGCGAAGCAGGCCGCGAAGCGCCATGTAGGTTCGCGAGTAGAACAACGAGAGCGACACGGCGATGAAGGATGCGATGCGCAGGACGTCGGCGAGCATGTCGTCGACGACCATGCCGTTGTAGCCATGAATCGTGTTGACGCGAAGCGTCCCCAGCGTGACGCACGTGGCGACGAGCAGCGCGAGCTGCGTCAGCCAGTACGTGATGTGCTTGCGCCCCTCCGGCACGAACAGGTCGATCATCAGGATCAGCGATGCCGCCGTCAGGATGACGATCTCCGGCAGCGCGGCCCAGTAGTTGAGTTGGCCCCAGTTCATCCGATTAGAGTTTCGAGCGACCGACGACGGTCAGGAGGTCGGTGACGGAAGCGTGCATGACGTCGATGAACGGCTTCGGCCACACGCCCATGAACAGCACGGCAAGCGCGATGACCGCGAGCAACCAGAACTCGCGGCTGCCGATGTCCTTCATCTTGGCGACGTTGTCGTTCGCGACCTCGCCGAAGATCACCCGCTTGTACATCCACAAGGTGTACGCGGCCCCGAGGATCAGGCTGATCGCGGCCGCGAAGCCGATCCAGAAGTTGACCTTCACCGAGGCGAGAATGACGAGGAACTCGCCGACGAAACCCGACGTTCCGGGCAAGCCCGCATTCGCCATTGCGAACAGCATCATGAACGCCGCGAACTTCGGCATCGTGTTGACGACGCCGCCGTAGTCGTTGATCTGCCGGCTGTGCACGCGGTCGTACATCACGCCGATGCACAGGAACATCGCCGCCGACACGAAACCGTGCGAGAGCATCTGCGCGAGCGCGCCCTCGACGCCGAGCACGCTGAACAGGAAGAAGCCCAGGGTGACGAAGCCCATGTGCGAGATCGACGAATAGGCGACGAGCTTCTTCATGTCGCCCTGCACGATCGCGACGAATCCGATGTAGACGATCGCGATCAGCGACAGCGCGATGACGAAGCCGGACAGGTAGCGCGACGCGTCGGGCAGGATCGGCAGGATGAAGCGGACGAAGCCGTACGCCCCGATCTTCAGCGTGATCGCGGCAAGGACGACCGAGCCGCCCGTCGGCGCCTCGACGTGCGCGTCGGGCAGCCACGTGTGGATCGGCCACATCGGCACCTTGACGGCGAACGCGAGGAAGAACGCGACCCACAGCAGGATCTGCGTCGACAGCGCGAGCGGCACCTTGTACCACTCGAGGATCTCGAAGCTGTCGGACACGCTGTAGAGGTAGATCAGCGCGACCAGCATGAGCAGCGAGCCGAAGATCGTGTACAGGAAGAACTTGAGCGCGGCGTAGACGCGGTTCGGCCCGCCCCACACGCCGATGATCAGGTACATCGGGATCAGCATCGCCTCGAACACGAGGTAGAACAGGATCCCGTCCAGTGCCGCGAAGACCGCGTTCATCAGGCCGGACATGATCAGGAACGCCGCCATGTATTGCGCGACGCGTACCTGGATCACTTCCCAGCCGGCCCACACCACGAGGATCGTCACGAAGCTGTTCAGCAGCACGAACAGCACCGAGATGCCGTCGACGCCGAGGTGGTAGTGGATGTCGAAGCGCGGGATCCAGTTCGCGAACTCGACGAACTGCATCGCCGAGGTCGTGGTGTCGAAGTGCAGGTACAGCGGGATCGTGACGGCGAAGCCGGCGATCGCACCCACCAGCGCGACCCAGCGCGCGAGGCTCGCGTCGCGCTCGCGCGGGAAGAAGAGGACGACGACGCCCGCGACGATCGGGACCCAGATCGCGAGGGAGAGATAGGGCGGATACGTCATCGCCACCCCGCGGCTCCCTCTCCCCATGAAGTGGTGAGAGGGTTGAACAGTGGGGTCGTCACCTAACGCCCCACCAGTACAGCAGCACGAACACGCCGACGATCATCACGAACGCGTAGTGGTAGACGTAGCCCGACTGGATGCGCCGGATCTCGCGCGAGAAGAACCCGACGAGCGCCGCGGAGCCGTTGACCATGATGCCGTCGATGATCGTGCGGTCGCCGACGTGCGACGCGAAGCGGCCGATCGCGCGCGTCCCGCCGGCGAAGAACCAGTCGTTGAATCGATCGGCGTAGTACTTGTTGTCGAGCAGCGCGTAGATCGCGCGGAAGCGGTCGACGACGCGGCCCGGCATCGCCGGGTCGATCAGGTAGAAATAGACCGCGGTCGCGATGCCGGCCAGCGCGAGCCAGAACGTCGGCGAAACGAGGCCATGCAGGATGAATGGGACGGCGCCGTGCCATTCATGTGCGAGCTCGGCCATGACCGCATGCGATTCGTGCACGACGATGGAATCGCCGAACCAGTTGCCGAAGAGCATCGGCTCGATGTGCGCCCAGCCGGCGTAGATCGACGGGATGGCGAGCAGGATCAGGGGCACCGTGATCACCCACGGCGATTCCTTCGGCGGCCCGCCGGCGTGGCCATGCGGAGCGGGTTCCTCGGCGCTCTCGTGTCCCTGGTCGTGCGACGCCGTCGTGCGGTCGTCGTGCTGGGCCTGCTCGACCGCGGCATGCCCGTGGAAGCGCTCGGGACCGTGGAACGCGAGGAACAGCATACGGAACGAATAGAACGCCGTCACGAAGACGGCGCCGAGCACGGCGACGTACGCGAACGCGTGCCCGGGAATGTGCGAGAGCGACACCGCCTCGATGATCGAATCCTTCGAGAAGAATCCCGCGAAGGGCGGAATGCCGGCAAGCGCGAGTGAGCCGATCACGGCGGTGACGTAGGTGATCGGCATGTACTTGCGCAGGCCGCCCATGCGCCGCAGGTCCTGCTCGTGATGGAGCGCGACGATCACCGAGCCGGCGGCGAGGAACAGCAGCGCCTTGAAGAACGCGTGCGTCATCAGGTGGAAGATCGCCGCCGAGTACGCCGAGACGCCGAGGGCCACCGTCATGTAGCCGAGCTGCGACAGCGTCGAGTAGGCGACGACGCGCTTGATGTCGTTCTGCACGACCCCGAGGAACGCCATGAAGAGCGCGGTGATCGCGCCGATGATCGTGACGAACGCGAGTGCCGTGTCCGAGAGCTCGAACAGCGGGCTCATCCGCGCGACCATGAAGATGCCGGCCGTCACCATCGTCGCGGCGTGGATCAGCGCCGAGATCGGCGTCGGGCCCTCCATCGAATCGGGGAGCCACACGTGGAGCGGCACTTGTGCGCTCTTGCCCATCGCGCCCACGAAAAGACAGATGCAGATCGCGCTCATCAGCTCGAAGTGCCCCGCCCACGGCAACACCGTGCCGGCAAGCGACGGCGCCTTCGCGAAGACCGGCGCGTAGTCGAGCGTGCCGAAGTACGCGAGGACGAGGCCGATCCCGAGGATGAAGCCGAAGTCGCCGACGCGGTTCGCGAGGAACGCCTTCAGGTTCGCGTAGATCGCCGACGGCCGCGTGTACCAGAAGCCGATCAGCAGGTACGAGACGAGGCCGACCGCCTCCCAGCCGAAGAAGAGCTGGAGAAAGTTGTTGCTCATCACCAGCATCAGCATCGAGAACGTGAAGAGCGAGATGTACGAGAAGAAGCGCGTGTAGCCGGGGTCGTCGGCCATGTAGCCGATCGTGTAGACGTGCACCATCAGCGACACGAAGTTGACGACGAGCAGCATCGTCACCGTCAGCGGATCGATCAGGAAGCCGATCGTGAGCTTGAAGTCGCCGGAGACGAGCCACGCGTAAACGTCGCCGTTGAAGACGTGCCCGGTCTGCACGTCGCGGAAGATCGCGATCGACGCGACGAACGATGCGGCGACACCCAGGATGCAGAGCCACGCCGAGACCGCACGGCCGAGCTTCGGCCCCCAGAGCCCGACGACGATCGACGCCACGAGCGGCGCGAGCGGGACGAGGAGATAGAGACTCTTCATCCCCGCAGGCGCCCTTGCGCCTCGACGTCGATCGTGCCGGTGTTGCGGAACAGCAGCACGAGAATCGCGAGGCCGATCGCCGACTCGGCCGCGGCGACCGTCAGGATGAAGAACACGAACACCTGCCCCGCCATGTCGTCGAGGTAGCGCGAGAACGCGATGAAGTTGAGGTTGACGGCGAGGAGCATCAGCTCGATCGCCATCAGCATCACGATGACGTTGCGGCGGTTGAGGAAGATGCCCGCCATCGCGATCGCGAACAGGATCGCCCCCAGCACGAGGTAATGCGCAAGACCCGGAGCGCCCGGCAATGCCACGTCGTGACTCCCTCTCTCGGCCCGCAACGTCCCCCGGTGGCGTCTTGGCTCGCCGTTCCGGAAAACCCGCGGGGGAACCGGCTTACGCCGGCGGTTTCTCCGACGGCAGGTCGACCAGGCGGACGCGATCCTCGCGCCGCACCTTCACCTGCCAGCTCGGGTCCTGATGCTTCCTGTGCCTCGGCTCGCCGCGCTGCGTGAGCGCGATCGCGGCGATGATCGCGACGAGCAGCACGACCGCCGCGATCTCGAACGGATAGACGTAATCGACGTAGAGCAGCTTGCCGAGCGCGACGGTGTTGCTGCCCGTCGGCGGCGGCCCCGCGGTGGCGGTGTGTCCGATCGCACTGTCGACGATCACGAGCGCCATCTCGAAGAGCACCAGCGCGCCGACGGCCGCGGCAATCGGCAGGTAGCTTTTGAAATGCTGGCGCAGCATCTCGAAGTTGACGTCGAGCATCATCACGACGAAGAGGAACAGCACCATCACCGCGCCGACGTAGACCAGTACCAGCGCGATCGCGAGGAACTCGGCCTGCAGCAGCAGCCAGATGCCGGCCGCGCTGAAGAACGACAGCACGAGCCACAGCGCCGCGTGCACCGGGTTGCGCGTGGTGATGACGCGCAGCGCCGCGAAGATCAGGATCGCGGAGAAGGCGTAGAAGGTGAAGGTGCTGAAAGTCATAGGGGCCAGGATTCAGGGGCCAGGGAGCGTCGACGTCATGCGCTTTCCCTCGCCTCTCGATTCTCGCTTACTGCGTCACCTCGTTGGTCGCCTCACCTTTCACCGTGAGCCACGCTCGTTCCCGTCTCCACGATGCTCCCTGGTCCCTTGTCCCCGAACCCTGGCCCCTGAATCCTGGCACCTGGTCCCTGCTTCACCGATACTTCGCATCCTCCGCCCGATCCGCCGCGATCTGAGGCTCGTAGCGATCGCCGACGGCAAGCAGCATTTCCTTCGTGTAGTAGAGATCGCCGCGCCGCTCGCCGTGGTACTCGAGGATCCGCGTCTCGACGATCGAGTCGACCGGGCAGCTCTCCTCGCAGAAGCCGCAGAAGATGCACTTGGTGAGGTCGATGTCGTAGCGCGTCGTGCGGCGCGTGCCGTCGGCGCGTTGCTCCGACTCGATGGTGATCGCGAGCGCGGGGCACACCGCTTCGCAGAGCTTGCAGGCGATGCAGCGCTCCTCGCCGTTGGGGTAGCGGCGAAGCGCGTGCAGTCCGCGAAAGCGCGGGCTCTGCGGCGTCTTCTCCTCGGGGAACTGCACGGTGACTTTGCGCGAGAACATGTAGCGCCCGGTGAGCGCCATGCCGCGCAACAGTTCCAGCAGGAACCAGGTGCGCGTGATCTCGCGGAGGCGACGAAGCACGTTCATCGGCGGTTCAATGGAAGATGCCCGCGAAGTTCGTCTGCATCATCGCGCCGATCAGCACGATCCAGACGAGCGTGACCGGAATGAACACCTTCCAGCCGAGCCGCATGATCTGGTCGTAGCGATAGCGCGGAAACGTCGCGCGGATCCACAGGAAGATCAGCAGCACGAACGACACCTTGATCGCGAGCCAAAGGAACCCGTCACCGAACGGGCGCGCGCCGAAGACGTCGACGTCGTTCAGGATCGGAAACGGCGACAGCCAGCCGCCGAGGAACATGATCGACATGAGCGTCGCGATCAGGATCATGTTCATGTACTCGGCGAGGAAGAACACCGCGAACGAGATGCCCGAGTATTCGACGTGGAAGCCGGCGACGATCTCCGATTCGCCCTCGGCCATGTCGAACGGGTGCCGGTTGGTCTCGGCGATGCCGGCGACGAGATAGACGACGGCGAGCGGCAGCAGCGGCCAGACGTACCAGTAGGCGGCGCCGCCCTCCTGGCCCGCGACGATCTCCCCGAGATTGAGGCTACCGGCCGCCATCAGGACGCCGACCAGCGCGAAGCCCATCGCGATCTCGTACGAGACGATCTGCGCCGCGGAGCGCAGGCAGCCGAGGAACGCGTACTTGGAGTTCGACGCCCAGCCGGCGAGGATGACGCCGTACACGCCGAGCGAGCTCATCGCGAGGATGTAGAGCAGTCCCGCATCGATGTTCGACAGCACGAGCGTGTCGGTGAACGGGATCACCGCCCACGCGGCGAGCGCGGGCGCGAGCGAGAGCATCGGCGCGATGAAGAAGAGCGCGCGGTTCGCGCCGGTGGGGACGATGATCTCCTTGAAGAGCATCTTCAGCACGTCGGCGAACGGCTGCAGCAGGCCGAGCGGCCCGACGCGGTTCGGTCCGAGGCGCACCTGCATCCAGCCGATCACCTTGCGCTCGGCGTACGTGAGGTACGCGACCGCGATGATCAGCGGCACCGCGATCACCACGATCTTCACGAGCGTCCACAGCGGGTTCCACCACGGCCCGAGGACGTTCTGCACCGGCGCGAGCAGCTCGTTCATGCCCTCGAGACCTCGACGGGTCCGGACAAGCCGGCGAGCCCGCACGTCGACGGATGCGCAGCCGCGATGCGTACCACGCCGGGCGGCACGCCGGGATCGATCTGCGTCGCGAGCACCGCCTCGCCGTTGCCTTGACGCACCTTGATCTGCCCGCCCTCCAGGACGCCCAGTTGATCGAGCAGCGTGCGGTTGACGCGCGCCTTCGGCGCCTTCGCATCCGCCGTCGCCTGCAGCGACACCGCGCGGCGAACCAGCGGGTCGGCGAAGTAGACCGGGACGTCGGCGACGCGCTCGATCCCACCGTTGGGACGCGACGGTGGCGAGAGATCGATGCGCGACGTGTTGACGAGCCGGTCCGTCAGTTCACCGGCGTCGTGCAGGACCGCCTCGCGCACGTCCTCCGACGAGTCGAAACCCATGTCCTGCACGTTCAGCATCGTCCCGAGCACGCGCAGCACCTTCCACGCGGGTCGTACGTCGCCGGGCGGCTGCGCGACGCCGTTGAACGACTGCACGCGACCTTCGCAATTGACGAACGTGCCCGACGTTTCGGTGAACGGTGCAACCGGCAACAGCACGTCGGCGTAGCGCGTCGCCGTGCGGAACGCCGACAGCACGACGACGAGCTCCGCCTTTTCCAACGCGGCGCGCGTCGCCGGCGGATTGGCGAAGTCGAACTCGGGTTCGGCGTGCAGCACCACGAACGCGCGGCAAGCGTCGCTTCCATTGCCGCCGAGCATCGCCTGCGCGTTGCGCCCGCCTCGCTCGGGAAGCGCCCGCGCGACGTAGCCGCCGACACTGTTCGCCGCCTCGCCCAGCACGCCGAAGCTCGCGCCGCTCAGTTCGGCAAGCTTTTGCGCGAGCGCGACGATCTGCGATGCCTCCGCGTGCTGCATCGCGTAGTTGCCGAGCAGGATCGCGCGCCGCTCGCCGCTCGCCAGGCTTTCGGCGATCGCCTGCGCGACGGGCATCGGATCGATCCCCTGCAACGCCTGCGGGATGGCCGCACCGACGCGCTGCGCCGTCGCGACGACGATTTCGGCCAGCGCCCGGGGCAGTTGTGAAGGCGACACGATCGACTTGTTCGCAATCGGCATCAGCCAATCGTCGTCGACCGAATGCAGTGACGAGATCTCGGCGCCCTTGCGTGCGGCCTGCCGCAGCCGATGCGCGAGCAACGGCTGGTCCTTGCGCAGGAAGCTGCCGATGACGAGCGCGCTCTGCAGCTTGTCGAGCGCGGTGATCGGCACGCCGAGCCACGGGATGCCTTCGCGCAACGCGTCGTCGCGGAAATCCGTCTGCCGCAGGCGGAAGTCGACGTTGTCGCTGCCGAGTCCGCGCATCAGTCGCGCAGCCAGCGCCATCTCCTCGAGCGTCGAATGCGGCGACACGAGTGCACCGACCGACGCGCCGCCATGCCTCGCCACCGTGTCGGCGAGCCCGTTGGCGACGAACTCGAGCGCGGTCTGCCAGTTGACCGCCTTCCATTCGCCGTTCTGCTTGATCATCGGCGAGACGAGGCGCTCCTCGCTGTTCAGCGCCTCGTAGGAAAAGCGGTCGCGGTCGGCGAGCCAGCATTCGTTGACCGCCTCGTTCTCGAGCGGCAGCACGCGCAGCACGCGGTTGTTCTTGACCTGCACGATCAGGTTGCTGCCGACGCCGTCGTGCGGCGACACGCTCTTGCGTCGCGACAGCTCCCAGCTGCGCGCCTCGAAGCGGAACGGCTTCGACGTGAGCGCACCGACCGGGCAGAGATCGATCATGTTGCCCGAGAGCTCCGAGTCGACGCTGCGCCCGACGAACGTCAGGATCTCGGCGTGCTCGCCGCGCCCCGCCATGCCGAGCTCCATGATGCCGCCGATCTCGATGCCGAATCGCACGCAACGCGTGCAGTGGATGCAGCGCGTCATCTCCTCGGCGGAGATGAGCGGACCCATGTACTTGTGGAAGACGACGCGCTTCTTCTCGCGATACCGCGACGCCGAGGCACCGTAACCGACCGCAAGGTCCTGCAGCTGGCATTCGCCGCCCTGGTCGCATATCGGGCAGTCGAGCGGGTGATTGATGAGGAGGAACTCCATCACCGCCTTCTGCGCCTTGATCGCGATGTCGGAGTGCGTCCACGCCTTCATGCCTTCGGTGACCGGCGTTGCGCACGCGGGCACCGGCTTCGGCGCCTTCTCGACCTGGACGAGGCACATCCGGCAATTCGCCGCGATCGACAGCTTCTTGTGGTAGCAGAAGAACGGAATGTAGATGCCGAGCTTGTTGGCCGCATCCATCACCGTGCTGCCGTGCGCGACCTGCACCGGGCGACCGTCGACCTCGATATTGAGCAAAGCCGGAGCGGCGGGTTTCGGCGCGGTCGCGGCCGGCGTTCCCGGCGCCGGCGTCGTTGGACTGCCGCCGGCGACGGCGCCGGTCTTCACCGGATCCGCGGAAGTCTTGACGGCGTCAGACATACGGCGCGACGAGGCAATTCTTGTGCTCGATGTGATGCTCGAATTCGCTGCGGAAGTGCTTGATGAAGCTCTTCACCGGCAACGCGGCCGCATCGCCGAGCGCGCAGATCGTGCGGCCCATGATGTTGTCGGCGACGCTCGTCAACACGTCGAGATCCTCGGGGCGCCCGGTGCCGTGCTCGATGCGGTTCACCATGCGCCACAGCCAGCCGGTGCCTTCGCGGCACGGCGTGCACTGGCCGCACGATTCCTCGAAATAGAAGTACGACAGCCGCAGCAGGCTCTTCACCATGCAGCGCGTGTCGTCGAGCACGATCACGGCGCCGGAGCCGAGCATCGAGCCCGCTTTCGCGATGGCATCGTAGTCCATCGTCAGGTTCATCATCGTTTCGGCGGGCAGCACCGGCGCCGACGATCCGCCGGGAATCACCGCCTTCAACGTGCGGCCCTTGCGCACGCCCCCCGCCATGTCGAGCAGCGCAGGAAACGGCGTGCCGAGCTTGATCTCGTAGTTGCCCGGTCGCTCGACGTCGCCGGACACCGAGAAGATCTTCGTACCGCCGTTGTTCGGAAGACCGAGGCTCAGGAACCACTCGCCGCCGTTGCGGATGATCCACGGCACGGCAGCGAACGTCTCCGTGTTGTTGATCGTCGTCGGCTTGCCGTACAGGCCATAGCTCGCGGGGAACGGTGGCTTGAAGCGCGGCATTCCCTTCTTGCCCTCGAGCGACTCGAGGAGCGCGGTCTCCTCCCCGCAGATGTACGCGCCGTAGCCGTGATGGTTGTAAAGGTGGAAGCTGAAGCCGCTGCCGAGGATGTTGTCGCCGAGGAAGCCCGCCGTATACGCCTCCTCGATCGCCTCCTCGCAGCGCTCGTAGACGTCCCAGATTTCGCCGTGGACGTAGTTGTAGCCACGCGCGCAGCCCATCGCGTACGCGGCGATCGCCATGCCTTCGAACAGCGAATGCGGGTTGTAGCGCAGGATGTCGCGGTCCTTGAACGTCCCGGGCTCGCCCTCGTCGGAATTGCAGACGAGAAACTTGTCGCCGGGGAACT
>DASTIY010000094.1:0-3313 GCA_035717085.1 Casimicrobiaceae bacterium | reverse complement strand
ATCGCGGACGAAGGGCCGCTTTTCAATGACCGGCGGCCAACGCGCGCGCCACAAATGCGACAGGAGATCGGTGTGAAGGCTCGGGTGAAGTGGGTGGAAGGCGTTTCGTTCGTCGCGGAGGCGGGGAGCGGCCACAGCGTCGTCATCGACGGTGCCCCCGAGGCGGGCGGGCGCAACGCCGGAATGCGGCCGATGGAGATGGTGCTCGCCGGCACAGCGGCGTGCTCGGCGTTCGACGTCCTGTGGATCCTGCGCCGTGCCCGTCAGCCGGTGAGCGACTGCGTCGTCGAGGCCGATGCCGAGCGCGCCTCGGAGGAGCCGAAGGTCTTCACGCGCATCCACCTGCGCTATCGCGTCACCGGCCGCGGCCTCGACCGCCATCAGGTCGAGCGCGCCGCGAAGCTCTCCAAGGAGAAGTACTGCTCCGCGACGGCGATGCTCGGCAAGACGGCGGAGATCAGCTACGAGGTCGAGATCGTGGAGGCAGGGAGAGGGGACGAGGGATAGCGACCGTCACGCGTCGCGCAGCAGGCGTATGAGACTCGACGTATCCCACCTCCCGCCCCCGCGCGCCTGGATCCGCGAGTAGAACTGGTCGACGAGCGCGGTGACGGGCAGCGCCGCGCCGTTCTCGCGCGCCGCGGCGAGGCAAATCCCGAGGTCCTTGCGCATCCAGTCGACGGCGAAGCCGAAGTCGAACTTGTCCTCGACCATCGTGCGCCCGCGGTTTTCCATCTGCCACGACTGCGCAGCGCCCTTGCTGATCACGTCGAGCACGAGGTTGGGATCGAGGCCTGCGCGCTGCGCGAAATCGAGGCCTTCGGAGAGCGCCTGCACGAGGCCCGCGATGCAGATCTGGTTGACCATCTTGGTCAGTTGGCCGGCGCCGGTCGCGCCCATGAGCGTCACTGCCCGGCCGTAGAGCGCGAGCACGTCCTTCACCCTGTCGAAAACGGCCTGCTCGCCGCCGACCATGACGGTGAGTTTGCCATTCTCGGCGCCCGCCTGCCCGCCCGAGACCGGCGCGTCGAGGAATGCGACCTGCCGCGCGCGCGCGGCGCCGGCGACTTCGCGCGCGACCTCGGCGGACGCCGTCGTGTGATCGACGAGGATCGCCTTCGGCGCCATGCCGGCGAGCGCATCCTTCGCGACCGCGCGCACGTCGTTGTCGTTGCCGACGCACATCAGCACGATCTCCGCGTTGCGTGCGGCGTCGGCCGGCGACGGCGCCGATTGGCCACCGTGCTGCTCGACCCATTGCCGCGCCTTCGCCTGCGTGCGGTTGTAGACCGTCACGTCGTGGCCCGCCTTCGCGAGATGTCCGGCCATCGGGTAGCCCATGACGCCGAGTCCGAGGAACGCCAGTTTCTTGCCCATCCTGTCAGCTCTCCATGTCACGGCGCGCGGCGGCGATCGCCGCGCGCACCTGGTCCGGCGCGGTCCCGCCGGGATGATTGCGGCTCGCGATCGAGCCTTCGAGCGTCAGCACGTCGAATACGTCCGCGCCGACCTCGGGCGAAAACCGCTGCATCACGTCGAGCGGCAGCGCCGCGAGATCGCAACGGCGCGTCTCCGCCTCGCGCACCGCGCGCGCGACCGCCTCGTGCGCATCGCGAAACGGCACGCCCTTGCGCACGAGATAGTCGGCGAGATCGGTCGCCGTCGCATGACCTTCGCGTGCCGCATCACGCATGCGCGCAGTGTTCACCGTGATGCCGTCGGCGACGAGGTCGGTCATGATGGCGAGCGAATCCGCGAGCGTGTCGACGGTGTCGAAGAGCGGCTCCTTGTCTTCCTGATTGTCCTTGTTGTAGGCGAGCGGCTGCCCCTTCATCAGCACGAGCAGCGCGACCAAGTGGCCGATCACGCGGCCCGACTTGCCGCGCACGAGCTCGGGCACGTCGGGGTTCTTCTTCTGCGGCATGATCGAGCTGCCGGTGCAGAAGCGATCGGCGAGCGTGACGAAGCCGAAGCGCGGATTCGACCACAGCACGAGTTCCTCGGCGAAGCGCGACAGATGCACCATCACCAGCGCCGCCGCGGCCTCGAACTCGATCGCGAAATCGCGATCGGCGACCGCGTCGATCGAGTTCGTGGTGATGCCGTCGAAACGCAACTCGCGCGCGACTTGTTCGCGATCGATGGGAAAGCTCGTTCCCGCCAGCGCGGCGCTGCCGAGCGGCAGCCGATTGACGCGCTTGCGGCAATCGCGCATGCGCTCGCGATCGCGCGCGAACATCGCGTCGTACGCCAGCAGATGATGCGCGAACGTGACGGGCTGCGCGACCTGCAGGTGCGTGAAGCCGGGCATGATCGTGTCGACGTGACGCGACGCGAGCTCGACGAACGCGCGACGCAGCGCCACAAGTTGTCCGTCGATCGCATCGATCGCGCTACGCAGCCATAGGCGTACGTCGGTCGCGACCTGATCGTTGCGCGAGCGCGCGGTATGCAACCGCTTGCCCGCGTCACCGATGCGCTCGGTGAGCCGCCGCTCGATGTTGAAGTGAACGTCCTCGAGCGCGCGTTGCCAGTCGAATTCGCCGCGCTCGATCGCGCGCTCGATGTCGGTGAGTCCGCGATCGATCGCCCGCGCATCGTCGTCGGTGATGATGCCTTGCGCGGCAAGCATGCGCGCGTGCGCGCGTGATCCGGCGATGTCCGCGGCGGCGAGCCGCCGGTCGAAGTCGACCGAGGCGTTGAAGCGCTGCATGCGCTCCGTCATCGGCTCGGTGAAACGGCCGGACCAGGTCGAAGGCGGCGCGGTGTCGGGCGGGGGTTCTTTGGCAGGCATGGGCTCGCGGCGCACCCTTGCACCGGTGCCGCCGCTTGTCGACAATTGCGGAAGTTCGCCCGCGACAAGCATCCCTTGCGCCGGACGCAGCGCACGATACGGCAGAATGCCCGAGGCGCGCGTCCAAAATGCCGGCATCCGGCATGATGCTTGCATATCGCGCCCTTTATGCAGGGGATTATAAAGCAACCTCCCGCCGCACCCGCGCTGCCCGATCTTCGCAATCTCGGCACGATTCTGCGCATCCTGCTCGCGGTCAACGGCGCGACGCTGGTCGTCGCGTTCGCACGCGAGCCGCGCCTGTCGCACGTCGCCGGCGAATGGGCGGCGCTGACGGCGTTCGTCGAGCCCCAGCTCTTCGCCGAGCTCGCGCTGCTCTGGCTCGTCTCGCCATGGCTTGCGCGCGCCGATGCACGCGTCGCTATCGGCGCCGTGACGGTGATCACCGTCGGCATTGCATTGGCGCTCGATGCGTTGTTGCCGCGGCTTGCGCCGCACACGCCGGGTGCGCTCGTTCGC
>DASTIY010000093.1:0-18147 GCA_035717085.1 Casimicrobiaceae bacterium | reverse complement strand
TGCGCACCTGCGCCGTGAGGTTGCTCGCCATCGAGTTCACGGAGTCGGTGAGATCCTTCCACGTTCCCGCGACCCCTTGCACGTCGGCCTGGCCGCCAAGGCTGCCTTCGGTGCCGACCTCGCGCGCCACCCGCGTCACTTCCGAGGCGAACGAGCGCAACTGATCCACCATCGTGTTGATGGTGTTCTTGAGCTCGAGGATCTCGCCTTTCACGTCGACGGTGATCTTCTTCGACAAATCGCCGTTCGCCACCGCCGTCGTCACGTCGGCGATGTTGCGCACCTGCGCCGTGAGGTTGCTCGCCATCGAGTTCACGGAGTCGGTGAGGTCCTTCCAGGTCCCCGCGACCCCTTGCACGTCGGCCTGACCGCCGAGGCTGCCTTCGGTGCCAACCTCGCGCGCCACCCGCGTCACTTCGGACGCGAAGGACGAGAGCTGGTCGACCATCGTGTTGATGGTGATCTTGAGCTCGGAGATCTCGCCCTTCACGTCGACGGTGATCTTCTTCGACAGGTCGCCGTTCGCCACGGCCGTCGTCACGTCGGCGATGTTGCGCACCTGCGCCGTGAGGTTGCTCGCCATGAAGTTGACGCTGTCGGTCAGGTCCTTCCACGTGCCGGCCACGCCCTGCACGTCGGCCTGGCCGCCCAGCTTGCCTTCGGTGCCGACCTCGCGCGCAACGCGTGTCACTTCGGAGGCGAACGAGCGCAGCTGATCGACCATGGTGTTGATGGTGATCTTGAGCTCGGAGATCTCGCCCTTCACGTCGACGGTGATCTTCTTCGACAAGTCGCCCGTCGCCACGGCCGTCGTCACCTCGGCGATGTTGCGCACCTGCGCCGTCAGGTTGCTCGCCATCGAATTGACGCTCTCGGTCAGGTCCTTCCACGTGCCGGCCACGCCCTGCACGTCGGCCTGTCCCCCGAGGCGCCCTTCCGTGCCGACCTCGCGCGCCACGCGCGTCACTTCGGACGCGAACGAGCCGAGCTGGTCGACCATCGTGTTGATCGTGTTCTTGAGCTCGAGGATCTCGCCCTTCACGTCGACGGTGATCTTCTTCGACAGGTCGCCACTCGCGACGGCTTTCGTCACGTCGGCGATGTTGCGCACCTGGCCGGTCAGGTTGCCGGCCATGAAGTTCACGCTGTCGGTCAGGTCCTTCCACGTACCCGACACGCCCTCGACGCGCGCCTGCCCGCCGAGCTTGCCTTCGGTGCCGACTTCCCGCGCGACGCGCGTCACTTCCGAGGCGAACGAGCGCAACTGATCGACCATCGTGTTGATCGTGTTCTTGAGCTCGAGGAACTCGCCCTTGACGTCGACCGCGATCTTCTTCGACAAATCGCCCTTGGCGACCGCGGTCGTCACGTCGGCGATGTTGCGCACCTGCGCCGTGAGATTGCCCGCCATCGAATTCACGCTGTCGGTCAGGTCTTTCCACGTGCCGGCAACCCCTTTCACCTTTGCCTGGCCACCGAGCTTGCCTTCGGTGCCGACCTCGCGCGCGACGCGCGTCACTTCGGCCGCGAACGAGCCCAACTGATCGACCATCGTGTTGACGGTCTTCGCGGTGCGCAGGAATTCGCCCTGCAGCGCCTCGCCGTCGACTTCGAGCGCCATCGTCTGCGACAAGTCTCCCTTGGCGACGGCACCGATCACGCGCGCGGTTTCGCTCGTCGGATGCACGAGGTCGTCGATCAATTGATTGACCGAATCGATCGACGTCGCCCAGAACCCGCTCACTTCGCCGAGATTGGCGCGACGCGCGAGCTTGCCCTGCTTGCCGACGACGATCGACAGGCGCGACAGCTCGTTCGCCATGCGCTCGTTGCGCTCGACGACGTCGTTGAACGCATCGGCCACGCGACCGAGGACACCGTGCCATTCGGCCGGCAACCGCACCGACGCATCGCCGCGCTTCAACGCGGTCAGCGCATGCAGGATCGTGGTGACCTCGTCGCTGGAACGAGTTCTCGTGTCGATGACTTCCATCGGCTTACCTCACTGCGGGGATCGGCCAATTGTCCCATTAGCGGCAACGCGTGCGAAGGACTGCCGATCGGTGTGTTTTGTAATTTCTACAAGTTGGCGCTCGACGTTGATTCGCGCTATATTTTTCATGCGTGCAACGGCGACGAAAGGGACGGGGGATGTCGAATTTCGCGAAGCGTTCGAATTCGATCACGACGGGCGCGCGAGTGCTCGTGGTCGACGATGACAGCGACGGCGCCGAGGCGGCCGGCAAGCTGCTCGAAACGTTCGGCTGCAACGTTTCGCTCGTCGGTTCCGCCGGCGAGGCGCTCGAGCGCATCGAGGAAGGGGCGGGCGTCGACCTCGTGTTCTCCGACGTGGTCATGCCCGACATCGACGGCCTCGAGTTCGCCGAGCGCCTGAACCTGTTGCGTCCCGGGCTGCCGGTCATCTTCTGCACCGGTTACAACAGTGCGGTCGAAGCGCTCACCGACAGCGGCGCCATGGCGCTGATGAAACCCTATTCCGCCGACGTGCTCGAGCGCGTCGTCGCCGAGCGTCTCGAGCTCGCGCAGCGCGCACAGCCGCGCGCCTGATCCGGGGGTCGGACCGGGGTCACGGCCTGCTGTTCGCTTCGCAGACCGGACGTTGGGTCTGAACCGGGTCTGACCTACTTACGAAACGTGGGGCCTGACGCTGCGCTTGCAATCACGCGGTCAGGCGTTTTGACTCGCCAGCATGCGCAACTGCCACAGCTCGCGGTGTCCGGCGTGCAGCAGCGGCATCAGCGCGAGGCGGCCGGTAGCGCCGATGCTGTGCGACAGGAACTCCATTTCCGCGAGCTTTTCGCGCGTCGCCGGATCGATGCTCGCGTCGAAGCCGCTCTCGCGCATCATCAGGATCCCCTTGGCGCGGAGCGCGAGCTCGCTGTGCAGGCGCAGGTAGCACAGCAGGTCGGCGACCACCGTACCCTGAAAGCGCGCGCGTAGCGACGCGACGTACTGTCCCGCCGGCGAGTCGCCGAAATGGCCTGACGTCAACGATTCGAGCATCGCCGCGTCGGCATCGAAGCCTTCGCCGAGCCACGTCGCGGTCGCCTGCTCGCTGCGCTGGAACACCGCATACATGAGCGGCGGCAGGACGACGAGCACCGCGAGCGTGGAAAGCATCGGCGGCAGCCACGCATGGTTGTACGCGGCGTGCAGCACGACCGCGATCGCGAGACCGGGCAGGAATGCGGCGTACCCGAGACTTCGCGCGCGCTCGCGCAGCGCGAGCCCCGCCATTGCGAAGATCGCGGTGCAGCCGCCGTGCATGATCGCGGTACCGAAGCCGCGCACGATCCACGTGCCCACCGTCGCAGTGGGGACGAGGTACTGGTAATAGACGTTCTCGACGATGGCGAAACCGGTGCCGACGGCGAAGCCGAGAATCGCCGCATCGACCAGGAAGCCGACACGGTGCGCACGGATCAATGCCACGACGATCACTGCCTTGCCGAGCTCCTCGACGACCGGGGCGACGTAGCGGCTGTAGCTGCGAAAGTCGAGCGCCGTCGCGCCCGCGAGGTAGCCGTTCACGTAATAGCAGACGACGGCCGCGAACAAGCCCGCACCCACGACGGTTACGACGCTGCGAATCGTCACGAGCTTGTAGCTGTCCAGCATGACGAGCGCCGCGAGAAACGCGAGCACCGGCAGAACGCCGATGACGACGTGGACGAGCAGCGCGAGCGGGCCCATCGCGGCGATGCTTCCTACAGGATCTTGAGCGACACCATCACTTCGTCGCCGGCGCGCTTGCCGCCGCGAAAACCGAGCGCGTAGCCGACCGATAGCGTCATGTCGTACCAGTGCAGGACGTGGAAGCGCAGGTCGACCTGCGTTCCGAGGCTCTGGTAGTCGCTGCGACGGCTCTTGTTGGCGGGATCGGTCCACAGGAACGCGCCGAACACCGCCGGGCGCAGCCAGTTGAGGTACAGCGCCGGCGTGCCGACCGATTCGAACACGACCGGCGGCAGGTTCCATTCGACGAGCTCGCGCGCGAAGTTCAGCGCGCTGATCTCGTCGATCCCGAATCCCGGCATCGCCTCGTATTCGCGATACCGCTTGATCGCGCCGTTGTCGACGTAATTGTTGCCGAAAGCTCCGAAGTAGAAGTTCGCGAGCGGATCCGATCGGCGGCCCGTGCTGAAGCCCGCGGCGGTCCGCAACCACACCGAAGAATTGGCGACGGGCAGCGGAATGCCGTAGTCGAAGTTCGCGCGGACCTGCAAGGGCGTCTCGTCGCGCGCGTGATTCGCTTTCGCGACGACGTCCCACAGATAGCCCTTTTCGTCGTCGACGGCACCGAGCGATTGCTGCACGTCGCTGTAATGCAGTCCCACCTGCCCCACGAGCAGCCGGCTGAACGGCGTCGACACGTTCTGCGCATTGGGCAGCGTGTCGATGTGCTCGTAATACTCGAGGTCGTAGCTGACGATGAACTTGCGCGGATCCTCGAAGATGCGGTAGTCGTCGTAGCCCAGCTTCGCGGCGAATCCGCGACGGCTGCGCTTGACGGGTCCGAAGATGTCGTAGAAGTCCGAGCGGTTCCAGGAGAGGCTGCCCCGCCATCCCACGTACTGCGCGGTGAGCTCGACGTGCGGGCGCTCCTCGCTCGGCAAATGCCCGGTCGGCGTGTAGGCGATCGTCGCGCCCAGGTTCAGGAACTGGATCGGGTCGGCGACGTTGACGTGGTAGCCGAAGCCGATCGAATTCTTGTAGCCCTGCAGCACCGGATAGGCGTTGTCGACGCCGAGATGCTTCGCGGGAACGTAAGGTCCCTCGCGCAGCACGTCGTACCGCGCCGTGGCCGGCGATGGCACCTGCCACGTTTTCACGACCGGATACTTGTCGGCGAGTTGCGCGCCGAGGAACGTGATCGCACTGACGTCGGCAAGCGGCTTGGGGTCGATGGTGGCCGGCACGAATCCTTCGCCGGTGAACGCGAGCACGAGCAGGCGCCCATCGGCGAGGGGGACCGGCCGGAACAGGCCGATGTCGGTGTTCGACACGACCTGCACGTCGCCCGTCGCGACCTCGTAACGATAGATGTTCGACACGCCGGTGTAATAGCTGCTGCCGTAGAGGTAGCGCCCATCCGGCGAGAACACGAAGCTCTCCGGCGTCGCGGTTCCGAAGCGAAACTGCGAGAGCGGCCGCAAGTCGCCCTTGATCAGGCTGTCGAGCCGCCACACGCGGACGAACTCGTCGGCGTTCGATTCGGTCATCGATGCCGACAGCAGTTGGCCATCCGGCGAGATGTCGAGGTCGTACGGGACCGACCCGTACGGAAACGTGTTGATCTCCTGCCACTGCGCATACGGAAACGGAATGCGGACGAATTGCGTGAGGCCGGCGACGTGGCGAACGCCCATCAGCGAGCGGTCGGCCGGGTTGTACGCGATCTCCCCGATCCGCGCGTCCTTCAGCAGCAGCTTCTGCTCGCCGGTATTGACGTCGACGACCATGAGGTCGCGAAAGCCGGTGTTGTCGTCGGTGAAGAAGGCGAGCCCGTGCGCGGGATCGTAGGCGAACGACGTCACTTTGTAGAGCTTGGCGCCCGTGATGTCGACGAGCCGCCGCTCGACACCCGTCTCGATGTCGAGTGCGCCGATGTGCTCGATGAATCCGGGATAACGAAACGCGGCGTAAATGTCATTCGTGCGCGCATCGAAGTACATCCGCGAGATCGACCCGAGCGGCGTAGCCGCGAGCGTTTTCACCGGCGTCAACGGATTGCGCCGAAGCTCGGCGAGATTGCGCTGCTGGAAGTCGTGCTCGAACGCGATCCAGTCCTGCCACGCGCGATCGAGTGGCAACCCGAACACCTGCTCGAAGCTGTCGGCGTAGTAGCGTTTGCTCCCCTCGGGCCGCGAAAGCCACTGCACGATCTTCTCCGGCGAGTAGGTGTACGCCAGATAGGTCATGAAGCGCGTGCCATAGAGGTAGGCGTTGGCGCCGATCTGGAAGTCGACCTGCACGCCGCGCGAGACGAGGCCCAGCGGATCGTAGAAGCGCGTGCCGTCGCGCACCATCGCTCGGAAGACCATTTCGTCGTAGCCGCCTTGCGCGCGACCGATCCCGCCGTCCATCCACGTTTCCATGAATACTGCGGCGCCTTCGAGATACCAGCGCGGCGCCGTGTAACGCGGAACGGTGAGATAGCTGTAGAGCAGCGTTTCCGGGTTCTGCGGGACCGGATTCACCTTGCCCGCGAAGAACCGGCGCCAGCGCTTGTCCTCGTCGTTCGAGACGTCGTTCGTCGCGATGTGCGTCGTCTCGTGATTCATGAACGAATACATGCGCTCGCTGCCCGGGTACGTCTCGAACGCGCGACTGTTGGGCGCGACGTCGAAGACCAGCGTGTTGTGCGGCGCCGGGGTCGCGCGGGCGTTGCCGTAATCGGCAAAGTCCTTCAGGACGAGCGTCGTCTTCTCGGACGGCGACCAATTGAACTGGCGCCGCTGCCACGCGAGTGCGTTGGTGAACGTCTGCGCCGCGTGCGGGACGAGGTAGCGAAGCTGATCGAAATAGATCAGTCGCACGTCGGGCGTCTCCAGGAACGAGATGCCGAGCGGATTGTTCTCGGTTTCCGCCGCCGTCGCGCACGTGGACAGGGCCAGCAGGATTGCGATGAGTACGCGACGCACCGGTCTTCTCCGCTCCGGTTTTGGAGCGGCGAGGATAAAGGGTCGCGCGCCCAAAAACAAAACCGCCGACGCAGGTCGGCGGTTTTCCTGGGGCACAGGCGGCCTTGGAGCCGCCTGCCGATCAGCCGTTTCTCGTCATTGCGTCACGGCTTGTTGACCGAGTTGACCTTGCTGGCCGAGTTGACCTTGCTGGCCGAGTTGACCTTGCTGGCCGAGCTGACCTTGCTGGCCGAGCTGACCTTGCTGGCCGAGTTGACCTTGCTGACCCAGTTGGCCGAGCTGGCCTTGCTGCCCGAGCTGGCCTTGCTGGCCGAGCTGGCCTTGCTGCCCGAGCTGGCCTTGCTGGCCGAGTTGACCTTGCTGGCCGAGCTGACCCAATTGGCCTTGCTGACCCAATTGGCCTTGCTGACCCAGTTGGCCTTGCTGACCCAGTTGCCCTTGCTGACCGAGTTGGCCTTGCTGGCCGAGTTGGCCTTGCTGGCCGAGTTGGCCTTGCTGGCCGAGCTGGCCTTGCTGCCCGAGCTGGCCTTGCTGACCCAGTTGACCCAGTTGACCTTGCTGGCCGAGCTGACCTTGCTGACCAAGCTGACCCAACTGACCTTGCTGGCCGAGCTGGCCTTGCTGACCCAGTTGACCTTGCTGCCCGAGCTGACCTTGCTGACCGAGCTGACCCAGTTGACCCAGCTGACCTTGCTGCCCGAGTTGACCTTGCTGACCGAGCTGCCCCAATTGACCCTGCTGCCCGAGTTGACCTTGCTGCCCGAGCTGTCCGGCCTGGCCGGCGCCCGCTGCACCAATGGCACCGTTCGCCGACGTGGTCGTCACGCCTGCGGGGGCCGTCACTTGCACGTCGGACGGTTGCGCGGCGCGATAACGGCTCGCCGGGACGATCGTGCCGGCGGTTTCGGACGAGTTCGGCGGGAAGATGCCGAGCGACACGGCGACGGCGGCTGCCGCGATCGCCAGACCGCCACCGATCATGACCTTGCGACTGGACGACGTGCCGTTCTTACGTTCGTTCATTGCTGTGCCCCTCGGAAATGCCCACGGTTGGAGAACTCGAAACACCCTTGCGCTTTGCCGGGAACCCCGGCCATTCCTCGAACTTGCCCTAATTACACCCGCCTCGGCGAAAAGTTGGTCGTCGCCGTCGCGCGGAGCCCGCTCGGCAGGCAACGTGGCGAGTACGGAAGCGATCAATCCCTCGGGCGGATACATTTTCGGTACGCTGCGCAAGCGCTCGAACACGTCGCGCATCTCCTCGAAGCGCTCGTTGGCCGCGGGGTCGGACGCGATGCGCGCTTCGACCTCGCGCGCCTCGTCGGGGGTCGCCTCGCCGTCGAGGACCGCCTGCATCAAAACGTCAATCCTTTGGGCGCTCATCTGGATTCCCTTCGCGCTTCGCGCTGCGGGGCCCATTCGCGCTCGGGGCGGCCCTTCGCGCTCATGTCGGCCGATATTCCTTCAGGAGCTCGCGCAGGCGGTGGCGTGCCTCGAAAAGACGCGACTTCACCGTCTTCTCGTCCACCTCCAGGATCTGCGCGATCTCCTGGTAACTGCATTCGGAAAAATGACGAAGCACGATCACCGTCCGATCCATCGGCGACATGCTCGTCAACGCCCGCTCGATCGACCGCGTCCGCTCCGCGTCGCCCGTCCGTGCCTCGGGGTCGTTTCCGGCCGGGTCGGGCAGCTCGACCTCTTCGTCGAGCGCTTCCTCGTGGCCGTTGCGTCGAAGCAGGTTGAGCGATTCATTGACGGCGATGCGGTAGATCCAGCTGAAGAACCGGTGCTGCGAATCGTATTCGTCGAGGTGCTCTGCAACCTTCAGGAAAACGGTCTGCGCGACGTCGCGGGCGTCGTCCGCGCTCTTGAGGATCCAGAAGGCGGCGTTGTAGATCGGCCGCTGGTACCGGACCATCAACGAGGTAAAGGCTTCGCGGTCCCCGCTCTTGCGGAACCGCTCCACCAGCGCCTGATCGACGTCGTTGTCCACAATTACACGCGGACCGACGAAAAGTTGGCGGCGGATCGATCCGCCGCCGTCATCGGGCGCCCGGCTCGATCTCGAAGAGCTGATCGAAGCCCGAATACGTGAAGATGTCATGCAGGTGCGACTTGAGCCCGGCGAGTCGCAGCTTGCCGTTGCCGGCCAGCAGCCGCTTCTGCGTCTTGAGAAGCACGCCGAGGCCCGCGCTGGAGATGTAGTCGAGACCGCTGCAGTCGAGGGTCACGGCGCCGTCCACGCCGTCGAGGAACGACTGCGCCCTCGCCGCTTCCGCAGCATCGAGACGCCCGCTGACCACCACCGTGCCGTCTGCCGTACGCTCAATCCCGAGCATCGCTGCCTCCCCTGCCGGTTGCGCCGTCGCCCGCCTCGCCCCTGGCGTCGAGCCACACCGTGATCCGGCTCTCGCGCGTCGCGTCGGCGTACTCGTACGCGACGCGATCGGCCAGCTTCCGAACCAGGTGCAGGCCCAGCCCGCCCGGTTCCCGCTCGTCGATCGGCCGCCCGAGATCGACCTCGGGCGCGGTGGTGACGTCGAACGGCTCGACGTCATGATCGACGAGCGTCAGCACCGCGCCCTCTCCACGACGGGCGAGGCCCACCCGGATCGGTGCGGTGCTTCCCCGCCCGTATTTCACCATGTTCGTGAACAATTCTTCCAGCACGAAATCGGCGCGGCCGCGGATTTCGGCGTCGATTCCCAGCGCCTCGAACGTTTCGGCGGTGAATTCCACCAGTTCGGGCAGCGCCTCGAACGACCGCTCGAACGCGCGCGTCGCCGTCGATTGCACGCGGCGCTGGACGAGCACGGCGGTCACGTCGTCGGCCTGCGGCGCCCCGGCGGCGAACGCGCCGACCGCCTGCTCCAATTGCTCGAGCACCTTGCACGCGCCTTCGCCCGAGTTTGCCGTCACGATGTCACGCAGCCGATCCTCGCCGAACGCTTCGCCGGCCTCGTTCTCCTGCTCGAGGATGCCATCGGTGACGAGCACGAGCATGTCGCCGGGCGCGAGCTCGAGCGCGATCGGTCGCCGCGTGCCGGCAAGCGTCATCGCGCCGAGCGGAAAGCTCGTCGGCTTGAAGCGATCGAATTGGCGATCGTGCGCACGGTAGCGCAGGATCGGTCCCTGGCCGCCGCTGTGGAAGCGCAGCACGTGCGTCGACGGATCGAGCAGTCCGATGAACGCGGTGACGAAGCGATCCTCGGCGAGCGTTTCGCACATCCGGTTGTTGACCTGCATGAACGCGGTATCGAGGTCGGCGCCCAGGCGAAAGGCCATGCGCAGCATCGCCTGCATCTGCGTCACCGACAGCGCAGGCGCGATGCCGTGGCCTGTCGCATCGCCGAGCACCAGCAACAGCGAATCCTCCACTGTCGCGACGTCGAAGGTGTCGCCGCCGGTCAGTTCGGCCGGCCTGAAGGTCGTCGCGATCTCGTAGCCCGGGACGTCGGGGAGCGTGCGCGGCAGCGTGCTCATCTGGACTTCGCGCGCCATCTCGAGCGCCTGCCGCATGCGCTCGCCTTCGATCAGCGCGTCGGTCATGCGCACCCGCGACAACGCGACCGCGCACTGCGCGGCCAGCGCGGTCGCGACCGCCTCGTCTCCCTCGTCGAAGACCCCGCCGCGCTTGTTCAGTACCTGCATCACCCCCACGAGCATCTCGCGGTGATCGACCAGCGGCAGCGTCAGCATGCAGCGTGTGCGGTAGCCGGAAGTCTTGTCGATGCTCGAATCGAAGCGCGGATCGGCGTAGCAGTCGGGCACGTTGATGATCCGGCGCGAATGCGCGCAGGCACCGACGAGCCCCGCCTGCCACGGCACGCGCACCGGCGCGATCGCGGTCGCGACTTCGAGCACGAGCTCGCCCCTGGGCTCGTCGTAGAGCCAAACCGATCCTCGCTCTGCACGCAGTACCTGCTTCGCCGCATCGACGACCGCGCCCAGCATCGCCGGCAGGTCGAACGGCGCGGCGAGCCTCTTCGTGACGTCGAGGATCGCTTCCAGGTCCTGCGCGGAAAGCGGCGGCTGCGCGGCGGGCATCGGGTGGCGAATGTACCGTATCCTTCCCCTCCATGCGCATCCTCGTCGTCGAAGACGATCCCGTGCTCGCCGCGGCGCTCACGCGCGCGCTCGTCCAGTCCGCGTACGCGGTCGATCACGTCGCCGACGGGCAAGCGGCCAACGACGCCCTCGCCACGACGAACTACGACCTCGTCGTGCTCGATCTTGCGCTGCCGAAGGTCGACGGCCTCGCCGTCCTGCGAAGGCTTCGCGACCGCCGCGTGCAGACGCCGGTGCTCGTCCTGACGGCACGCGACACGCTCGAAGACCGCGTCGTCGGCCTCGATTCGGGCGCCGACGACTACATGACGAAGCCGTTCGATCTGCCGGAATTCGAGGCGCGCGTACGCGCGCTGATCCGCCGCGCGCACGGCGGCGGCGCGCTCGAGCTCGCGCATGGCCGGCTGCGCCTCGACGTGGCGGCGCGACGCCTGTTCCACGGCGACGAGGCGATCGAGATGCCGGCGCGCGAGCTCGCGCTGATCGAGCTTCTGCTCGCGCGGCAGGGTCGCGTCGTCAGCAAGGAACAGATGATCGATCACCTGTTCGGCTTCGCCGACGATGTCGGGACCAACGCGATCGAGGTCTACGTGCATCGCGTGCGCCGCAAGCTCGAGCCGCTCGGCATCGAGATCCGCACGGTGCGCGGCATGGGCTACCTGCTCGATCGTCCGGCCGACGCGCGCGAATAGCGTCGATGCGCCTTTCGCAACGCGCTCAGCGTGACGCGCCGACGCTGCGCGCGACGCTCCTGCGCTGGCTGCTGATTCCGCTTTCGCTGCTGCTGATCGTCGACGCGCTCGGGAGCCACGTGATCGCACGAAGCCTCGCCGACCGCGTCTACGACGGCGAGCTGCTCGAAATCGCGCGCGAGCTCGCGCTGCACGTGCATCCCGGTGCTCCAACGCCGACCTTCGATCTCGAGAAGGACGCCGAGCGCACATTGCTTCTCGACCAATACGACAAGGTCGCATACGTCGTGCGCGCAGGTGCAACACCGATCGCGGGCGACGCGAACATTGCGCCGCCGGCACGTTCGAGCCGCGAGCCGACGTTCTACGACGCCACGTTGGCGGGCGACAGCGTACGCGTCGTGGCGATCGCGAGCACGAGCGGCGGCGCGCCCGTCACGATCGCCGTCGCCGAAACGCGCGTCAAGCGCGAATCGCTCGTCAACGCGATCATGCTCGGCGTGATCCTGCCGCAGCTTTTGCTCATCGTCATTGCAGGGGTGGCGCTGTGGATCGGCGTGGCGCGCGGCTTGGCGCCGCTCGGCAAATTGCAGCAGGCCGTCGCCGCACGCTCGCACGTCGATCTCAGTCCGATCGACGTACCGAACGTGCCCGGTGAAGTGCGACCGCTCCTCGTTTCGATCAACGACCTGATGACGCGCCTCCACGAGATCCTGAGCTTCCAGGCGCGCTTCATCGCCGACGCAGCGCATCAGCTGCGTACGCCGGTCGCCGGCCTCAAGGCGCACGTCGAGGTCGCGCTGCGCGAGGACGATCCGACGCAGGCGCGTGCGTCGATCGCGCATCTCTACACCGCGGTCGAGCGCATGTCGCGGCTCGTCGCGCAGCTGTTGTCGCTCGCGCGCAACGAGCCGACGACGGTACGTCAGGTCACCCTCGCGCCGCTCGATCTCGCGAAGCTCGCGTTCGATGTCACGATGGACTGGGTGCCCGAGGCGTACCGGCGCACCATCGATCTCGGCTTCGATGGCGCGGCGCCGCACGTGACGGTCGACGGCGACGCACCGCGCCTGACCGAGCTCGTCAACAATCTCCTCGACAACGCGATTCGCTACAGCCGGGAGGGCGGTCGCGTCACCGTGCACGTCGCCGACGATCCACCACGCCTTTCGGTGAGCGACGACGGACCCTTGATCCCCGTCGAGGAGCGCGAGCGCATCTTCGAGCGCTTTCACCGGCTGCTGGGCAGTCACGCCGGAGGCAGCGGGCTCGGCCTCGCGATCGTCCATGAAATCGCGAAACTCCATGGCGCGTCGATCTCGCTCGGCGAGGATTCGGATGGGCTCGGCAATCGCTTCACTGTGACGTTTCCCGCCGTCCGCGCGCTCGCGGCGTAAGTCGTTCGACAGCCTGGCGAAAGACCGGCGAAAGGTTCACGCAAGTCGCGCGTAACGTGATTGAAAGGCGCGGGTAAGCGGCGCCGCCTAACGTGGAGATTCCCCTGCCCACGAGGAATCTCTCCGATGTTCGCCGTGCTTTCCGATCCCACCACGTGGATGGCGCTTCTCAAGATCGCCGTCATCAACGTGGTCCTGAGCGGCGACAACGCCGTGGTCATCGCGCTCGCCTGCCGCTCGCTTCCGCCGAAAGATCAGAAGAAGGCATTCATCGTCGGCTGCGCGGGCATTGTCGTGCTGATGACGCTCCTCACATCGTGCGCGGCGCTCCTGATGACGGTACCGTACATCCAGATCATCGGCTGCGTGCTGCTGCTGTGGATCGGCATCAAGCTGCTGCTGCCCGAAGACGAAGGCGGGAACGTCAAGGAAAGCTCGAACTTCTGGGGCGCCGTGAAGACGATCATCATCGCCGACATCGTGATGAGCATGGATAACGTGCTCGGCATGGCGGGCGCCGCGCAAGGCCACCTCGGCATGCTGTTCCTCGGGCTCGTGATCACGATGCCGCTGATCCTCTTCGGCAGCGCCGCCCTCGTGAAGCTGATGGAGCGCTTCCCGTCGTTCGTCACGATCGGCGCGGGCGTCCTGGGCTACGTCGCGGGCGACATGGCGATCGGCGATCCTGCCGTGAAGACGTACGTCGACACGCACGTGCACTTTCTCGAGCTCGTCGCGCCGATTCTCGGCGCACTGCTCGTCGTCGTCGCCGGCAAGATGCTCGCGCACCGCAAGCACGTGCAGGAAGCTGCCGCGCAAATCATTGCCCCCGAGCAGCCGGCACAAGCCGAGCATGCGATCTGACGGGAGGACGCCATGAACGAAATCCTGGTACCGATCTGCGAGTCCGCCGACGCAAGGCGCGGTGCGGAACGCGCGATCGCGCTGCATCGCGAAGCCCCGGTGCTCGTGCACCTGTTGAACGTGCAACGCCCTCTCCCCAAGCACGTGTCGCAGTTCTTCAACCGCAACGACCTGCGCGACTTCCACCACGACTCGGGCATGCACGTCCTCGAGCCCGCGATTCGCATGCTCGAAACGGCCGGCGTTCCGCACGAGGATCACGTGCTCGTCGGGCATCCGGCGGAAACGATCGTCCGCTTCGCCGAGGAGCACGGTTGCGCGCAAATCGTCGTCGACACGCCGGCGGCCGGCATCTTGTCGCTACTCGGCCTCGGGTCGGTCGCGAGCCAGGTGCAGCACCTGATGCAGGCGCATGGTGGATTCGGCACCACGGTGGCCGCGCCGCGAACGCCCGGCGCATCGTAGGGCCGGTGAACGGGCCCTAATCGGACGTCGGCTCCCGGCGCGCGCACGACGCGTCGGGTGCTTCCTCCCCGCCGGTGATCGCGATGACGTCGACGGCCGCGAGGTTCGTCGTCGCGATGTCGAACGTCCACGCGACGTCGTGGTGCGCGGACGTCCCGCGTGCGACGAAAAGCGCCGACAGATCGTTTCGGGCGACCGGTGCTGCCACGCCCCCGTCCGCATGCGCACCCAGAATGCGAAAACGCTCGTATTCGCCGAGAACGTTCGTCACGAGCACGGCCGCATCGGCAGGCGCGACGACGGCGATCGTCCGCTCGCTCGGCGCATCTCGCGTCGCGACGCGCGGCAGGTACCGCGAGCCGTCGGCGATCGCGAGCGGATCGCGCGTGACGAGCGGGCTCATCGCGTGTGTGATGCCGAGCGAGCCGATCAGGCACGGAGGCGTCCTGCCGAGCGCCGCCCAGAAGCGGCGCGTCATTCCGGCGTAATGCGTTCCCGCACTGCCGGCGAGCGAGAGCTGCGTACGCTTGGCGCACACGAAGAGCGTATCGAGCGCCAGGTCCTTGTCGACGATGTACGCGAGGTGCCCGTGCAGCGAGATCGGTCGCGACTGGCACAGCAGGGCGCCGAGCCGCGCATGGCCGATCGCCGGAAACCAGACATCGTGAAATTCGATCGCGGGAATCCTGCCCTTGATGTCGAGCACGCGCGACGGCAATACGCCCTCCCCGTCCTGCACGGTGCGCGCCGTACGTGCGATCGCGTAGGTGTTGAGCGGCACCGCGACGGCCATGGCGGCGAACGCCGTCCACTGCCAGCGCGATCGCCGTGACAGCGACCAGAAACCGAGCGCGACAACGGCGGCAACGACCGGCCCGAGAATCCATGTGAATTGAAACGGCGTCGTCGGGCGCATGCACGCCACCCACGCCGCGAACAGCGCAAGCGCCGCGACGAAGATAACCAACGCGCATCGCGCAAGGCGGTGCGCCAGCGAGACGAGTGAAAGCGCCAACGCGCCGAGCGCGATGAGAACGAGCACCGTGCCGGACGCGTCGTCCCACTTCAGGAGGTAGCGTGCGACGATGCGCGGACCGACGGTAACGTAATCGAGCACGACGGCCGGTGCGTCGACGATGTTGCGCAAGCTCACCTGGCCGGACATGTACGTCCTCGCGCTGCCGAAATCCGCAAAGCCATTCCCGATCTGGCTCGCGACGTACGGCAAGAACGGCAGCACGATGCCGACGACGAGTGCGATTGCGCGCAAGGGCCACGACTCGCCGCGACGACGTACGGCGAGCGCCGCGGGCACGAGCAATACGAAGACGGGCGCCGATGTCGGGTGCACGTGAATCGCGAGCGCCAGCGCAAGACCGAGCGAAAACCAGATCCACGCGGACGCCGGCTTGTCGATGATGCGCAGCGCGAGCGCCAGCACCAGCAACGCCGCGGCCGCGACTGCATTGGGATTGAGAAAGAGCAGCGGCTCGAGGCTCGCGAACCCCGGCACGAACATGCATACCGCCCACAGTGCGCCGAAGTCGGAGTCGACGAGCCGGCGTCCGCAGTGATAGGCGAGCGGGAACTTGAGGCTGCTCAGCAACCCGATGAAGAGCGCCGCGGCGAGCCAGCTCTGCGAGACCCACAGCGGTAGCGCGACGAGGTAGAACCAGGCAGGTCCGAGATGAATCGCGTTCCCGAGGAACGGTCCTTCGAGCGGGTACGCGAGTGCGTGCCGGATCGCGTAGGCGCGCATCAACTCGTCGGCCGTGTCCGTATGCGACGTGCTGAACGCGTAGCCCGCCGTGTAGGCCAGCATCAGAAAGGCGACGAGCGCGTAGGCGAAGCCACGAGGAATGACCCCCGGCTGCGGCGCGTCGACGACGCGCATCACAGGCTGTTGTGAATGGCCGTGGCGGCGATCGCGGCCTGCCCCGCCGCGACGGAGATCTGGTTCAGCGTCTCGTGCACGATGTCGCCGCACGCGTAGACGTCTTCGATCGACGTGCGCAAGTGGCGGTCGGTGCGGATCGTTCCGTCGTCCGCGCAATCCACGCCGAGCTGGTGCGCGAGCGTGCAATGCACGACCGATCCGAGCGTCGAGTAGAGCGTATCGAAGCGGGAGTCGCGGCCGTCCTCGGTGCGCAACCCGACGATCGCCTGTCCCTCGCGCTGCACCTCCGTCACTTTCGCCTCGACGAGGCCGATGCCGCGCGCGGCGAGCCCTTCCCGCTCGCGTTCGTCGATGCCGGCAGGGCCGAGCGAGAACAGTGTGACGTCGTCGCTGAAATGGCGGATGAAGTGCGCCTCATCGACGCCCTTCGGGCCACCCCCGATCACGGCGACACGCTGGCCGATCACCTCGTAGCCGTCGCAAATGGGGCAATGGCGGATCAGTCCCTGACGGATCGCATCGCGCAGATTCGGAAGTTCGGGCTCGATGTCGGTGACGCCGGTTGCCAGCACGACCGCGCGCGCGCGAAACGACTGCGTGGCGTCGTTTGCGACGAACGCGCCGTCCCCGGCGCGCTCCAGGTGATCGATTCGTGTATCGACGATCGTCGCGCCATATCGCTGCGCCTGTTCGCGCAGACGCTGCAGCAGGTCCTTTCCGGCAATGCCGTCGGGGAAGCCGGGGTAGTTGTGCGAACGGGGGATCAGCGACGCGCGGCCACCGCCCGAATCGGCGACGAGGACCTTGCGCCGAAACCGCGCGAGATAGATGGCGGCGACGAGGCCGGCCGGCCCGCCCCCTACAATGAGCGCATCGACGATCATCCAGGCTCCACGACCGCGCAGGCCATGCGCGTTCCGCTCGACGAGCTTCGCATTGTGAACCAGGGCTACTCGCTGCAGGACGTCGCGCGCCTGCTCGGATTGCCGCGCTCGATCGTGCGCGGCCTGATCGATGCCGGGTTCGTGTCTCCGGCACGCGGGCCGCGCCGCGAATACCGATTCTCGTTCCAGGATCTCGTCGTCATGCGCACCGCGCAAGGACTCGTGCAGGCGAAGGTGCCGACGACGCGCATCCTCCGCTCGCTGCGGCGACTGCGCGCGCAGTTGCCGACGTCGATGCCCTTATCGGGGCTTCGCGTGGAAGCCGTGGGCGATCATGTCGTCGTGCATGATGGCGCAATGCAATGGCAGCCGGATAGCGGCCAGTACGTGCTGCGCTTCCACGTCGAGGCGCCGCGCGGCCGGCTCGAGTTCCTCGAGGCACCGGCGCCGCGGTCGGGGTCGGCCGATGCGCTCTTCGAGCAGGCGCTCGCGGTCGAGGATTCGAAGCCGGATGTCGCGACGGCGCTGTACGAACGGGCGCTGGCGATCGAGCCGGCGTTGATCGGCGCGTACACGAACCTGGGTCGCCTGCAACACGATCGCAAGCAATGGGACGCGGCCGAAACGACGTATCGAACCGGCCTCGCCCGCTGCGGGCCCGACGACACCCTGTTCTTCAACCTCGCGCTGCTGCTCGAGGATCTCGAACGCTCGGACGAGGCGGTGCAGATGTACGAAGCGGCGCTCGCGCACAACCCCGACCTCGCCGAAGCGCACTACAACCTCGCGTTGATTTGCGAAGCGGACGGCCGTTCCCAGGAAGCGATCCGCCATCTCGCGGCGTATCGTCGGTTGAGTCGAAAGCGATAGCGTCGCGCGATCGGGATGACGATGCGACGTCGGCGCCGAAACGGCGCCGACGTTTTCTGCGATGATGGCGCGGCGCGAGCCGGTCAGACCTGTATCGTCCGCGTCTCGCCCGGTTTCATGACATTGGCGGTAATGCCCGGAGCGGTGCTCGCCAGCGCGCGCTTGAATTCTTCGCCCGCCTCCACGCCCCGTACCAGGCCGTTGTGCGCGTAGTGCACGGGAATCGCTTGCGATACGCCGGTCCACTGGCACGCGAGCGCCGCGTCCTCGGGACCCATCGTGAACGGCCCATCGCCGACGCAAACGATTCCGAGTTTCGGCTTGTACCGCTCGCCGATCAGC
>DASTIY010000092.1:0-5566 GCA_035717085.1 Casimicrobiaceae bacterium | reverse complement strand
CGTGTCGATGAAACGCAACCTCGCCCGTATCGCTGCCGCGGCATGGTGCGGCTTCGCCATGGGCGCCTTCGCGGCGCCCGCAGCCATGCCGGCGGAGGTGACGCAATCCGTCGCCCCCGCGCCGTCCGGCGCCCGCTGGGCGACGGCGTTCGCCGCGTTCGATGCCGACGACGCCGCGCACCCGCGCGCGCCCGGCGGCGTGCTTTTCGTCGGCAGCTCGTCGATCCGGCTGTGGAACGATCTCGAGGCGCAGTTCGCGAACCTGCCCGTGGTGATCAATCGCGGCTTCGGCGGCTCGCAGCTGTCGGATTGCGTGCGCAACCTGAGCCGCCTCGTGCTGCCCTACCGGCCGCGCGCGGTCCTGGTGTATGCGGGCGACAACGACCTCGCCGCCGGCGTGGCGCCCAAAGACGTGCTGCGCCGCTTCACCGCGTTCGTCGATGGCGTCCACGCCGAATTGCCGTGGACCAAGATCGTATACATCTCGATCAAGCCGAGCCCGGCGCGGACTCGGCTCCTGCCGGAAATTCGCGAGGCCAACGACCTCATCCGCGACTACGCGGCGCGCGCGGACGGCGTCGAATACGCCGACGTGTTCAATCCGATGCTCGACACGAGCGGTAAACCGCGGCGCGAGCTCTTCCGCGCCGACCGGCTGCACCTCAACAGCGACGGCTACGCCCTCTGGAAGGGCATCATCGCGCCGTACGTGTACTGAGGCTTGTCCCCCCCGCGCGCCGCAAGCGCGCGAGCATCGCCGGCGCGCCCGTGAATGCGCGCGCGACGCCATACAGGACGACGAGCGTCGTGGCGACGAGCGTGATTTCCATCACGCTGAGATGCGGCCGCGGCGCACCGCCGAGCGTCGCCAGCAGCGTCAGGCAGATCACGAGATGCACGGCAAAGACCGGCAGCGCGGCGCGTCCCATCAGCGTGATCGACGAATCGGCCGCCAGCCTGACGAGGTACGGCCGCGCGCGCACGACGAGCCACGCGAGGACCGCGAAGTTCAGCATGCGCAGCGGCCCGAGGTGCCATTTGTCGACGAGCATGTTCAGCGTACGGCCCGGCGCGAACGGCACCTGCCCGGCGAGATGCCGCCAGGCGAAGAACGCGATCGCGAGCGCCACCACCGCGTAGAGCAGCGCGCGCGACGGTGCACGGATCGGCGACGCGGCAACGTCGGCGTGCGCGCCCAGGTAAAGCCCGACGACCCACAGCAGCTGCCAGCCGAGGAACGAGAACGCGCCGGTCGCGCCGTAGGGCACCGGCCAGCCGACGAGCGCGGCCACGGCCTCGTAGACATAGCGGCCGCCGTCGTACTGGCCGACGAGCCAGAGGACCGCCGAAAGCAGCAGCATCTCCGCGAAGCCGTGGCGCAGGCCGTGGCGCAACACGTACGGCGTGAGCGCAAGGAACAGCACGTACATCGGCAGGATGTCGAGGAGCGGCGGGTTGTACGCGAGGACGAGCCCGCTCGCGAGCGCGAGGTGCGGCCGCTCGACGTAGAACGAGGCGAGATCGGTGATCGCCCGCGCGTCGTGCGAAAGGGCGAACGGCACGAGGACGAGCAGCAGGAACAGCAGCAGCGCCGCATGCACGGCGTAGACCTTAGCCGTGCGTCGCCACAGCGCGCGCATCATCGCGGCGTCGCCGTGCCGGCGCGCGCGTCCTGCGTACACGCATCCCACGAGATACGCGGACAGGAACACGAAGCCTTCGGCGGCGGAAACGTAGCCGAACGGCTGCCCGAGATGCGCACTGAACCACGTCGGCAGGTGCGTGAACGTCATCAGCACCAGCATGGTGCCGCGCAACCAATCGAGTTCGGTCTGGCGTTGCATGGCGAGCGCGCGGAAGCCGCGACGACCGTCGTCGGCGGGAACGTCCTGTGACCGCGCGCGTTACGCGGGGTTCAATCGGATGCCCGGCTCACGAATGCTTCGGCAGGCGGCGCGGCAAGCCGCAATAATGCGCGCTCCGCAGCGCGGCGCATAGCGACGTCGAGCGGCGACAATTCGACGAATTCGCCGCCGACGAGCGCGGCCATCGGCACCCCGTCGCGGTACGCAATGCGGTTGCCGGTGAGCGCCGCGATCTTCGCGCCCGGAAACAGCGTGCCGACGAGATTCAGCGGATCGGCGGCGCTCACCGTGACCAATTCGCCGTCGCACGGCGCGCGCCGCGTGTCGCGCAACAGCGTCACCGCGTCGGACAGCGCGAACTGCTCGCCGGTGATGCTCGCGACGAAGCGGCCGCCGCGCACTTCGCCGCGCGCCTCGAGGCGTCGATACGTGCGTGCGAGCTCGCGCCACGCCGGCAACCACGCGGCTTCCCGGGCGAGAAGACGCCACGACACGACGCCGTAGCGGCGCAGCAGCGCGAGCGCGATTGCGTCGATGCGCGCCTGCGCCGCCTCGACGTCTCCGGTGCGATCGTTCGCGTTCGAGGGCCGGCGCGCGAGCGACCAGCGGCCGGCGTCGTCGATGCCGACGAGTGCCCCGCGCCGGCGGCCGCGTCCTGCGAAACGCTTGCGCTTCGCAGACGGCGTGAGCAGCGCACGGAGGCCCGCGAAGCTGTCCGACGTCGCGATACCGAGCGCGACGAGCTCGGCGAGCGCGTCCTCGACCTCGGTGCGCAGCATGCGCGTCGCGTCGACGATCTCGTCGAAGAACGACGCGCCGTGCGTGCGCAGGACGTCGGCGACGCGCGTTGCGCGTCCGCTCGGTGCGATGCCCTCCGGCGGCTGCGTCGTTCCCACCCACGACGCCACCGCGCGCCGCGGCAGAAGCGCGATCGGCGTCGTGCGCAGCACCGCCGTGCCGGCCGACGGATTGACCGGCGCCGAAAGCCGCGTCCACGCGACACGTCCCGACAGGCACGCATCGTCGAGCCAGGTGAAGTCGTAATCCGCGAGGCGCGCGGGCAGCAGCTCGGCTTCCCACGCCGCGGCCGGCGCTTCGAAGCCCTGCAGGTCGCCGATGACCGCGTCGAGCGCGTCCGGTCCTTGCCGCATGTCGGCAGGCGCGACGTGCTGCCAGCGCAGCAGGAAGCGCATGAAGTCCTGCGTCGTGACGGGCTCGATCTCCCGGCGCAGGCGCTTGATCGTGTAGCGATGAATGCGCGCGAGCAGCGACCGGTCGCACCATTGCACGGCGTCGATGCGACGCGTGTAGCGGCCCTGCATCGCCACACCGTCGACCGCGAGCCGCGCGAGCGCTACTTCCGCCTCGCCCACGCCAATGGCCAGCGACTCGGCGATGCGCTCGCTCGTCACCGGACCGAGCGCCTGCAGGCGGCTGCGCACGAGCTCGACGATCGCGTCGTCGCGCGACCACCTGCGCTGCGCGCATTCGTGCGGCGCATCGATGGGTGGCTCGCGCTTCACGCCCGGATGCACCGCGTCGAACTCCGGCAAGCGTTCGGCAGCCACGAGCATGCGCGACGTCGTCGTGGAGATCCACGTCGCACGCCGTGCGCCCATCAGCGTCTGCGCCCATGCGCTCGCGCCATCCAGGGCGGCGATCTCGCCGACGCCAAGACAGCCGAGCGACAGCAATGCGTCGTGCAATTCGTCGGCATTGGCGGGCTGCGGCCACGCTTCTTCACGCACGCGATCGATCGCCGTTTCGTCGAGCTCGCCGAGCCGTCCCGCGTCGTCGTTCTCGGACCAGCGACGGGCGAGCACCGCCTGCGTTCGACGCTCCTCGAGCGGCGCATCGTCGAGATAGGCATACGGGCGCGCATTGAGAATTTCCATCGCGAGCGGCGACGGCGCGGGAAGGTCGCGCGCGACCACTTCGATGTCGCCACTTTCGATCTTCGCCAGGACGCGCTCGAGGCCGTCGACGTCCATCGCCTCGTGCAGGCAGTCGTCGATCACCTGCCGCACGAGCGGGTGGTCGGGAATCTCGCGCTCGCCCACGATGTTCTCCGCGCAGGCGACCTGATCGGGAAACACGCTCGCGATGAGGTCGTCGGCCCGCATGCGCTGCAGCGGCGCGGGTACCTTGCGGCCGCCGCGAAAGCGCGGCAGCGCAAGCGACGTGCCGGCGACCCAGCGCCAACGCGCCGCGAACATCGGCGCGGCGAGCATCGCCTGCACGACGACGTCGCGCACCGTGCGCGAGTTCAGGTAACGGGCGACGTCGGCGAGCGGGAAGCTGTGCGACGTCGACAGCGACAGGACGATCGCGTCCTCGGTGGCGGCGGCCTGCAGCTCGAAATTGAAGCGCACGCAGAAGCGCTTGCGCAGCGCGAGGCCGAATGCACGGTTGATGCGGCTGCCGAACGGCGCGTGGATGACGAGCTGCATGCCGCCCGATTCGTCGAAGAAGCGCTCGAGCACGATGCGCTGCTGCGTCGGCAGCGTGCCGAGCACGCGCTGCGCGGTGCCGAGGTAGTCGACGATCTGCGATGCCGCCGCGTCGCCGACACCGTGCGCGAAATCAGGGTCGGATCCGATTTTCGGAAAAATCCGATCCGACCCTGATTTCCCCGCTTTCGCGAAGTCGTCGCGCAGGCGCGACACGGCGTGTGACAACTCGTCGCTGCGCGCCGGCGCCTCGCCGAGCCAGAATGGAATGTTCGGCGCCTGCCCCTGCGCGTCCTCGACGCGCACGCGACCCGCCTCGATGCGTCGGATCCGATACGACGTATTGCCGAGCTGGAACACGTCGCCGGCGAGGCTCTCGACGGCGAAGTCCTCGTTCACCGTTCCGACCATCTGCCCCGCGGGCTCGAGGATCACTTCGTAATCGGCCGTATCGGGAATCGCGCCGCCGGACGTCAACGCCGTCATCCGCGCGCCGCGCCGCGCGCGCAGCACGCCGTTGACCGCATCGCGATGCAGGAACGCACCGCGATGGCCTTGTCGCGTGTTGAACCCGTCGCCAAGCATGCGCACGACGTCGAGATACGCGTCGTAATCGAGCGCCGTGTACGGATATGCGCGCACGACCGTTTCGTAGAGTTCGCGCTCGCCGACGCCGTCGCCGGTCGCCACTTCGGCGACGATCTGCTGCGCGAGCACGTCGAGCGGCGCCTTCGGAATCGCGAGGCGGTCGAGCTCGCCGCGTGCCACGGCGTCGAGCAGCGCCGCGCATTCGACGAGCTCGTCGCGCGAGAGCGGAAAGAGCCGCGCTTTCGGCACGCCGGACACCTGGTGGCTCGCGCGGCCGGCGCGCTGCAGGAACGTCGCGATCGAGCGCGGCGAGCCGACCTGGCACACGAGGTCGACGTCGCCGATGTCGATGCCGAGCTCGAGCGATGCGGTCGCGACGAGCGCGCGCAGCTCGCCGTTCTTGAGTCGCGTTTCCGCCGCGAGCCGCAGTTCCTTCGCCATGCTGCCGTGATGCGCGGTGACGTGCTCGTGCCCGAGCAGCTCGGCGAGATGGCGCGCGACGCGCTCGGCCATCCGGCGCGTGTTGACGAAGATCAGCGTCGTGCGGTGCGCCCGCGCCAGTTCCGCCAGGCGGTCGTAGATCTCCGTCCACACCTCGGCTGCCATCACCGCCTCCAGCGGCGAGCCGGGCAGTTCGAGCGCGAGATCGCGCCGGCGCACGTG
>DASTIY010000091.1:0-21650 GCA_035717085.1 Casimicrobiaceae bacterium | reverse complement strand
TCGCCCCACGTCTGCACGTGATGACGCTCGCCGCGCACGTCGACGAAATGCGACGTCGGCGGCTTGAGCGCTATTTTTTCCGGCAAAGCGCGACGCCGTCCATCCAGCCCGTGCGGTAATTCGGATCGGCCGCGAAACGATTGCCGTCCTTGCGCTCCGCGCCCTTGGCGCTCGCGCAACCATCCGCATAGCCTTGACGATACGGAAGCGGAAAGCCGGAGAGATTGACGGCCGGCGGCGGTGGCTCCGCATTGCGCGGAAGCGGCGCTGCCGGCGCTGCAGGCGGCGGCGCGACGGGCGCCGTCGCGCACCCGGCGACGACGAGCGCGCACACCATCGCGCACGTGACGGCACGCGCGCGAAACGCGTCGATACGCATCGCCATTGCACGCATTTCACGCACGCGAATTCGCTTCGTGGGCCTCTCTCTCGGCGGGTAGAATTGTAACAGCCCGCACCTCCCGTTCTCATGTCGACGCCCGGCTTCGTTCACCTGCGCCTGCACAGCGAGTATTCGATCGCGGATGGCACAGTGCGGATCGACGATGCGGTCGAAGCAGCGGCCTCCGATCGGATGCCCGCGCTCGCGCTCACCGATCTCGCGAACCAGTTCGGGCTCGTCAAGTTCTATCGCGCGGCGCGCGCACGCGGCATCAAGCCGATCGCCGGCTGCGACGTGTGGATCACGAACGAGCGCGAGGCCGAGCAGCCGACGCGCGTGCTGCTGCTTTGCGCGTCGCGTGCCGGGTACCTTCGCTTGTGTGCGTGGCTGTCGCGCGCGTACGTGTCGCATCAGCATCGCGGACGCGCCGAGTTCGATCGGCGCTGGTTCGACGAGGGCACCGACGGGTTGATCGCCCTCTCGGGCGCGCGCGACGGCGACGTCGGGCAGGCGCTGCTGCAAGGCAATGCGACGGCCGCCGAGCGTCTTGCACGCGAATGGATGGCGTGGTTTCCCGACCGTTATGCGCTGGAGCTGCAACGCGCCGGTCACGCCGACGACGAGACGCTCGTGCAGGCGAGCGTCGCGCTCGCCGATCGCATTGGCGTGCCGCTGGTCGCGACGCATCCGATTCAATTCCTCACCGCCGACGACTTCCGCACGCACGAAGCGCGCGTGTGCATCGCCGAAGGGCATACGCTCTCCGACACGCGCCGGCCGCGCCGCTTCACGTCCGAGCAGTACTTCCCGACGCAGGCGCAGATGGCGGCGAAGTTCGCCGACCTGCCCGAGGCGCTCGCCAACAGCGTCGCGATCGCGATGCGCTGCAATCTCGCGATTCCGCTCGGCACGAATCACCTGCCGCAGTTTCCGACGCCTGCCGGCGTGTCGCTCGACGAGCATCTGCGCCGCGAAGCCGCGCAAGGGCTCGAACGACGTCTCGAGCAACTGTATTCCGACCGCGCGGAGCGCGAACGCAAGCGCGCCGAGTACGAAGCGCGCCTCGAGTTCGAAGCGAAGACGATCGTGCAGATGGGCTTCTCGGGCTACTTCCTGATCGTCGCCGACTTCATCAACTGGGCGAAGCGCAACGGCGTGCCGGTCGGGCCGGGGCGCGGATCGGGCGCGGGCTCGCTCGTCGCGTACTCGCTCGGCATCACCGATCTCGATCCGCTGCGCTACGCGCTTCTCTTCGAGCGCTTCCTGAATCCCGAGCGCGTGTCGATGCCCGACTTCGACATCGACTTCTGCCAGGACGGGCGCGATCGCGTGATCGACTACGTCAAGCAGAAGTACGGCGCCGAATCGGTGTCGCAGATCGCGACGTTCGGCACGCTCGCGGCGAAGGCCGCGGTGCGCGACGTCGGCCGCGTGCTCGACCTGCCCTACTCGTTCGTCGACGGCATCGCCAAGCTCATTCCCTTTCAGCCGGGCAAGACCGTCACGCTGCGGCGCCGAACCGGCGAGCCCGAGGCGAACGTGATCTACGCGCGCGAGGTCGAGCCGCTCCTCGACCAGCGCGAGGCCGACGAGGAGGAAGTGCGCGAGCTGCTCGCGCTCGCGTGCGAGCTCGAAGGCCTGCCGCGCAACGTCGGCATGCATGCGGGCGGCGTGCTGATCGCGCCGGGCAAGCTTACCGATTTCTGTCCGCTCTACGTGCAGCCCGGCGCGCAGGCGCCGGTGTCGCAGTTCGACAAGGACGACGTCGAGGCGATCGGCCTCGTCAAGTTCGACTTCCTCGGTCTGACGACGCTGACGATCCTCGACCGCACGCTGCGCTACATCCGCGCGCTCGATCCGGAGGCAACCGTCGCGCTCGAGACGCTGCCGCTCGACGATGCGGCGACGTTCGACATCTTCCGCAAGGCGAACACGACCGCGGTGTTCCAGTTCGAATCGCGCGGGATGCGCGATCTCGTGAAGCAGGCGCAGCCGACCCGCTTCGAGGACATCATTGCACTCGTCGCGCTGTATCGGCCGGGGCCGATGGAGCTCATCCCCGACTACAACGCGCGCAAGAGCGGGCGCGAGCGGGTCGAATATCTCGATCCGCGCCTCGCGCCGATCCTGGAGCCCACGTACGGCGTGATGGTGTATCAGGAACAGGTGATGCAGATCGCGCAGGTGATCGGCGGCTACACGCTCGGCAACGCCGACCTGCTGCGCCGCGCGATGGGCAAGAAGAAGCCCGAGGAGATGGCGAAGCACCGCGACATCTTCGTCGAGGGCGCCGCGCAGAATGGCGTGCCGCGCCCGAAGGCGGCCGAGCTCTTCGGGCTGATGGAGAAGTTCGCCGGTTACGGCTTCAACAAGTCGCACTCGGCGGCGTACGCGCTCGTCGCGTACCAGACCGCCTACTTCAAGGCCCATCATCCGGCAGCGTTCATGGCGGCGAACCTCTCGCTCGTGATGGACGACACCGACAAGGTCAAGACGCTCTACGACGACGCGATCGCGCAGGGTCTCGACATGCTGCCGCCGGACGTCAACGCCTCGAACTACCGGTTCGAGCCGGTCGACGCGAAGCGCATCCGGTATGGATTGGGCGGCATCAAGGGCACCGGCGAGCAGGCGATCGAGGCCATCGTCGCCGCACGTGCGAGCGGCGGACCGTTCACCGATCTCTTCGACTTCTGCCGTCGCGTCGACAAGCGGCTCGTCAACCGGCGCGTCGTCGAGGCGTTGGTGCGCGCGGGTGGGTTCGACGGCATCGAGCGCTCGCGCGCGACGCTGTTCGCGACCGTGGGCCTCGCGCTCGACGCGGGCGAGCGGGCGGCCGCGACCGCGTCGCAGGTTTCGCTGTTCGGCGAGGAAGCGACGCCGACGCTGCCCGCGACGATGAACGTGCGCGAGTGGACCGACGCCGAGCGTCTGGTGCACGAGAAAGGCGCGCTCGGCTTCTACCTCTCGGGCCATCCGTTCAACGCGCATGCGGCCGAGCTCGCAGCGATCGTGCGCACGTCACTTTCGAACCTGGCGCCGAAGAACGAGCGCACGCTCGTCGCCGGCATCGTCACCGCGTTGCGCGTGCAGTCGAGCCGGCGCGGCAAGATGGCGTTCGTCACGCTCGACGACGGCAAGGGACGCGCCGAGGTGATGGTCTACAACGAGACGTTCGACGCGGCGCGCCCGCTCCTGCGCGAGGATCAGCTCGTGGTGATGGACGTGCGCGTGAGCCAGCGCGTCACCGACGACGGCGAAGCGCAGGGCCTGCGCATCGCCGCCGACGACGTGTTCGACCTCGCCGCGCTGCGCAAGCGCTTCGCGCGGCGCTTGCGCATCGCGTGCAACGGCAACGCGTCGGCCGATCGCCTCGAGGAAATCCTCTCGCCGTTCCGCCCGGGCTCGCTTCCCGTAACCGTTCGTTACTGGAACGACCGGCTTGGCGGCGACGCCGAGCTGTCGGAGGCGTGGCGCGTAACGCCCGACGATGCACTGATCGAGCGGCTGCGCGAGTGGCTCGCGCCGGAGAACGTCGAGGTCGTCTACGCCGAAAAGTAGGGGCAGACCCGGGTCAGTCCCGGGTCAGACCCTACTTCTGGTGGCCCTTCACGAAAAGTAGGGTCTGACCCCCTACTTTTCTGCGACTCCCATACGAATGCTCCGCGCCGCCGTCGCCGAATACCGGTCGTTCTTTCGCCTGCCCGACGTCACGCGCCTGTTCGCGATGGCGGTGATCGCGCGCATGCCGATCGGAACGATCACGCTCTCGATGCTGCTGCACGTGCGCGCGCTCACCGAGTCGTTCGCCACGGCAGGGCTCACCGTCGGCACGTACCTCGGCGCATCGGCGGCGACCGCGCCGATCGTCGGCCGCTGGATCGATCGGCGTGGAGCGAAGGGCGCGCTGCTCGCGACCGGCATCGTCTCGCCGGCCGCGCTGTTCGTCATCTGGCTCGCCCACTCGATCGCGCTGCCGCAGACGGCGATCTACGTCGCCGCCGCCATCGCCGGGGCGTTCGCACCACCGATCACGGTGCTGACGCGCACGATGTGGCGTTATCGATTCGACGACGGGCGCGCGCGAAGGACGGCGTACGCGCTCGATGCCGTTCTCGTCGAACTGGCCTTCACGGTCGGCCCCGCACTGATCGGACTGTTGCTCGCGATCGCCTCCCCGCGCGCGGCGTTCGGTGTGGCCGTCGCGTTCGCGGCGATCGCCGTGCCGACGTTCGTCGCGTCGCCCGCGCTTCGCTACTGGCGCCACGACCCGCACGCGGAGCGCCATCTGCTCGGACCGCTCACCGAGTCGCGTCTCATCGCCGTCTACGCGACACAGTTTCTGCTCACCGTGGGCCTGGGCCTGCTCGAAATCGGGTATCCAGGATTCGCCGCGATGGTGCGCGAGCCACCGCTCGCCGGCTGGCTGATCGCCATCAACTCGGTCGGCAGCGCGCTCGGTGGCCTTGCTTACGGCGCCATGACGATCGTGCTCGCACCGGAGCGGCAATTGCGACGGATGCTCGCGCTCCTCGCGTTGCCGCTCGCGCTGTCGGCGATCGTGACGTCCGGCGCGGTACTCGCGCTGGTCGGCTTCGTCGCCGGGCTTTGCATCGCCCCCGCGTTCACCATTGCGACGCTGTTGATCTCGTCGTACGCGCCGACGCGCTACGCGACCGAGGCGTTCACGTGGTCGGCGACCTGCATCGTCAGCGGCATCGGCGTCGGGAACGCCGTCGGTGGCGCCATGCTCGAGCGCTTCGAGCCCGCCGCCGTGTTCATGGCGTCGAGCGGCACGATCCTCGTCGCGGCGCTCGTCACGGGGTTGTTGCGTGCCCCGGAGCGCCTCGGCATGCACGAAGCCGGGCGTCATTGACCGGCGCGCTTCGGGCCTCGCCTACAATCGAGCGATGAACGTGTCCTCGCGGCGTCCGGTCGTCCTTGTCTGCGTGATGCTCGCGCTCTTCATGGCGGCGGTCGAGGTCACCATCGTCGCCACCGCGCTGCCGCAGATCGTCGCGAAGCTCGGGGGCTTCTCGCTCTACACCTGGGTCTTTTCCGGCTTCCTGCTGACGCAGTCGGTGACGATCCTCGTGTTCGGCAAGCTCGCCGATCTCTACGGACGACGCCCGGTGCTGATCGCGGGCATCGTCGTGTTCCTCGTCGGCTCGATCCTGTGCGGATTCGCCTGGTCGATGCCCGCGCTGATCGCGTTTCGTCTGCTGCAGGGTCTCGGTGCCGGATCGATCCAGCCGGTCGCGACGACGATCGTCGGCGACCTCTACACGCCGCAGGAGCGGCCGCGCGTGCAGGGGTGGCTGTCGAGCGTGTGGGGATTCGCGGCGATCGTCGGCCCGCTCGCCGGCGGCGTCATCGTCGAAGCGTTCTCGTGGCACTGGATCTTCTGGATCAACGTGCCGGTCGGCATCCTCACGATCGTCGGGCTATCGTTGTTCCTGCGCGAGAACGTCACGCGACGCCCGCACAGCATCGACTACGCCGGCGTGCTGCTGTTCTGCATCGCCATCGCCGCGTTGCTCGTCGCGCTGATGCAAGGCGGCATCGCGTGGCCATGGCTGTCGCTGCAGACGTTCGCGCTCGTCGCGACCTTCGTCGTGGCGCTCGCACTCTACGTCGCGCGCGAGCGGCAGGCGCGTGAGCCGATGATCGACGTGGATCTATGGCGCTCGCGTCTCGTCGCGACCGTCAACACGTGCTCGCTCTTTGCGGGCGCTGCCATCATCGGCGTCACGTCGTTCGTGCCGATCTACGTGCAGGGCGTGCTCGGCCGCTCGGCCATCGTCGCCGGCTTCGCGCTGACCGCGATGTCGGTCGGCTGGCCCGTCGCCTCGACGCTCTCCGGACGCTTCCTGCGCACGCTCGATGCACGCAACACCGTGCGCGTCGGCGGCGTGCTGCTCTTCGCCGGTTCGCTCGGCCTCGCCCTCATGCCGTCGGGCGCCAGCGCCGCGCTGGTCGGGCTCGCGTCGTTCGTGCTGGGTTTCGGGATGGGACTCCTCAACACCACGTTCATCATCCTGATTCAGGGCAGCGTCGAATGGGCGCGACGTGGCAGTGCCACGGCGTCGAACATTTTCGCGCGGATGCTCGGCAGCACGTTCGGGGCGGCGGCGCTCGGGGCGGTGCTGAACGCGAGCCTCGGCGGAAGCCTCGCGCACGCGAACGGATCGAGCGGCATCGACACGGTACGCCGCATGTTCGACGGCGGCGAGGCGAGCCTCGCCGAAGGCACGCGCGCCGCGATCCACGCGGCGCTCGCGTCCGGGCTTTCGCACGTCTTCACGGCGCTCGCGGTGATCGGCGCACTCGCGATGATCGCGACGTGGCTCGTCCCGCATCGCGTCGTGTTCCGGCAGGCACGCGAGACGCCACCGCTACGCGGCGGCGAGACGCACAAGGCGCGTTGACGCGTTCTCAGCTGTAACGCGCGCTCGCGGCGTCGTCCGCGTACCAGTCGAACGGCGCATCGTCGAGGTTGACGATCACGCTCTTCAACTGCGTGTAATCCTCGTACGCGACGAGGCCGTTCTCGCGGCCGAGCCCGCTCATGCCGAACCCGCCCCACGGCGACGCGGGGTCGATGCGGTGGTGATCGTTGATCCACGTGACGCCGCAGGCGAGCGCACCGGCGACGCGATGCGCGCGCGTGACGTCGCGCGTCCAAACGCTCGTTGCGAGGCCGTACGGCGTTCCGTTGGCGATCGCGATCGCCTCGTCCTCGCTGTCGAACGGCATCACGCAAACGACCGGCCCGAAGATCTCCTCCTGCGCGACGCGCATCGACGGTGCGACGCCCGTGAATACCGTCGGCAGGAAATAGTGGCCCTTCGCGAATTCGCTGCCATCCGGCCGCCTGCCGCCGGCGGCAAGCGTGGCGCCTTCGTCGATGCCGATCGCGACGTAACGCTCGACGACGCTCCGCTGCTTCTCCGACACGAGCGGGCCGATCTGCGTGCGCGGATCGCGCGGATCGCCGAGGCGCAGCGCGTTCGTGCGCCGCACGAGCTCGCGCACCACCGCATCGTGCATCGATCGGTGCACGAGCAGCCGCGCGCCCTGGATGCACGTCTGGCCGGTCGCGATGAACGCGGCGAACAGCGTCGCCGCCACCGCGCGCTCGACGTCGACGTCGGGAAACACGATGACGGCTGCCTTGCCGCCGAGCTCGGCCGCAACGCGGACGAGATTGTGCCCGGCGAGCGACGCGATCGTCTTGCCCGTCGGCGTGCCGCCGGTCACGTCGATCTTGCCGATGCGCGGATGCGCCGCGAGCGCCTTGCCCGCCGTCGGACCGAAACCGGGCACGACGTTGTAAATGCCGTCCGGGATTCCCGCCTCGCGCAACACTTCGCCGAGGCGCAGCGGCGTGATCGGCGCGAGCTCGCTCGGCTTCACCACCATCGCGTTGCCCGCGGCGAGCGCCGGCGCCACCTTCTTGACGAGGATCAGCAGTGGATGGTTCCACGGCGTGATGTGACCGACGACGCCGAGCGGCACACGACGCGTGTAATTCAGGTACCGGCCGCCGAAGGGCGGCACCGTGTCTTCGTGCGTGCGCGCCACCGCGCCGAAGTAGCTGAACCACTCGGGCAGCCGCGCGAGCTGCGCCGCCATTTCCCGGCGCGGACGGCCGATCTGGTCGATTTCGAACTCGACGAAGTCAGGCAGCCGGCGCGCGAGAAGCTCGGCGACGCGTTGCATGCGCTCGGCGCGTTGCGCACCCGACAGGCCTGCCCACTGCGGCAGCGCGCGCTCCGCCACCGTCACCGCTGCGTCGATGTCGGCGGCATCGCCTTCGGCGACGTCGGCGACGAGGCTCCCGTCCTTGGGATTGCGCACGGCGAAGGTCCGTCCCGATTGCGCGGGCCGGTACTCGCCGCCGACGTACATTCCGATGAAAGGCTTGGTCACGCGATCCTCGGCCGGTTGACGCACGCCGCACGGGCGCTAACATGCAGCGGGCCGCCACCGTCCCGCTTCCCTTCGCACACGAACATGAACCTGGGCATCGACCATCCGCGCGCCGCAATCGTCGGCATCGACCTGCATCGCGGCCACCTCGATCCGTCGGTGGCGACGATGCCGCTCGAGAGCCGGGCCGCCGAACGCGTCGTCGCGGCCAATCGCCGGCTCTTCGATGCGAGCCGCGCCGCGGACGTGCCGATCGTGCACCTGGTCACCCGCTATCGCGACAGCGACGAGATCCGCACCAACCCGTTCTGGCGCACGCGCGCCGAGAATCCGGACAACCCGCGGCGCAACGTCCTCAAGCATAACCTGATGGAGCTTCCAGGCTGCACGATCATGCCGGGCCTGCACGATGCGCGCGATTTCGTCGTCGACACCAAGAAGCGCTACGACTGCTTCGTCGGCACCGATCTCGATTTCGTCCTGCGCGCGCACGGCATCAATACGCTGATCGTCACGGGCGTCAACACGAACAGTTGCGTGCTCTCGACGGTGGCTGCCGCATGCTCGAAAGATTATGCGGTGATCGTCGCCAGCGACTGCGTCGACACGATGGACGGACCGGCGCTGCACGACGCGGCGCTCGCCTGCATTCGGACAGCGTTCGGCTTCGTACTCGCGTCCGACGAGATCCTCGCGCTGTTGCCGCAACTCGGCGCGCGGCCGACGCGCACGCCCCACGCGTAACCGATCATGCTGCCCACCGAACGCCTGGCGTATTCACCGATCGTCTCGCGCGCGCCGCTGAAGCTTCCCGGTCATCCCCGGCTCGTCGTCTGGGTGATCGTCAACGTCGAGGAATGGGACATCCACCAGCCGATGCCGCGCACCGTGCTGACGCCGCCCGCGGGCGGCACGCCGTCGCCCGACATCCCGAACTGGGCCTGGCACGAGTACGGCAATCGCGTGGGATTCTGGCGACTCGTCGACGTGCTCGATCGTTGCGGAATCAAGGCGTCTCTGGCGATCAACGGCGCGTGCATCGAAACCTACGCGCCGATCGCCGAGGCGGCGCGAAGCCGCGGCTGGGAATTCATCGGGCACGGTTACACGCAGAAGAACATGCAGAAAGTCGACGACGAGCGCGCGGCGATTCGCGCCACCGCGGATGCGATCGCACGCTGCACCGGACGGCGGCCGCGCGGCTGGCTCGGCCCGGGTCTCACCGAAACGTGGGAGACGCCGGACGTCCTCGTCGAGGAGGGGTACGAATACGTCTGCGACTGGGTGCTCGACGACCAGCCGGTCGTGCTGAAGACGCGCGGCGGCTCGATCGTCGGGATCCCGTACACGCAGGAATGCAACGACGTGGCGATGATGCTGATCCAGCACCATCCGGCGCGCGAATACCGCGACCGTGCGCTCGACCAGTTCGCGCAGCTCTACGACGACGCGCGCGACTCGGCACGCGTGATGGCGCTCGTCGTGCATCCGTACATCATGGGCGTGCCGCATCGCGTGCGCTACTTCCGCGAGGCGCTCGAGGCGATGCGCACGCGCGAGGACGTTGTCTTCTCGACCGGCGAGGCGATCCTCGACGGATACCTTGCACAGCGCAGCGCCGACCGCTGAGCGCCCGGGCCCGCCGCGATGTCGATGACGGTGTTCCAGGCGTTGAACGGCGCGACGTTCGCCGCGCTGCTGTTCATCGTCGCGAGCGGCTTCACGCTGATCTTCGGCCTGATGCGCATCGTCAATCTCGCGCACGGCGCGCTCTATCTCGTCGGCGGATATCTCGGTCTCGTCATCGCCGGGCGCAGCGGAAGCTTCACGCTCGCGCTGGTCGGCGCGGCGATCGCCATCGCAATCGTCGGCTTTCTCACGTATACGCTGCTGTTGCGCTTCGTCGGCGGCAACGTGTTGCGACAGGTGCTGCTGACGCTCGGTCTCGCACTCGTGCTCGACGACCTCGCGCTCGTGATCTTCGGCGGCGACGCATTCACGGTTCCGATCCCGGAAGCGTTGCGTGGCCCGGTGCAGTTCGGCAGCCTCGTCTATCCCAAGTACCGGCTGTTCCTGCTGCTCTTCAGCGTGCTCGTGTTCATCGGGCTGACGCTGCTGCTCCGCTACACGCGGCTCGGATCGCTGATCCGCGCCGGCGTCGACGACGCCGAGATGGTCGACGCGATGGGCATCGACATCCGCCGCGTGTTCATTTATACGTTCATGGTCGGGGCGGCGCTCGCCGGGGTGGGCGGCGTGCTCGGCGGCGCGTTCCTGACCCTCTACCCGACTGCGGATTCCGATATCCTCGTGTTCAGCCTCGCCGTCGTGATCATCGGCGGGCGCGGCAGCCTCGTCGGCACCGCGATCGGCAGCCTCTTCGTGGGCATGCTCGCGACGTTCGGGCAGGTTTGGTTTCCCGAGCTCGCGTACTTCGTGATCTTCGGACCCATGGCGCTCCTGCTCGCATTTCGTCCCCTTGGCTTGTTCGGAAGGGCCGCATGAGCGCGGCGCGCGAGGCGAAGCCGAGAAGGCCCGAAGGGCCCGTCGACGCGCGATTGCGGGGAGGCCGACGCTCGAAAGGATGCATGGCGCTGCGTGTCCCAAGAGGCCGCTGGCTAGGATGAGCGCCGCGCCGCCCACCGAAGGCGAGGCCGGCTGGCAAGCCACGGCGCCAACGACGCCGCACAAGCTCGCGTCGTCGCGCGCGCGCATCGTCGTCGGGATCGTCGGTGCGGCGCTGCTCGTTGCCGTGCCGTTCGTCGTGCCGGGCTACAAGACGAGCCTCGTCATCGAGACGCTGATCTTCGCGACGCTCGCGATGTCGATCGACCTCCTCGCCGGCTACGCGGGACGCGTGTCGCTCGGCCACGGCGCGATCTTCGGCATCGCGACTTACGTCGTGCTGTATCACGTGACGACGAACGCAGGCTCGCCGTGGGTCGGCATGCTGCTCGGCGTGATCGCCGCGACGCTCGCCGCCGTCGTCTTCGCGCTCCTCGCGATCCGCACGTCGGGCGTCTACTTCCTGCTGCTCACGCTCGCACTCGGCATGATCGTCTGGGGGATGTGCCTTCGCTGGACGTCGGTGACCGGCGGCGAGAACGGCCTGCGCGGCACCGTCGCGCCGGCGTGGCTGTCGCCGCAGCCGGTGTTCTACTTCTTCATCCTGATCGTCACGAGCGTCATGACGTGGCTGATGTTGCGCTTCGCGCACTCGCCGTTCGGCCTCACGCTGCAAGGCATTCGCGAGAGCGAGTCGCGGATGCGCGCGCTAGGCTACAACGTGCCGCTGCACCTCTTCATCGCGTTCACGGTGTCCGGCTTCTTTGCCGGCCTCGCAGGGACGCTCTATGCGTTCTTCAACAGCTTCGTGAGCCCCGCCACCGTCGCGCTCGCGCAGTCGGTCGAAGGGTTGCTGATGGTCATCGTGGGCGGGGTCGGAACGCTCTTCGGCGGGCTGGTCGGCGCCGCGGTGATCATCGCGCTCGAGAATGTCGTGAGCTTCTACACCGAGCGCTGGCCGATGGTGCTCGGGCTCATGTTCATCTTCACCATGATCTTCGCGCCGCAGGGCTTGCTGGGCTGGGGACGCGCGTTGCTGGCGCGACGCGCGTCCCGCGAAGCGTCTTGAACGTCATACAACGAGGAGGAGGTTCGCATGGATCGCCGTAAATTCGTCCAATCGGTCGGCGCCGCCGTTGCCGCGAATGCCGCGGCCGGGATCGGCCCGTGGCAACGCGTCGCATCGGCGCAGACCGGACCGATTCGCATCGGCCTGCTCGCACCGCTGACCGGCGTCGTCGCCGCGGGCGGCAAGGAGATGGTCGAAGGCTTCAACCTGTACTTCGACCAGCACGGGCACAAGGTCGCCGGCCGCGACATCGAGATCATCGTCGAGGACGACGCCAGCAATCCGGACACCGCGCTGCAGAAGGCGCGACGCCTCGTCGAGCAGCGCAACGTGCACATGCTGATCGGCGACCTGCTGGCGAACACCGGCCTCGCCGTCGCCGAATACGTCAAGGGCAACGGCGTCCCGTACTTCATCCCGATCATCGCCGCCGACGACCTCACGCAGCGCAAGCGCATTCCGAACGTGATCCGCATCGCCGGCTATTCGGCGAGCCAGATGCCGCGTCCGCTCGCCGATTACGCGTACCACAAGCTCGGCTACCGCAAGGTCGTGACGATCTCGCAGGACTACACGTTCGGCTACGAGCAGTGCGGCGGCTTCTGCCAGACGTTCAGCGATCTCGGCGGCACGGTGGTGCAGCAGTTCTGGCAGCCGCTCAACACCGCCGATTTCAGCCCGTACCTCGCGCAGATCCAGAGCGCCAAGCCGGACGTCGTGTACGTCATGGAAACGGGCGCCGACGCCAACCGCTTCATCCAGCAGTACGCGAACTTCGGCCTCAAGGGCAAGATTCCCATGCTCGGCTGCATGAACCTCACCGACCAGTCGGTGATCCGCACGCTCGGCCAGGAATGCGAAGGCATCATCTCGTCGGCGCAGTTCTGCGAAGGGAGCACGGCGCCTGCGACCGAGAAGTTCGTCACCGAGTACGAGAAGGCGTTCAACAAGCTGCCTTCGCTCTACGGCTTCTCGATGTATTCGGGCGCGATGTGGCTCGTCGCCGGCATGAATGCCGTGAAGGGCAACGTCGAGGACCGCAAGCAATTCCTCGACGCGATCCGCAAGGTCGTGCTGAACGACTCGCCGCTCGGGCGCCCGGTCCGGCTCGACGACTACGGCAATCCGATCTACGACGTGTACATCCGTACGGTGAAGCGCCGGCCCGACGGCAAGTTCTGGAACGTGCCGATCGAAACGGTTCCGAACGTCTCGCAGTTCTGGAAATACGATCCGGAGACGTACATGAAGCAGGCGGCGTACACCCGCTCGTTCCAGGGCATCAAGAAATCCTGAACCTGCTCGAACTCGACGGCCTCGCCGTCAGCTTCGGCGCGCTGCGCGCCGTCGATGGCATCTCGCTCGGCGTTCGCGAAGGCGAGCGCCGGGCGATCATCGGTCCCAACGGCGCGGGCAAGACGACGCTCTTCAACGCGATCGCCGGCGAAGTGCCCGTCTCGAAGGGCGCGGTGCGCTTCGGCGGTCGCGACGTCACGCGCCTGCGCACGCACCGGCGCGCCGCGCTCGGCATCGGCCGCACCTATCAGATCACCAACCTGTTTCCCGCATTGACGGTCGAGGAGAACGTGCGGCTCGCCGTGCAGAGCCTCGATCCGCGCAAGTTCTCGTTGCTGGGCGCAAGCACGCCGAAGGGCGTGCACGCGCAGCGCGTCGAGGAGTCGCTCGCAACGAGCGGTCTCGCGGGACGGCGACGCGAGCCGACGAGCACGCTCTCGTACGGCGAGCAGCGACAACTCGAGTTCGCGCTCGCGCTCGCCGGCAAGCCCGCGCTGCTGCTGCTCGACGAACCGGCCGCCGGGTTGTCGCCCGCCGAGCGGGTGGTGATGGCCGCGACGATCGGCGCGCTGCCGCGCTCGCTCACGCTCGTGCTCATCGAGCACGACATCGACCTCGCGCTGCGGCTCGTCGATCATGTGACGTGCATGCACAACGGCCGCGTGCTCGTCGAAGGAAGTCCCGACGCGATTCGCGCCGACGCGAGCGTGCAGGAGGTCTACCTCGGCAAGCGGCACCATGCTTGAGGTCGCGGACCTGCACGCCGCCTACGGCGATGCGCAGGTGCTGCGCGGGGTATCGGTTCGCGTCGACAAGGGCCGCATCGTCGCACTGCTCGGCCGCAACGGCATGGGCAAGACGACGCTCATCCGCTCGATCATGGGCATGCGGCCGCCACACGTCATCGACGGTGAGGTGACGTTTCGAGGGCACTCGTTGCGCGGACTGTCTCCGCACCAGATCGCGCAGCGCCGCATCGGGCTCGTGCCGCAGGGACGGCGCCTGTTCGCGTCGCTTACGGTGACCGAGCATCTGACCATGCTCGGCCGCGGCGCGCGCAGCCGCTCGCAATGGAACGTCGATCGCCTGTTCGAGCTCTTTCCACGCCTCGGTGAGCGACGGCATCACCGCGGCCATCAGTTGTCAGGCGGCGAGCGCCAAATGCTCGCGGTGGCGCGCGCGCTCACGCTCGATCCCGAGATGCTGCTGATGGACGAGCCCTCGGAAGGCCTCGCGCCGGTGATGGTGCAGCATCTCGAGCGCACGATGGTCGAGCTGCGCGGACTCGGCTACGCCATCCTGCTCGTCGAGCAGAACCTGTACAGCGCCCTCGCGGTGGCGGACGAGGCGTACATCCTCGAAACCGGGCGTATCGTGCATCAGGCGCCGGTCGACTCCTTGCGCGACGATCACGCGACGATGCATCGCTTCCTCGGCGTATAGGCGGGCGCACCCTTCAATCGCTGTTTCGCGTCGGGCAGGACGTGGAATCGTAAAATCGGCCTCCGAACCGCAAGGAGGTTTGCGATGCCCGTTCCCACGACGATGCGTCATGTCGCGATCGCGCAGCCCGGCGCGCCCGAGGTCATGCAGATCGCGCAAGGCCCGGTGCCGAAGCCGCGCGCCGACGAAGTCCTGATCGAAGTCGCGTATGCGGGGGTCAACCGGCCCGATTGCCTGCAGCGTGCCGGCAGCTATCCGCCGCCGCCCGATGCCTCGCCGATCCTCGGTCTCGAGGTCGCGGGCAAGATCGCCGCACGTGGTGACGGCGTGCGCGATTGGAACGTCGGCGATGCGGTCTGCGCGTTGACGCCCGGCGGCGGCTACGCGCAGTACTGCACGACGCCGGCGTCGTGGTGCCTGCCGATTCCGAAAGGCTGGACGCTCGAGCAGGCCGCGGGGCTGCCCGAGAACTACTTCACGGTGTGGAACAACGTGTTCGATCGCGTGGGGCTTTCGCGCGGCGAATGGTTCCTCGTGCACGGCGGCACGAGCGGGATCGGCCTTTGCGCGATCCAGCTCGCGAAGGCGTTCGGCGCGACGGTCGTCGCCACCGCCGGCACGCCCGCGAAGGTCGCGTTCTGCGTGAAGATGGGCGCGGATTACGCCATCGACTACAAGACGCAGGACTTCGGCGACGAGGTGAAGCGCATCACCGACAAGCGCGGCGTCAACGTCATCCTCGACATGGTGGGCGGCGACTACGTCGAGCGCAACCTGAAGTGCCTCGCGGTCGAAGGACGGCTGTCGCAGATCGCCTTCCTGCAGGGCAGTCGCGTCGAATGCGACCTGCGCTTCATGATGCTGAAGCGGCTGACGCTCACCGGATCGACGCTGCGCGCAAGCCCGGCGCAGCGCAAAGCGGATCTCGCGCGCGAATTGCGCGAGAAGGTGTGGCCGCTGCTCGAATCAGGTCAGGTGAAGCAGGTGATCGAGCAAACGTTCGACCTCGCCGATGCGCCGAAGGCGCACGCGCTGATGGAGTCGTCGAAGCACATCGGCAAGATCATGCTTCGCGTTGGCGGATGATGACGCAAGGTCGAAGGGCCAGGATCCAGGGACCAGCGATCAGCGCAAATGGATGCGCCGTCGCCTCCGCGCCGGTCCGTGGTCCCTGGATCCTGGTCCCTGATCCTCAGTACGTTGCCCGCCCTCCCGACGCATCGAACACCGCGCCGGTGCTGAACGAGCAGTCCTCGGACGCGAGCCAGCAGACGAGCGCCGCGATCTCGTCGACGGTGCCGAAGCGACCCATCGGGATCTTCGACAGCATGAAGTCGATATGCGCCTGCGTCATCTGGTCGAAGATCGCGGTGCGCACCGCCGCCGGCGTTACGCAGTTGACGCGAATGCCGCTGGCGGCGAGCTCCTTGCCGAGCGATTTCGTCAAGCCGATGACGGCGGCCTTCGACGCGCTGTACGCCGACGCATTGGGATTGCCTTCCTTTCCTGCGACCGACGCGATGTTGACGATGCGCCCGTAATTCACGCGGCGCATGATCGGCACGACCGCGCGATTGCAGAGAAACACGCCGTGCACGTTGACGTCGAACACGGCGCGCCACGCGTCGACCGGGTAGTCCCACAACGTCGTGTTCGGTCCGGTAATGCCGGCCGAGCAGACGAGCACGTCGACACCTTGCATCGCCTCGCTTGCCTTCGACGCCGCTGCATCGACGCCCGTGGCGTCGGTCACGTCGACGACGCGCGTATCGCAACCGCTCCCGAGCGAATCGCGCGCTGCCTCGAGTGCCCGCTCGTCGCGATCCCAGAGCTCGACTCGCCCCCCGCTTTCGCGGAGCCGCTTGGCGATCGCGTAGCCGATGCCCGCCGCGCCCCCGGTCACGATGGCGCGCCGGCCCGTGAAGTCCAGTCGATTCATCTCGAAGTCCTCGCCGGCCGCCCGGCATATCGGTTGCTTGGAAGTTACTGCGAAGCAGGCGGCAGCAGGAGCTTCCACGAAGAAGCACGAGCGCGAGTCAGCGCCGCCAATCGACTCGTACGTAATTCTTACACGGCCGGGGAGGCAAGCGTCGGCAACCGTGTCGGCGCGATGCCATGACTTGGCTGCATGGAGGTCGTCATGTCGGTTTCGCTCATCGTTCTCATCATCGTCATTCTTCTCTTGATCGGGGCTCTGCCGACCTGGGGCTACAGCTCGGGCTGGGGCTACTGGCCGAGCGGAGGACTCGGGCTGGTGCTGCTGATCATCATCATCCTCATGGTGATGGGCCGGATCTAGCAGCGCGCATTGGATCGGTTGGGGCAAGGGCTTTTGAGTATTCGCGCATCCGACGCGAATACTTGCAGCTTCGACCCCGTCCTCGGCATCGCCTCGTGCGCGGTAACCACCGCGCACGAGGCGATGAGATGCGTTGCGCGTTACCAGGTGAGCGTCACGACGCCGAATTGCGCGACGGACGATGTGTTATGGACACGCATGCTCGCTGCGTCGTTCACCTCGAGTACGACTTGATGCTGAAAGTCGATCTGTGTGATCGCCGTGCCCACCGCGCCACTGAACCCTTGCGTGATTGCACTGGCGGCGGTCGAGCTCAATCCCGTCCATTCGAGGAACATGGCGGAGGCCGAACAACAGCGGAGCAGCGTCACTGCCGCGACTCCGCGACCACCGATGGTGAGGTTGACCGCCTGCACGTGCACCGGCGTATCCAGCACGGGTATAGGAATCGGTTGACCGATCCCGTTGGGGCCGAGATTGTAGGTGAACACCTGCTTTTGCGGCACGAGTTCGGGCGTCCGGAAGTAACCGACGAGGTCGATTGCGACGTCGGCAAACCCCTGCCTGACCTGCACGCTGATCTGGCGCGATGCGCTCACGGCAGATGTCGTACCGGCCGAGGTGAACGCGTTGTTGCCGAGAAAGACGAGCGTCGCCGTGTTGCCGAACACTGATCCTTGCGGCAGGATCTCGATGTCGCCTGAGACGCCGTTGCGAGGAATGCCGAACACCTGCAATTGCACCGCGGCCGGCGTCACCGTGGGCGGGAGTTGGGTCAGGCACACGCCGTTGCCGCTTTGGATCGTGTAGGTGCGGATCTCGCCCGGACTGAACGGACCGCCGCCTTGGAACACGGCAGCGAACGCGTTGCGCGTCTCGACCAGCCTGCACGGCGTCACCGGTACGTAGGTCAGATCGGCATTGGCGTTCGTCAGCGCCTTGGTTTGCACGTCCTCCTTGTCGATGCCGGCGGACGCGCGTGGCGACATCACGTCGAGCAGCGCGTCCGCCGTTCCGGCGAGGCTCGCCGCGAGCAACCGGTCGGAGCGCAGCGCGAAGAGCGCTTCGCCCAACTGCGCCGGACCCATCGCCGTCGTCGCCGAAATCTTGTCGCCCCATTGCGCGACGATGCCGTCGACGATCGTTTCCCGGTGCTGGTCGACCGAAAGCAGCGAGGATCCGATCGCCCGCTGCGTTATCGCGACCGTATCGTCGGCGCCGGCCGCAGTGATGGTGAAAGGAAGGCCGAGCAGGAACGCCAGCATGCACGCGCGCGTGCGCCGTTTCGTCTTCATGATTGCCCCCCTGTATCGATCCGCCGGTCGGCGGACGGCCATCCTAATCCGAAGGGGACGCGGGAACAATGAACGGACGCTCATCGCGCACGACGACACGGCCGAGTTCGCGAGAGGCGCTGTCGAGAATGCCGGCACCAGGATTCGAACCCGGGACCAACGGTTTACAAAACCGCTGCTCTACCAACTGAGCTATGCCGGCGCAGGACGTGCAACGTCGCGCGCCATGATCCCACGACGCACGCGCACTCGCGCTCGACGCTTACTTGACGACCTGCAGGTGTGAGGGACGCTTGCTGCGCGCCGGGTCGGCGAGCCGCGCATCCGCGTCGCGTGAACTGCCGGTTCCCGCTAGTGCCGCGACCGGGTCGTCGGGCGCCGAGAACGAGAAACCATACCCGGTTTCCTTCGCGAAGATGCCGATCACCGCGCCTATCGGCACGGCGACTTCCTGCGACGATCCATTGAAGCGCGCAGTGAACTGGATCCACTGATTGTCGATCGTCAGCTTGCGTGTCGCGGTCGGGCTCACGTTGAGCACGATCTCCCCGTTTTTCACGAACGCCGCGGGTACGCGCGTTTGCGGATTGACGCGGACGGCGAGGTACGGCGTGAGACCGTTGTCGGCGCACCATTCGCAGATGGCGCGCACGAGATACGGTTTTGCGGACTGCTCGGACATGGCAAAAATATTACGCTCGGCTCCCCGCCGGTCAAGAATGCGGCCTTTACGTCTCGATACCGGTTGCCTGCGTTGTTGCAGACAGCACGACGCAGGGGCCGGCGCGCACTCGCCGCTCGAGGGCCGGGTGTCGGGCTACTTTACGATAGACCCTGAAAAGTTGACCCGCAGCGCCCTGCATGCAAGGCCGATGCCTATTTTCGCATTCCCCGCTCGGCGGAGGTCAGCGCCTCCGAGAACGCCGGGCGGGAGAACAGCCGTTCGGCATACTTCATCAGCGGCGCCGCCTGCTTGGGCATTTGCACGCCGTAGTAATCGAGCCGCCACAATAGCGGCGTGATCGCCACGTCGAGCATCGAGTAGTCGTCGCCGAGCATGTACTTGTGCTTGGCGAAGACCGGGGCGATCTGCAGCAGCGAGTCGCGCACCTGCACGCGCGCCCTGTCGATCTGCTTCTGGTTGCCGCCCTCGAGCGCGTCGATGTGGATGAAGAGCTCCTTCTCGAACCGGTGCAGGAAGAGCCGCGCGCGCGCCCGCATGACGGGGTCGGCGGGCATCAGCTGCGGATGCGGGAAGCGCTCGTCGATGTACTCGTTGATGATGTTCGACTCGTGCAGTACGAGATCGCGCTCGACCAGCACGGGCACCTGGTTGTACGGGTTCATCACCGCCAGATCCTCGGGCTTGTGGTCGAGATCGACGTCGATGATCTGGAAGTCCATGCCCTTCTCGTGCAGCACGATGCGGCAGCGCTGGCTGAACGGATCGGTCGTCCCTGAATAGAGCGTCATCATGTATGAGATCTCCTCGCGCGCCGCTCGATCGCGGCGCGCCGGCGGCGCCGGCTTCGACCGGTCACCGCGCTAATGCAGGTCTTTCCAGTATTCGCGCTTGAGCGCGTAGGCGAAGACGAAGAACACGCCGAGGAACAGCAGCACGAGCAGACCGAGGTGGATGCGCGTGTTCCGGATGGGCTCCGCCATGTAGTCCATGTAGTTCACGAGGTCGGTCACGAACGCCTCGTACTGCACACGGGTCATCGTGCCCGGCTGCTCGGGCGCAAGGCTCAGCACCGCGATCTTCCCGTCCTTCTCAGGCTCGAGCGTCGAGAGCCCCTTCACCGCGATCGCAGCACCCGTCGCCTTCTCGTGATCCTCGTACACGGACTTCACGAGCTTGTTCTCTCCCTGCAGTTCCCAGAGCACGTTGGGCATGCCGACGTTCGGGAACACCAGATTGTTCCAGCCGGTCGCAGAGGCGTCGTCGCGATAGAAACCGAGGAGGTAGCTGTACAGCCAGTCTTTTCCGCGAATGCGCGCTTCGACCGACAGATCGGGCGGCGGATTGCCGAACCACGCCTTGCCTTGCGCCGGCGTCATCGCGACGTCCATCGTCTGGCCGATCTTGTCGCTCGCGAACATCAGGTTGTCGGCGATCTGCGCGTCGCTCAACCCGAGATCGGTCAATCGGTTGTAGCGCATGTATTTCGCGGTGTGGCACGTGAGGCAGTAGTTGACGAAGTTGCGCGCGCCCCGCTGAAGCGATTCGTCGTCGAGGCGGTTGGTGTGCGCCGTGAGCAGCCGAAGGCCACCCTCTTCCTGAGCGAACGCCACCGATGCGGTGCCGGCGACGAGGACGACGAGCACGAGCTTGATCAGTTGGGCCATGGCTGTCGTCTAATGCCAGCGAACGCGGGTCGGCTGCGGCTTCGTCTTGTCCCGCGCGGTGTACCAGGGCATCAGGAAGAAGAACAGGAAATAGACGATCGTCAGCACGCGCGCGACGACGGTGGCCTTGTCCGCGCCGTAGAGCGGAAAGTTGTCCGCGAACTGTCCCCAGACGGTGATCGGCACGGTGCCGAGATAACCGAGGATCAGGAAAGAAACGACGAACGCCGCAAGCCACGCCTTGTAGAGGCCGCCGCGATAGCGGATCGACTTCACGGCGCCGCGATCGAGCCAAGGCAGCGCGAAGAAGATCAGCACCGACACGCCCATCACGATCACGCCCCACACCTGCGTCTGGAGGAACGACGGCACGGCGCGAAGCATCGCGTAGTACGGCGTGAAGTACCAGACCGGCGCGATGTGAACGGGCGTCTTCAGCGGATCCGCCGGGATGAAATTGTTCGACTCGATGAAGTACCCGCCCATCTCCGGCACGAAGAACACGATGACCGAGAACACGGCGAGGAAGACGACGACGCCGACGATGTCCTTCACCGTGTAGTACGGATGCGAGTAGATGCCGTCGAGCGGCAGCCCGGTGCGCGGGTCCTTCGGCTGCTTCTTGATTTCGACGCCGTCGGGATTGTTCGAGCCGGTCTCGTGCAGCGCCATCAGGTGCGCCGCGACGAGCGCGATAAGCACGAGCGGCAGTGCCGCGACGTGAAACGCGAAGAAGCGGTTCAGCGTGATGTCGGAGATCGTGTAGTCGCCGCGGATCCACAGCGAGAGGTCGTCGCCGATCACCGGCAGCGTCGAGAACAGGTTCACGATGACCTGGGCGCCCCAGTACGACATCTGCCCCCACGGGAGCAGGTAGCCGAAGAACGCCTCGGCCATCAGCGCGAGATAGATGAGACAGCCGATGATCCACGTGAGCTCGCGGGGCTTGCGGTAGCTGCCGTACATGAGCCCGCGGAACATGTGCAGGTAGACGACGACGAAGAACATCGACGCGCCCGT
>DASTIY010000090.1:0-4418 GCA_035717085.1 Casimicrobiaceae bacterium | reverse complement strand
ATACCGTTATATCTGTTTCCCGATCCGGAAAGCGTGCAGCGTGCAACCGACCATCAGTTGCACGAAGCGGGGCTGAGCGCCAACAAGATCGCGACGTTGCGCCGCGTCGCCGAAGCACTTTCGTCCGGCGCGCTCGACGCGAGTGCGCTGGTACGATGCACGAGCGCGGACGCCGCGGCAATTCTGCGCCAGATCAAGGGGATCGGCCCGTGGACCGCGACGATCATCCTGCTGCGCGGGTTGGGGCGCCTCGATGTCTTTCCCGCGAACGATAGCAGCATCGCGAACAACGTCGCGTTCGTCGCGGGTCCCGAACCGCTCGACGTGCCGCGCGTCGTCGATGATCTCGGCCCGCAGCGTGGCATGCTGTACTTCCATCTGCTGTTGGCACGCCTGGACGCCCGCGCGGAGATCGGTCGCGCATCGTTCGAACGGCATTCGCTCGTTACCACTTCATACACTCGTCCACGCGGTCCCAATCGGTAGAAGCACACCGATTCGGCGCGCTTTACGTGCCGAACCGCGGCGCCTCGCCTTTCGCGAATTGCTCCATGGCGCCGACGAACGTCTGGTATCGGGCACGGTTCACCATCATGTCCTCGTACCAACTCACGAGACCTGCCCAGGGATCGTGCACGTTGTTGAGGCCGGACACGAATGCGACGACGGTTCCCACTTCGGTTTGGCCGTCGATCACGAACCATCCCCCGACGCCGAGAACGATCACCTTGGCGAGATTGTGCGCGAGATTCATGAGGAAGTGCATCGAGTATCGCAGCTTCACGACGCCGAGATTCAGCGAGAATATTTTCGCGAATCGCAACTCCTGCTGCATGACCCGGGCGATTTCCGCTTCGCCGCGTTGCGTGGCGAGCACGTCGACGCTTGCCTCGCGAAGCACCTTGATCCGGGACTGGACGCGCCGATTGATCGCCGCCTGCATCAACGGGACGAACACCAGTTGCGGCAGGAAGATCAGCAGACACGTGAACGCGAGCACCGGTTGCATGAAGAACATATACGCGAAAGCACTCGCCAGCGTGCCCGCCTGCAGCACGAGCTCGGAGTACACGACGCCGACGAACCCGCCGATGGGCTCGGGTTCCGGCAGAATCAGCGATATCTCGACGCCCTGGATCCCGGCGATGTCGCGTTCTTTGGGCATCGAGTCGACGAGTGCGCTTGCCGCCAATCGGAGCGCGCGCACGGCCTTTTCGCCGATCCAGCCTCGGTAGACGTTCATCAACAGCTTGACCAGACCTTCGCCCAGCACGATGCCCGCGTAGATGACGCCCAGCATGAGCACACGCTTGACGTCGCCGTCGACGACAGCGGCGTTGAGAATTCGCCGCTGCATCTCGAGCGGCGCCGTATTGAGGATGAAAACGGCGACCGCCAGGCACGAAACCCACAACTGACTCCACGCGCCGACCCGCCGGACGAACCCGAAAAGCGTTCGCGGCATGCCGTGACGGACGAGCGAACCGGAAAGATGATCAACCGGCGGCGCCCACCATGCACTGCTCGTGATTTTCGCTCCCGATGCTGCGGCGGAATGCGCGGCGGCGCCCGAATGACCGCCCGGCCGGCTCATGGACTGCCGCCCGCCGAACGGTGTTTCCGGCTAGGCGATGTTGTCGGGAAGCGCAACGGGGGCGATGTCCACGACGCAATCGGGTGGTAAACGCACGACGAACATGCTGCCTCGACCGGGCTCGCTTTCGACGCCGATCGTGGCGCCGATGAAGCTCGCGAGCCGGCGGCAGATGGCGAGGCCGAGACCCCAGCCTCGGCCGGGCTCCCCAGCCGAAAGATCGAGCTGCGCGAACTCGTCGAATATTCGCTCGAGCTCGCTTGCCTGCATGCCAACCCCCGTGTCGCGAACGCGAATCATGGCTGCATCGTCGTCCGTGACCGCGACGCTTACGGTGACGCCGCCGTCGGCGGTGAACTTGATCGCGTTCAAGACGAGATTGGTGAGGATGCGATCGAGCTTGATCCGGTCGGTGCGCACGCACACGATCCGTCCGGGAGTCTCCGAATGCAAATACAGTGACTTCGCTTCGGCGAGCGCCGCGAAATCGGCGCACTTCGCATCGACGAATTGGTTGAGCGAAAACGCGCTCTCGCGAAGCTGCAGGACACCCGAGTCGAGGTGTGCGACGTCGAGCACTTCCGACACGAGCGCGACCAGTGCTTTGGCATGCGCCTGCAGACGCGTTGCCATCTTCGGCACCTGGGAGACGAGTGCGGGGTCTTCCGCCGACCGGCGAATCACGTCGGCCATCAGGTTGATCGTGTGTGCCGGATTGCGGATGTCGTGCGAGACTGCGTTGAGGAGCCATGTCTTGCGCCCGCTCGCTTCCTCCGCCTCGTGACGGCGGCGGCTCAGCTCCTCGTTCTGATGAACGATGCGCGCTTCGTGGGCGACGAGCAGCGCGTTGGCGGCCTCGAGCCTGCTGTTTTGCTCGTGCAGCAGTTGCGCCTGAGTCTCGAGCTTCGCGTTTTGCTCCTGCAGCAGTTGCGTCTGCGCCTCGCGGACGTCCAGCGACGTCATCCAGATGTGGAGCAGACCGGCGATGAGCAGCAGCGCGATCGCGTCCAGCACGCGGTTGACGAACAATGCCTCGCGCATCGCGAAGTAACCGCTCGGGATCTGCAATGCGTAGGCAATGAACGTCACGAGCGTGAGCACGACCATCAACCCCCACAACAGACGGCGATCGCGCGTATAGGCTGCAAGGACGAGCGGGATGCCGTAGATCGACGCAATGTCGAGTTCGGCCCACGTCCCGAGATCGAGGAGCACCTCCGCGACGGCCACTACGATCGCGAGATAACCCGCCAAGACGACGGCAGGGTCACGACGTCCAGTCGAGGATAGGGGTTTCAATCGGATGCCGGTACGTCTTGTTCTCGGGCGCTGCAAGGTGCGCGGCATCGAGTTCCCGTCACGCGCCCAACGTGCGGAAGCGCGTATCGATGTTCGACCAACGACGAATGCAGAATACTGTCGAAGCGCGCCGGGTTCTGTCGGGGAATTTCGACTCCGTGGCGACAATCGCTCGACACGTTGCGGAGGGCGGGCGCGTCGCGCGTTGGAAAACTTCGAATGTCCGTTTCAGCCGCGGACGCCTGTCGTCTCGCGACGCGAACCGCCGTCGCGAGACAGGCCCCACATCCGATAGCTTTCCGGCCGGCCGAGGACGGGCTTCGGTATCCCCCGTAACGTCAAGAACTCCTTACAAAAGGTCCGCGCATTCCCTGATGCGGTGTCGGCGGAGTTGCCCGAAATGGCCGCAATCGTCCCTTCGTTTCGGTTTTCTGAAACGCATCGGGAATATCGGTCATCCAATCGGCGTTCGCGAAGCGAGCGTCGAAGCCGATAACCGAAACGGAGGTGTCAGATGAAGCGGGTGAAAGGGTCGTCATCGAAAGTGACGGTTGTCGCGATCACGAGCGTCGCGGTCACCGCGCTTGCGACGACATTGGCGGCGTTCTCGCTATCGAATCCCGACGATAGCCCCGGCGCCTGCGATGCGCAGTCGGTCGATGCGCCTGGCCAAGGGTGCGCCAAGGCGCTGGCCGCACTGTTGGAGCAGGGCAAGCAGATCTTCCGCTTCGACACCTTCGGCGACGAGGATTACTGGGGCGGCACGCTGCAATTGCACAAGGCGATCGAAGGCGCCGCCCTCGGCGGTGTCGGACCGGGTGTGAGCCCGAAGACGGCGCTCACCGTCGCCGGCCTGAAGGTCGACGTCGATGCGCTGCCGGGGGACCTCCAGGCGAAGCTCAAGCAAGGCAAGGTCGATCTCGACAGTCCTGCGACCACGCTCGCGCTCCTCAAGCTGAACGCCGTCGTCGGCGTCAAGGGCGTCTTCGACAAGGGGGGTGGCTCGCTCAGCTCGATCGGCATCACCTGCGCGCTTTGCCATTCGACGGTCGACGACTCGTTCGCCCCGGGAATCGGCAAGCGGCTCGATGGTTGGCCGAACCAGGACCTGAACACCGGCTTGATCGTCTCGCTCGCGCCCAACCTGGCGCCGGTGGCGGACAAGATCCTCGGGGCCAGCGACGAAGCGACGATCGACACGCTCAAGAAGGTGCTGTTGAGCTGGGGTCCCGGCTTCTACGACGCCGAGGTCAACATCGACGCCATCGGCTTCCGACCCGACGGCAAGTCGGCCGCGGTGCGGATCCCGGCTGCTTACGGCCACCTCGGCGAGGACCTGCACACCTGGACGGGCGGCTTCGGCAACGTCACCTACTGGAACGCCTACGTCGCGAACCTCCAGATGCACGGCAAGGGCAATTTCAACGACGAGCGGTTCAACGATCCGGCCAAGTATCCGGCGGCGGTCAGAGCCGGCTCGTTCAAGGTCCGCCACGACCCCGACTTGGTGACGTCGAAGCTGGCG
>DASTIY010000089.1:0-22926 GCA_035717085.1 Casimicrobiaceae bacterium | reverse complement strand
CAACAGCAGCCGCGGAGTCGCCATCAGCGCGCGGGCGATCGCGACCATCTGCTGCTGGCCGCCGGAAAGCGAGCCCGCCGCGACGTCGAGCTTTTCGCGCAGCACCGGGAAGAGCTCGCACGCGCGCCGCTGCGCCTCGTCGCGTGCACGTCGACCCGACGCGCCGGGCCCCGCGTCGGCGCCGATCTCGAGATTCTCGCGCACGCTCATCCGCGTGAAGAGCCGGCGGCCTTCGGGAACGATCGCGATACCCGCGCGGCAGAAGCGGTGCGATGGCAGCGCACGCAAATCGCGGCCGTCCATCGTCATGCGACCCGCCGCCGCGCGCAGCAGGCCCGCGATCGTGTCGATCAGCGTCGTCTTCCCCGCACCATTGGGTCCGACGACGCACACGAGCTCGCCCGCATCGACGCGCAGCGAAACGTCGCACAGCGCGGGCGCCGCGCCGTAGTCGACGTGGAGACCCGCGACGTCAAGCATGCGCGACCCCGAGATAAGCGACCGCGACGTCGCTTCGCGTCATGACCTCGTTCGCGTCGCCTGTCGCGAGCACGCGTCCCTGGTCGAGCACGACGACGCGGTCGCAGAGCTCGGTGACGACGCGAATCACGTGCTCGACCAGCACGATCGTCGTGCCGCCGTCGCGAATGCGCCGCACGAGCGCGATCGCGTCGTCGATTTCGGCAGGCGTGAGCCCCGACAGCACCTCGTCGAGCATCAGCAATCGCGGGCGCGCCGCCAGCGCGCGTGCGAGCTCGAGAAACTTCGTCTGATGCAGGTTGAGCTCCCCTGGCAGCGCGGCGGCGCGCGACGCGAGGCCGGTGAACGCGAGCGCATGCATCGCCTCGTCACGCGCGGCGTTACCGTCCAGCGCGGCGCGGCCGAACACCGCCGCGAGCGCAGCGTTGTCGCGCACGCTCAAATGCGCGAACGGCCGCGGGATCTGGTACGTGCGCGCGATGCCGGCGCGCGCAATGCGGTGCGCCGCGCTTCCGGTGAGGTCGGTGCCCGCGAAGCGAATCGTGCCGGCATCGGCGCGGTAATGCCCGCTCACGACGTTGATCAGCGTCGACTTGCCCGAGCCGTTCGGTCCGACGACGCCGACGATTTCGCCCTCGTGCACGTCGAGGTCGACCCCGGCGAGCGCGTGCACGCCCTTGAACGATTTGGCGAGGCCCCGCACGACAAGAAGCGAGGGTACGTCCGCGTGACGCCGCGGAGGCTCGCGTGTCGGTGCCGGGCGTGCCGCGGGCGAGGGCGCTCGTTGCGCGGTTGCCGTCTCGCGTTCGGAACGCCCACGGGCCTTGCGGCGGCGCCCGCCGAGCGCGCCATCGGGCAGGAACAGCACGGCGACGACCAGGATCGCGCCCGTCACCGCCTTGCCGATCACCGCCTGGTCGGCGGCCGTCGACGCGTAGAGCAAAAGCGTGATCGCGGTTGCGCCGATCGCAGGACCCGCCCAATGGCGCGTGCCGCCGAGCACGCTCATCAGCACGACGGTGAGCGGCACCGTGATGTTGAACGTGCTGCCCGCGGTGACGTACGAAACGTAGAGCGCCTGGATACCGCCGGCGACGCCCGCGAGCGCCGCCGAGACGCCGAGCGCGACGAGCTTCGCGCGATACGTCGGCACGCCGACGACTTCGGCGGCGTCCTCGTCGTCGTGGAACGCAAAAAGGCCGAGACCGAGCCGCGAGCGCGCGATGCCGCGCGCGAGCACGAGCGTGATGACGGTGAGCACGAGCGCCATCAGGTAGAACGAGCCGGCGGCGCTCGGTGCGACCTTCGGCACCGGCACCGCCGACAGATAGATCCCCGGGCCGCCGTCGATCGGCGTGTTCAGCACGAGCGTCGCGAGCACGAACGTGACGGCGAGCGTAAGCAACGCGAAGAGCTCGCCGCGCACGCTTCGCACGCGAAACACGACGGCGCCCAGACCGACGCCGAGCAGCGCCGCGACGAGCGCTGCGATGGGCAGCGTCCACAGGAACGGCACGTCGAACGACGCGGCGAGCACCGCGCTCGTGTACACGCCGGCCCCGTAGAAGGCGCCGTGGCCGAACGAGAAGTAACCCGAATACCCCGACAGGATGTTCCACGACGTCGCGAGCACGATCCAGTGCAGCACGAGGTAGAGAAACGACGCGTAGAACTCGGGCAATCCGGCGAACGGGATCGCGGCGAGCGCGACGCCGGCGACACCGATTGCGACGAGCGTGCGGTCGACCTTCAGGTGCGGCCCGGGCGCAGCAGCAGCAGCGCGATCAGCAGCGTGAACGACACGATCGGCGCCCACGACGGCGACGCGAAGGCCATCGTGATCGCTTCCGCGAGGCCGATGACGATGCCCGCGGCGAGCGGGCCGAGCGGCGAGCCCAAGCCGCCCAGCATCACCGCGGCGAACACCACGCCGACCCACGCGTAGATCTGCGACGGCGTCAGCGTGAACGACAGCGCGATGCAGACACCCGCGATGCCCGCCAGTGCACCGCAAAGTGCCGACAACAGAAGTGCGTGCGCGCGGGCGTCGATGCCGAACGCCGAAGCGATCGGTGCGTCCTCGGCGAGCGCGCGCAGCGCGCGCCCGACGCGCGTGCCGCGCATCAGCGCGTAGATGCCGAACGCGAGGGCGACGGCGAGCACGAAGGTCAGCAGCTCGGGCAACGGGACGAACAGCGGCCCGACGCGGAATTTCTCGGTCGCGTAGGCGGATTCGAGCTTGCGGAAGTCGGCGGTCCAGATCGCCTGGATGCCGGCCTCGATGATCGCCGTGATGCCGAACGTCGCGAGCAGCGAATTGAGCGGAGACACCGAGAAGCGCGCGAGCAGCCACTGAACCAGCACGCCGAGCGCCGCGAAGAGCGGCACGATGATCGCGAGCGTCGCGAGCGGGTCCATGCCGGCGACGCTCGCGAGCTGGTAGCAAAGATACGCGGCGAGGATCGCGAAGCCGAAGTGCGCGAGGTTGATGACGTGCAGAAGGCCCCACGCAAGCCCGAGGCCGAGGCCGAAGAGTCCGTACAGCGCGCCGATGAAGATCCCCGACAGCGCGGATTGCGCGAGGAGCGTGGCGCTCGGGAAGGTCATGCGCCCCTCACGCCGACCCTCCCCGCTCGGTGGGGAGAGGGAGCGCTCGCGGTACGCATTTCGGAATAGGTACCCCGCGCGACATGGACTCCCTCTCCCCGCGTGCGGGGAGAGGGTCGAGGTGAGGGGTGCACGAAGACTACCGGACCTGCAACGTCGCGCCCGGCGCCGCGTACGCCTTGGGATAGACCGTCACCCAATGCCCGTTCTGCACCTGCTTCACGCGCATCAGGTCGTCGCCGTAGTTGTGCGGGCCGTCGAAATGCAGGTGTCCCTGGATCGTGTCGGCGCCGTTCTTCTTCAGATACGCGCCGATCTTGGCGTCGTCGAGGCTGTTCGCGCCCTTGACGCCCGCCTCGAGAATTTGCCACGCGGTGTACGACGCCGCCGCCTGCACCTCGACCGCCGTGTCGGGGATGCCGGCCTTCGCCGCACGCTCGTGATACAGCTCGATGAACCGCGCGGCGCCCGGCGCGTTCGTGTACGGCGCATGCTCCTCGAACACCGTCATCGACAGCGCATTCTTGGCGAGCGGCGACTTCGACATCGGCGCGGGCGCGGGGTACATGTAGAAGTGCTCCTTCGGCGTGTAGTCGATCTTGTGCATCGCCTCGAGGAGCTGGTTGCCCTCGAGGCCGATCGCGCCGACCCAGAGGAAATCGGGCTTCGCGTCCTTGATGCGCGCGGCGATCGGCCCGTAGTCGAGGTTGCCGAAGTCCCATTCGAGGAACAGGACTTCGTCGAGCCCGCGCTTTTTCGCGACCTCGCGCGCGCCGAGCGACATGAAGTGCACCGACGGGAACTTGCTCGTCACGACCGCGATCGTCTTCGGCGGCGACGGCGATGCGGCAAGCGCGTCGAACACGGTATTCGGCACCGTCGTCGCCGGATCGGGCCCGAGCGACCACGCCGGGAACTGCATGTCGTACTTCGCCATCGACGGAATGCCGAACGTGTGATGGACGAGCACCTTGTTGTAGCGCTGCGCGACGCCCATCGCGGAGAGGATCGCGCCGGTCGCGTACGGCCCCATCAGCAGGTCGACCTTGTCGGCGGTGACGAGCTGCTCGTAGAGCGTGCGCGCGAGGTCGGGCTTCGACTGGTCGTCCTTGACGATCCATTCGACCTTGCGGCCGAGCAGTCCGCCGCGCTTGTTGAGCTCGTCGACGTAGATCTCGCCGACGACCTTGTGCACGAGGCTCGTCGCGGCGAGCGGTCCGGTGAGTGCGAGCGTGCTGCCGATGCGAATCGGCGGCTGCGTGCCTTGCGCGAGCGCAGTGCCCGCCGAAACGATTAAAGCGCACGCGGCGATGCGCGCGACGCGTGCCACGAACCCGATGCCCATCGATGCCTCCCTCGTGATTGGAATGTCAGCGCCGCTCGTCGACGACGCGATTGCGCAGGACGCCGATGCCTTCGATCTCCACTTCGCAGACGTCGCCGGCCTTCATGAAGATCGGCGGCTTGCGCGCGAAGCCGACGCCCGACGGCGTGCCGCTGATGATGATGTCGCCCGGATGCAGCGTCATCGCTTCGGAGCACACGGCGACGAGCGTCGGCACGTCGAAGATCATGTCGCGCGTGTTCGCGTGCTGCAGCTCGCGGCCCGAAAGCCGCGTGCGCAACGTGAGCCCGCGCGCCGCTTCCGGCAACTCGTCGGCGGTGACGACCTCGGGCCCGAATGCGCCCGTGGCGTCGAAGTTCTTGCCCATCATCCACTGCGTCGACTTGAACTGGTAGTCGCGAATCGAGCCGTCGTTGAAGATCGAGTAGCCGGCGACGTGCGAAAGCGCGCGCTCCTTCGCGATGTAGCGCCCCGGCTTGCCGATCACGACGACCATCTCGCCTTCGTAGTCGAACTGCTCGGACACGTGCGGACGCACGAGATCGGCACCGTGCGCCACCCACGACTGCGGATAGCGCTGGAAGAGCACCGGATACGTCGGCGCATTCTTGTACGGCGACTCGGCCGCGTGATCGACGTAGTTCAAGCCGACGGCGATCGCCTTGCCGGGCACGAGCGGCGGCAGGCAGGTCAAGCCGGCAACGGGGCGTCGCGACTTCGCGCGCTTCGCCGCCGCCTGCGCCGAGGCGAGCGCGTCGTCACCTCGCCCGAGCAGCGCCGACAAGTTCGCCGGCAGCCCTTCGGCGGTCAGATCGACGACTTCGTCGCCGATGCGTAGCCCGAGCGCGGGAGATCCTTCGCGTGCGAATGCCAGTAGACGCATGACTTTTTCCCGAAGCGGCCGCTACGCCGGCGTCGCGGTCTCGTGATTGACGACGAAATCGTCGGGCACCGGCGGTCCCCAGACGTAGAACGAGTCCTCGGGTGGATGATCGCCGGCGATCCATTCGACGTCGGCGGGCACGAAGTCGATGCCGAACGAGTACTCGGCGAAGCTGCCCCACGGGTCCTGCACGTAGTGGAAGTAGTTCGAGCCGAGCACGTGGCGGCCGAGCCCCCAGCCCCTGGCATAGCCGGCGCCGCGCATGCGCTCGGCGCCGAGCCCGATGTCGTCGACGCTGTCCACGACCCAGCTCGAGTGATGCAGGCCGCGATTGTCCGATTTCGCGAACGCGAGCACGTGATGCTCGCTCGCGTGCGGTGCGTGCAGGAACGCGATGACGTCGCCCGAGCGGTCGGACAGGCGCAGGCCGAGCGTTCGGGTATAAAAGTCGACCTGCGCCGGCACGTCACGGCTGAACAGCAGCACGTGCGACAGGTAGCGCGGGTGCACGGCGGGCGCACCGCTGCGCGAGGGCGCCGCGCCCTTGCCGGCGAGTGGCGGTTGCCTTGCGGCGGCCTCACCGGCGCTGGCCGGGGAGACTTTCGGGCCGGCGACGAGTTGCACCGGTGTGCCGTCGGCATCGCGCGTCCAGACGCCGCGGCCGTCGGACAGCGGATGCGGCTCGACGCCGCCGCGCTCGGCAAAGCGCGCGGCGAGGCGATCGAAATCGTCGTCGTACGCGGCGAAGGCCACGTACGCGAGCTTTTTCGGCTGCCCGTTGCCGACGATCGTCCCCCAGCAGTGCGCCGAGCCGTGCGCATAAAGGTCGACGCGAGCGCCGTCGCGCACCGTGCGCAGGCCGAAGGCGTCGTAGAAACGCTGCGCGACGTCAATGTCGGGAACGGTGAAGACGAAGCGATCGAGCGAGTGGACGCCGAGGCTGTCGTGCCGGCGAACGATGGCGGAATCCATGCTGAACCTCGACGCGGGGATCGAATTTCGCGGACGATAGCAAAATTATCGAGGGGCGAGGAGATCCGGCGCCCGGCCTGACGAACGCGAGGAGGCAGCGATGGAGATTCAAGAACAGACGGTGGTCGTGACCGGAGCAAGCGGGCACCTCGGTCGCGCGGTGGCCGCGGCCTTCGCGGCGCGCGGCGCGAAACTCGTGCTCGCCGCTCGCACCAAGGCCACGCTCGATGACGCGTTCGGGGACGAAAGTGCCGCTCGCCTTCACGTTGCCGCGGACCTCACGCGGACGGCGGATGCGCAAACGCTCGCGGCGGCGGCGCTCGATCGGTTCGGGCGCATCGACGTGCTGGTGAACGCCGCCGGCGGCTTTCGCGCCGGCGAGCGAGTGCACGAGACCTCGGACGAGACGTGGCGCTTCCTCTTCGACATCAACGCACGCACGATGCTGTGCGCGAGCCGCGCCGTCGTCCCGGCGATGCTCGCGCAAGGGAGCGGGCGCATCGTCAGCGTCGCTGCGGCGGCGGCGCTGAAAGGTGGCGCAGGCATCGGCGCGTATTCTGCGTCGAAAGCGGTCGTCGTGCGGCTCACCGAGGCGATGTCGGCGGAGCTGCGCGAGCGTGGCATCAACGTCAACTGCGTGCTGCCGACGACGCTCGACACGCCGGAGAACCGGGTGGCCATGCCCGATGTCGATCCTTCACGCTTCGTCGCCCTCGGCGACCTGGCGTGCATAATCGTGTTCCTTGCGTCACCGGCCGCGCGGCCGATCCACGGCGCGGCGATACCCGTCACGGGACTCCGGTGATCGCAGCGGAATCGGGCTCGATTCCCGAATTCGGAGGAGACTTTCGAGATGCAGCGCAAGTACACCATCCTGATCCTCGGCGCGTCGTACGGCTCGTTGCTCGGCGCGAAACTGCTGCTGGCCGGCCACGACGTGCACCTCGTGTGCCTGCCGGAGGAAGCGGACCTCATCAACCGCGAAGGCTTTCGCGTGCGCCTGCCGGTGCGCAGTGCCGAGCGGCAGGTCGAGATCGATACGCGCAACGCGCCGGGGCGCGCGTCGGCGTCGGGAACCCGCGGTGTCGATCCGCGCAGCTACGACCTCGTCGCGCTGGCGATGCAGGAGCCGCAATACGCGTCGCCCGGCGTGCGCGAGCTGATGCAGGCGATCGCCGGCGCCCGCGTGCCCTGCATGTCGATCATGAACATGCCGCCGCTCGCGTACCTCGCGCGGATCCCAGGGCTCGATACGGCGAAGCTTCGTGGCTGCTATACCGATCCGTCGGTCTGGGATGCGTTCGATCCTTCCCTCGTCACGTTGTGCAGTCCCGACCCGCAGGCCTTCCGGCCACCGGAGGAAAAGTCGAACGTGCTGCAGGTGAGCCTGCCGACCAACTTCAAGGCGGCGCGCTTCGTCTCCGACGCGCAGACGGCGATGCTTCGCCAGCTCGAAACCGACATCGAGGCGATCCGCTGGCCGACGCCACAGGGGGGGATCGAGCTGCCGGTGAAGCTCAAGGTGCACGATTCCGTGTTCGTGCCGCTCGCGAAGTGGAGCATGCTGCTGACCGGCAATTACCGCTGCGTGCAGCCCGACGGCATGCGCTCGATCCGTGACGCGGTGCACGCCGATCTCGCCGCGTCGCGTCGCGTCTACGACTGGGTCGGCGCGGTGTGCCGCGCACTGGGCGCGAAGGATGCGGACCTGGTTCCGTTCGACAAGTATGCGAACGCGGCGCAGGGTCTCGCGAAGCCGTCGTCCGCCGCGCGTGCGCTCGCCGCCGGCGCGGTGAACATCGAGCGCGTCGACAAGCTGGTGCAGTCCGTCGCCGCGCAGCGGAACATGCACGACGACGTGGTCGATTCGGTCGTCGTCGAAGTCGACCGCTGGCTCGAGCGCAACCGCGCGCGCCGCGCGACGCCGCAACCCGCCTGACGCCCGTCTTCCTCCTATCGCCTGGAGTCACCGTGCCCGGACTGCTGCCCGACGTCGATCCCGACGGCCTGCTCGAATATTCGGTCGTATTCTCCGACCGGACGCTGAACCACATGTCGAAGGCGTTCCAGCGCATGATGCGCGACGTCGCCGCGACCCTGACGCGCGTCTATCACGCGCACGCGGTCGCGCTCGTCCCGGGCAGCGGCACGTTCGCGATGGAGGCGATCGCGCGCCAGTTCGCGACGGGCAAGCGCTGTTTGGTGTTGCGCAACGGCTGGTTCAGCTATCGGTGGTCGCAGATCTTCGAGATGGGCTCGATCCCTTCGCAGACGCGCGTGCTGCAGGCACGGCGCGCGGGCGACGGCGCCAAGGCGCCCTTCGCGCCGGCGCCGATCGCCGAAGTCGTCGCGGCGATCGAGGATTTTCGCCCCGACCTCGTGTTCGCGCCGCACGTCGAGACCGCGTCCGGCATCGTGCTGCCGGACGGCTACGTGCGCGGCATCGCGCGTGCCGCGCACGCGGCGGGCGCGATGTTCGTGCTCGATTGCATCGCGTCGGGGGCGCTATGGGTCGACATGCGCGACCTCGGCGTCGACATCCTGGTGTCGGCGCCGCAGAAGGGCTGGAGCAGCGCCGCCGGCTTCGGCATCGTCATGCTCGGTGAGGAGGCGCGCACGGCCATCGACGCGACGACGAGCACGAGCTTCGCGTGCGACTTGAAGAAGTGGCTGTCGATGATGGAAGCGTACGAGCGGGGCGGGCACGCGTATCACGCGACGATGCCGACGGAAGCGATCGCCCGGCTGGCGCGCGCTGCCGCCGACACCGAATCGTTCGGGTTCGAGCGCGCCAAGCGCGCACAGCAGGAGCTCGGCGAGCGCGTGCGCCGCGTGCTCGTCGACCACGGCATGCCGAGCGTTGCGGCGGCCGGCTTCCAGGCGCCGACCGTCGTCGTGAGCTACACCGACGACCCGGGCATCCAATCGGGCGCGAAGTTCGCGCAGGCGGGGCTGCAAACCGCGGCGGGCGTGCCGCTGCAGTGCGACGAAGGCAGCGACTTCCGCACGTTCCGCGTCGGACTTTTCGGCCTCGACAAGCTCGGCGAAATCGATCGTACGGTGCGCACGCTCGACGAGGCGCTGACCCGCATCACGAAGTAACGGGTGCTGCGGCGGGCGACGCCGCGCTGCCCGTGCGCCGGGCGTACGGCGCTTTGACGAAGGAGGCCAAAGCGCGATGGCCGCCGAATCCTCATCGAAGATTGCCGTCGTCGCAGCGCTGATCGGCAACCTGCTCGTCGCCATCACGAAGGGCATCGCCGCCGCATTGACCGGCAGCTCGTCGATGCTTTCCGAAGCGGTGCACTCGCTCGTCGACACCGTCAACGAAGTGCTGCTGCTCTACGGCATGCGCCGCGCTGCGCAACGCGCCGACGCCTACCATCCTTTCGGTTACGGCCGGGAGCTCTACTTCTGGAGCTTCGTGGTGGCGCTGCTGATCTTCGCGCTCGGCGCGGGGGTGTCGATCTTCGAAGGCATCGGCCATGTCCGCCAGCCCGAGCCGGTGACCGATCCCTACATCAACTACATCGTGCTCGGCCTCGCGTTCCTGTTCGAAGGCGGATCGTGGCTCGTTTCGCTGCGGCAATTCCGCGCCGCGAAGGGCGATCTCGGCTATTTCGAGGCATTTCGCCGCAGCAAGGACCCGCCGTCGTTCATGGTGCTGTTCGAAGACAGCGCGGCGCTGATCGGCATCGTGCTCGCCGCGCTCGGCACCTACGGGTCGGCGAGCCTCGGGCTGCCCGTACTCGACGGCGTCGCGTCGATCCTGATCGGCGTCGTGCTCGCGGTGACGTCGATGCTGCTCGCGCGCGAAAGCAAGAGCCTGCTCGTCGGCGAGCGTGCCGACCGGGGGCTTGCCGATGCGATCGTGCGCATCGCGGCGACGGCGCCCGGCGTCGAGGTCGCGAACGGCGTGGTCACGACGCAGATGGGCCCGAACCAGATCGTCGCCGCGCTTTCGATCGACTTCGCGGACGCGGTGAGCGCGCGCGACGTCGAGGCCATCATCGAGGAGATCGAGCGCAAGGTGCGCGCGCAATGGCCCGAAGTGATCAGCCTGTTCGTCAAGCCGCAAAGCCGCGCCGCGTACGAGGCCGCATTGTCGCGGCACTACGGCGCCGCGTCGTAAGCTCGACGCGACTCAGGGCAGCGTGTACGTCGTCTTGACCGTCGTATAGAACTCCGCCGCGTAGCGGCCCTGCTCGCGGGGCCCGTAGCTCGAGCCTTTGCGGCCGCCGAACGGGACGTGATAGTCGACGCCGGCGGTGGGCAGATTCACCATCACCATTCCCGCATCGGCATTGCGCTTGAAGTGCGTCGACAGCTTGAGGCTCGTCGTGCAGATGCCCGCGCAGAGGCCGAACGACGTGTCGTTCGCGAGCGCGAGCGCTTCGTCGTAGTCGCGGGCACGCAGCACGCCGGCGACCGGGCCGAAGATCTCCTCGCGCGCGATGCGCATGTCGTTGCGAACATCGGTGAACAGCGTCGGCGCGACGTAGAAGCCCGGTTGGCCGCGCTCGACCGTCGCACCACCGGCGGCGACGTGCGCGCCCTCGTTGCGGCCGATGTCGATGTACGCGAGATCCTGCTCGAGCTGTGCGCGATCGACGGCGGGACCGATGTGCGTGCCGCTCGCGAGCGCGTCGTCGACGACGAGCGCCTTCATCCGCGTGGTCATCGCCTGCACGAAGCGGTCGTGGATGCCTTCGGTGACGATCAATCGTGACGACGCCGTGCAGCGTTGCCCGGTCGAGAAGAACGCGCCGTTGACCGCGCATTCGACCGCCACGTTCAGGTCCGCGTCGTCGACGACCACGAGCGGGTTCTTGCCGCCCATCTCGAGCTGGAACTTCTTCATGCCGGCGATGGCGTCGCCGGCGATCCGGCGACCCGTCGCGACCGACCCGGTGAACGAGATGGCCGCGACATCGGGATGCTTGACGAGCGCGTCGCCGACGATCGAGCCGCGGCCCATGACGAGATTGAAGACGCCGGCGGGGACGCCGGCGCGCACGATGATGCCGGCGAGCGCGTGCGCCGTGGCCGGCACGAGATCGGCGGGCTTGAAGACGACGCAATTGCCGTAGGCGAGGGCAGGCGCGATCTTCCACGCGGGGATCGCGATCGGGAAGTTCCACGGCGTGATGATGCCGACGACGCCGACGGGCTCGCGCGTGATCTCGACGTCGATGTTCGGGCGTACCGAGGCGATCTTTTCGCCCGCGATGCGCAGCGCCTCGCCGGCGAAGAAGAGAAAGATCTGGCCGGCGCGCGCGACCTCGCCGACGGCCTCGGGCAGCGTCTTGCCTTCCTCGCGTGCGAGCAACCGGCCGAGTTCGTCCTTGCGCGCGAGGATCTCGTCGCCGACCTTCTTCAGCAGGTCGTGGCGCTGCTGGATGCCGCTGCGCGACCATTGCGGGAAAGCCTGCTTCGCCGCCGCGATCGCACGCTTCACGTCATCCGCGCTGCCGCGCGTGAACACGCCGACGACGTCGCGCGTGTTCGACGGGTTGATGCTCTCGGCGCCCTGGCTGCTGGCGACCCATTCGCCGGCGATGTAGTTCGCTGCTGCGTCCATGTTCACTCCGCAGGGGTCGGATACGACTCTTCGAGCGCGCGAAGCGGCGAAACGTCGTGTCCGACCCCGTTTTCGGCTTGCAAAGAAAGCAGGGTCTGACGCAGGCCTGACCCTGCTTCGGAATTATCGCGCGTTCGCCTTCCGCCACGCGGCGAACTCGCGCTCGGTCTGCGGATCGGTGGCGGGATAGAGCCCGAGGATCGAGCGGCCCTTCAGCACTTCCTCGGTCACGAAATCCTCGAACACGGTCATTTCGACCGCTTCCGCGGCGATTTCGTCGGCGAGGTGCGCCGGAATCACGACGACACCTTCCGCGTCGCCGACGATCGCATCGCCGGGAAACACCGGCGCATCGCCGCAGCCGATCGGGACGTCGATGTCGAGCGCCTGATGCCGGGTGAGATTCGTCGGCGATGCGGGTCGCTGGTGATACGCGGGGATCGCCAGCTTCGCGATTTCCGGCGAATCGCGAAAGCCACCGTCGGTGACGATGCCCGCGCAACCTCGCTTCATGAGCCGCGCGACGAGAATCGAGCCTGCCGACGCCGCGCGCGCGTCCTTGCGGCTGTCGATCACCATGACCGCACCCGGCGGGCATTCCTCGATCGCCTTGCGTTGCGGATGCGCGCGGTCCTTGAACACGCCGATTGGATTCAGATCCTCGCGCGCCGGGATGTAGCGCAGCGTGAACGCCTCGCCGACCATGTTCGGCAAGCCGGCGTTCAACGGATGCACGTCCTGGATGAACTGATTGCGCAACCCGCGCTTGAAGAGCGCGGTCGTGATCGTCGCCACGCTGACGCGTGAAAGCTTGTCGCGCGTTTCGTTGCTCAAGCCCATTGCCTGGCTCCGTCAAAAAATGTCGGGCTCGCCGACCGGCGCGCCGAAGCCGGTCTCGAGGAAATCGAAGTCGCAGCCCTGATCGGCCTGGCCGATGTGACGCGAGAACATCCAGCCGTAACCGCGCGCGTAACGCGGCGGCGGCGCAGTCCACGCGGCCTTGCGGCGCGCCAGTTCCTCGTCGCTCACTTCCATCCGGATCGTGCGCTTCGGGACGTCGACGGTGACGAGATCGCCGGTCCGAAGCAGCGCGAGCGGGCCGCCGATGTACGCCTCGGGCGCGACGTGAAGGATGCAGCCACCGTAGCTCGTGCCGCTCATGCGCGCGTCGGAGATGCGCAGCATGTCGCGCACGCCCTGCCGCACGAGCTTCTTCGGAATCGGCAGCATGCCCCATTCGGGCATGCCGGGTCCTCCGAGCGGGCCCGCGTTTCGCAGCACGAGCACGTGATCCGCGGTGACGTCGAGATCGTCGCGCTCGACGGCTTCCTTCATCGAGGGATAGTCGTCGAACACGAGCGCAGGTCCCGTGTGCGAAAGAAGGCGCGGCTCGCACGCCGACGGCTTGATGACGCAACCGTGCGGCGCGAGGTTACCGGTCAGTACAGCGAGCGCACCTTCGGCATAGACAGGGCGGTCGAGCGGGCGGATGACGTCGTCGTCGTGGACCTGCGCATTCGCCACGTTCTCGCCGAGCGTGCGTCCGTTGACGGTTCGCGCGTCGCAGTCGAGATGCGCGACGAGGCGCGCCAGCAACGCCGGCAGTCCACCCGCGTAATAGAAGTCCTCCATCAGGTACTTCTCGCCGCTCGGGCGGATGTTCGCGAGCACCGGTACGGTACGGCTTGCGCGGTCGAAATCGTCCAGCGTGATTTCGACCTCCGCACGTCGCGCCATCGCGATCAGGTGAATGATCGCGTTCGTCGAGCAGCCCATCGCCATCGCCGCGACGATGCCGTTCTGAAACGACGCGCGGGTCAGCACGCGCGCGGGCGTTACGTCGTCCCACACCATGTCGACGATGCGCCGGCCGCTCTCGGCCATCATGCGGATGTGGTTCGAATCCGCGGCGGGAATCGACGACGCGCCAGGCAGCGTCATCCCGATCGCCTCGGCGATGCCGGTCATCGTGCTCGCCGTGCCCATCGTCATGCACGTGCCGTAGCTGCGCGCGATGCCGCCCTCGATCTCGGTCCATTCCTGCGCGGAGAGATTGCCGGCGCGACGCTCGTCCCAGTATTTCCATGCGTCCGAGCCGGAACCGAGAATCTTCCCCTTCCAGTTGCCGCGCAGCATCGGCCCCGCCGGCGCGAAGATCGCCGGCAGCCCCGCGCTGGTCGCCCCCATGACGAGGCCCGGCGTCGTCTTGTCGCAGCCGCCCATCAGCACGGCGCCGTCGACCGGGTGACTGCGCAGCAGCTCCTCGGTCTCCATCGCGAGGAGGTTGCGGTAGAGCATCGTCGTCGGCTTGACGAACGTCTCCGACAGCGAGAGCGCGGGCAACTCCAGCGGAAAGCCGCCCGCCTGCAGCACGCCGCGCTTGACATCGTCGACGCGCGACTTGAAGTGCGCGTGACAGGGCTGGAAGTCCGACCAGGTGTTGACGATCGCGATCAGCGGCCGGCCGACCCAATCCTTCGGGTCGTAGCCCATCTGCATCGCGCGCGAGCGATGCCCGAACGCGCGCAGGCTGTCGTCGGCGAACCAGCGCGCGCTGCGCAGCTGCGCCGGAGTACGTCGTGTCATGCGAAGCGTCGCGTCAGTTGCCGGGCAGATCGGCCGTGATCGGCAGATAGTAATCGGTCCACTTCTGCGGCATCGTTTTCAGCGTTCCGACCTTGTGCAGGTGCGCCGCGAACTTCATCGTGCCTTGCGGCGCCGCGGACCATTCCATCATCCCCGGTTGCTTCAGCATGTCGAGGATCTCCTCCTTCGGCATCTTGTCGTGCGTGATCTCCTTGTAGATGTCGACGGCCGCCGGCGTGTCCTTCCTGATGAAGTCGATCGCCGTGAACGTCGCGGCGCGGATCGCCTCGATCACCTTCGGGTTCGCCTCGGCGAACTTCGTCGTCGTGAAGAACTGCGATTGCGTCAGCGGCCCGCCGATGATTTCGGGCGACGTGATCACGACGTGCGCGCCGGGCACGTTCTTGAGCTCGAAGTACGAGTAGGGCGGGGCGGCGAAGTGGCTCGTGATCTCGCCCTTCGGGTTCGCCATCATCGTCGCGGCGTCGGGGTGGCCCAGTTGCACGGTGTTGGCGTCGAGCTTCGTCATCTGGTCGGCGCCCCACAGCTTCTCGGCGGCCATCTGCAGGAGGATCGCCTGCGTCGACACCTTGAGCGTCGGCACGGCGATGCGGTCGTTCGGGGTGTAGTCCTTCAGCGTCTTGACGTCGGGGTTGCGCGTGATGAGCGTCAGCGGCAGCGCCGAATTGGCTACGATGCCCTTCACGCCGCCCTTCGTGCGGTCCCACAGCAGCAGCAGGTTGCCGACGCCGGTGTTGACCGCGTCGACGCTGCCGGCGAGCAGCGCGTCGGTTTGCGCGCCACCGCCCGAGAGGTTGACCCACTTGACCTGGAGGTTGGGCACGCCGCGCTTGGCGGCCTCCTGCTCGATCAGGTGCTGCTTCTCCATCACGTGCGAGGGCAGGTACAGGATGCCGGGCTGGCGCGTGATGGTGATCTCGCTCTTCTGCTGAGCGACGGCGGACAGCGGTGCGACGAGGAACGCGGCGCACGCCGCCATCGCAGCGAGCGAAGTCATGGAACGCATCGTGAAGTTCTCCTCCGGGACGCGCCCGCGAGGACTCGCGGACGACGGTTCGTGACAAAGGCGTCGATGCCGGTCGCATCGCGCGCCTGCAAGCTTGACCGCTCGCAGTAAAGCACTAAAATATTAGTATGTCAAACGTCGAGCGTCTCTCCGCTTCATCGGCGTCGCACGTGCGTGTTCGTCGACTCGATCGCTCGCGCCACGTCGCGCCGCAGGTCCTCGATCGGCTGCGCGAGCGCATCGTCTCGCTCGACCTGCCGCCCGGCATCGTGCTGCAGCGCGCGGAGATCGCGGCCGGCTTCGGCGTGAGCCAGACGCCGGTGCGCGACGCGCTGATGCGCCTCGAGGAAGAAGGCCTCGTCGACGTCTACCCGCAACACAAGACCGTCGTGAGCCGGATCGACCTCGCGCGGGCGCGGCAGGCGCACTTCCTGCGACGGGCGATCGAGCTCGAAGTGGCGCGAACGCTCGCGACGCAGCGCGATGGCGCGCTCGTCAAGCGCTTGCGCGCGACGATCGCCCATCAGCGCATGGCGCTTGCCGCCGGCGACTATCCGGAGTTCGTCGCAGGCGACCAGGCGTTCCACCGGGCGATGTACGAGGCGGCGGAGGTGCCCGGCTTGTGGGAGGACGTGCGCCGGCGCAGCGGTCACATCGATCGACTGCGTCGATTGCATCTGCCGGCCGAAGGGAAGGGCGAGGCGATCGTGCGCGATCATGCACGCATCGTCGATGCGATCGCGAAGGGTGATGCGGAGACCGCGCAGAAACGCGTGCGCGAGCACCTGTCGGGAACGCTCGCGCACGTCGACGCGATTCGCGCGCGGTACGCGGAATACGTCACGAACTAGCGGCGGAACGGCGATCGCAGGCCGCGCGGCGCGTATGCTGCGCGCAGGGAGTCGGCATGCCTCTCGCGCGGTCGGACGCCATCCTCGTCCCCGGACGCAACTGCTGGCGCATCGAACGCGCGCATCGCGTGGCGTTCTTCGTCGACGCGGCCGACTACTTCGCTGCGCTGCGTTCGGCGATCGTCCAGGCGCAATGCTGCATCTTCGTGCTCGGCTGGGACTTCGACAGCCGGATCCCGCTGGTTCCGCAAGGCGCGAACGACGGTTATCCCGACGCCATCGGCCCGCTGCTGCGCGCAGTCGCGCGCGAGCGGCGCAAGCTGCACGTGTACGTCCTGTCGTGGGACTTCGTCTTCGTCTACGCCGGCAATCGCCAGTGGGTGCCGCTCTACAAGCTCGGGTGGAAGACGCATCCGGGGCCGCGCGTCAGTTTCCGGCTCGACGGAACGACGCCGGTCACCGGATCGCACCATCAGAAAGTCGTGGTCGTCGACGACGCGACCGCGTTCGTCGGCGGCATCGATCTGACGCATGGCCGCTGGGACACGCCCGCACATCGTGCAGGCGAGCCGTATCGCATCGACATCCGGGGTCGACCGGCGCGACCCAACCACGACGTGCAGGCGATCGTCGACGGCGACGCGGCGAAGGCGCTCGGTGCCCTTTGCCGCGATCGCTGGCAGCGCGCCACACGACAGACGATCGATCCCGTTTCAGGCGCGCGGACGTTCGATCCCTGGCCCGCCGGACTCGCGCCCGCGATCACCGACGTTCCCGTCGCGATCGCGCGGACCGATCCGGGTTATCGAACGCATCCGCCACTCGGGGAGATCCGGCATCTTTACGTCGACGCGATCCGCAAAGCGACGCGTACACTTTATCTCGAGAACCAATACTTCAGCTCGAGCGTCGTTGGCGATGCGCTCGCCGACCGCCTGGGGTCATCGAACGCGCCGGAGGTCGTGGTCGTCTCGCGGCTCACCGAGGAAGACTGGCTCGAGCAGAACACGATGGGTGCGCTGCGCGCGCGCCTGCACGGGCGGCTCGAGCGCGTGGCATCCCCGGATCGTTATCGACTGCTCTATCCACGCGTGCCCGGACTCGCGGACGACGCCCAGCTCAACGTGCACAGCAAGGTGCTGATCATGGACGACGAGCTCGTGAGCGTCGGTTCGGCGAACTTCAACAACCGGTCGATGGGATTCGACACCGAATGCAACATCGCCATCGAGGCGCGCGGCGAAGCGCGGATATCCGCGGCGATCGCTCATCTGCGCGATCGTCTTCTCGCGGAGCATCTCGGCATCGCGCCTCACGCGGTGGCTGCGGAACTTGCGCGTCGGGACGGAAGCCTCGTGCGTGCGATCGAAGCGCTGCGGAGGCCGGGTCGCACGCTCGAGCCGATCGATCCCGTCATCAACGACGAGATCGAGCAGAGACTGCCGCCCGCCGCGCTGGTCGATCCCGAGCGCCCGGCGAGCGCCGACGAGCTCGTCAGGATGTTCGTTCCACCCGATACGCGCGCGGCGATGGCGGGAAGGGTCACGGGTTTCGTCGTGACGCTCCTGCTGCTCGCGGCGCTCGCGGCCGCGCTGCGCTGGACCCCGGTTGCGCGCGTCGTCGAGGTCGGCGCGACGCTTCACACGGTGAGGGAAATGGCGCATGCGCCCGGGGCGGCGGCGGTCATCCTCGGGACGTACGCAGCGGCCGGCGTTGTCGCGCTTCCGATCAGCATCCTAGTCATCGCGACCGCCGTCATCGTCGGCGGCGTGCCGGCTGCCCTGTATGCGTTCGTCGGCTCGATGCTCGCTGCGTTCGTGACGTACGGTCTCGGTCGCGGTCTCGGACGCGACACGATTCGGCGCTTCGTCGGTTCGCCGCTCAATGCCATCACCGATCGCCTCGTGGGCAGAAGCGGCGTGTGGTCCGTGGCCGCGCTGCGTGTCGTACCCGCCGCTTCGTTCTGGCAACTCAACATCGTCGCCGGCGCATCGCATTTGCCGCCGGCCGAATTCCTGCTCGGCACCGCGGCCGGCATCGTGCTGCCGATCGGCGTCACGGTGCTCTTCATCGATCGCGCGCATGCCGCCATCGCCGACCCGTCGCTGCTCACCTTGCTGATGCTCGTGCCGCTCGCGGTCCTGTTGCCGGCGGGCGCCGCATTGGCGCGCCGCGTGGCGGCAGGATCGTGATGGTTGCGCGAACGACGTCACGACGCGCTCGGCGCTTCAGCGCGCGCGCCCGTCATCCGGCGAACCGTTCGCGGGCCGTTGCGGCACCGATCCACCGGCCACGGGGAGTTGCCACCGATGGCGCAGCGCCACGAAGCGCAGCGCGAAGCAGAGCACGGCGCCGACGATCGCCACCGGCGCGGAGGGAAGGTGCAACAGGCCGCCGATGACGACGACGCCCGCACCGGCGAGCGCCGCGAGGGCGTAGATGTCGCCGCGCAGCACGGAGGGCACCTCCGCCGACAGGACGTCGCGCACCATGCCACCCCCGATTCCGGTCAGCATGCCGAGCAGCATCGCCGGCACGGGACCCAGCTGAAACTCGAGCGCTTTCTGCGCGCCGGACACCGCGAAGAGCGCGAGGCCCGCGGCGTCGAATAGCTGCACCGAATCGTGCAGGCGGTCGACCGCCGCTCCCCAGCGGAACGTGGCCACGCCGGCAAGCACCGCGACGGCGATGTATCGCCAGTCCGCGATGCCGGGGGGCGGAACTGCGCCTATGGCCAGATCGCGCATGATCCCGCCGAAGTTGGCCGCGGCGAACGAGAGGACGAGCACGCCGAAAAGATCGAGGCGGTGCTTGATCGCGGCACTCGCGCCGCTCAACGCGAAGACGAACGTGCCGCACAGGTCGAGCACCAGGACGAGCGTGCTGAAGGTCGAATCCGCGGATGGCGTCATGAGCGCGTGAGCCAGTTCAGACGAATGCCGCCGTCCGCAGACTCGGCACGGTCAACCCGCGGCAAGCCAGTCGTGACCGGCGCTTCGACGAGATGGCGGTACGCGCGGTCCTGCATGACCTGGTCGGCCCTTGGTGACGCGCCGGTGCTGCCGCAAATGCTCGACTTGTCGACGATGGCCGTCAACGCGCCGGCGACGACCGCGAACAGAAACATCGGCAGGCTCGTGGCGACCTGCACGAGCGAAACGAGCAGCGGATCGGTCGTAAGCTCGGTCATCAGCCACGCGGCCGCGGCGCTGTACATCCATCCGCCGATGTTCGAGACGACGGTGGCGGTCCAGACGACCGCATAGACGCGGTTGCGAAATGGCGCCCACGGCGAGCCCGAAGCGGTCGGGATGTGCGACGTACCGATGATCGGGAATCTGCGCGGTCTTCGCGACGACTGCGTCGGTCAACTGCCGATCAGCGCATAGCGGCCCGGCCCGACGAGCGCGAGCAGCACGAGCCCGCCGGCGATGCTCACGTTTTTGAAGAAGTTGAGGAAGTTTTCGTGGCGCTTTTCGCCCTGCATCGTCCAGAAGCGATGGCCGAGGAGCGCGGTGGCGAGCGTGAACGCGACGAAGATCCACGCGAGGACGCGCGTGTAGATGCCGACGATGATGCCGATGGCGAAGAAGAATTCGACGACGGTCGCGACGATCGCGGCGAGCGCGGGCGAGGGCACGCCGCTCGTCTTCATGTAATCGACGGTGCCCGCGAAGCCCGTCAGCTTCTGCCAGCCGGTCATCACGAACAGCACCATCAGCATGACGCGCGCGACGAGGATCAGCAGATCGCTCTCCACGATGCATTCCTCCACGAACGCGAGCGCGCGCTGCCCGACGCCGGGCAACGCGCGCTGCCTGAGGCTAACGACCGGACATCTGCGCGAGCATCTGGCTGATCGGGCGCCCGTCGGGGTTCGTCACGGTGTGGCGAACGAGGATGTCGACCGGCGTCGTCGACCGGCCGTAATAGGCGGCGTTCGCGCCGTTGTCGGGGGCGATGACCGCGCCGCCGAGGCTAACGCCCGCGTAGAGGCCCTTCGAGCGCGCGAACGAGACGAAGTCCGTCGTCACGCTCGTCGCCGCCCCGGCACCGACCGGACCGACGGCGATGCTGACGTCGCCGCCCAGCGTGAACTTCGGGCTGAGAAGCGCGTTCGCGGCGCGCTCGGTCAGCGCAAGCACGACGACCTGCGAGACGTCGACGCCGAACTGGAAGCCGACGCTGCCCGCGCCCATGTTGTAGAAGGCGGGACCGACCCACGGTGCGCCCGGACGTTCACGGTAGAACACCACCGCCTCGCCGCCGGAGCCGCCGAACACGAATCCGGCGCGCGTGATGTTCGGGGCGATGACGATGGCGCGCGCGTCCCGGATGTGATCCCGGAACCATCTCATATCCGGGTCGTTGCGGAAGTCCTGTAGCGTCGTTTCCGCCATCCGCAGCTCGGTTTGCGTTCCGGAACGGGTGTCCGGGGTCGTTGCGCAGCCGGCGAGCACGACGACGACGGCGACCGCCGCGCCGAGAAGCCATTGTGCGGCGCGGCCTTGAATCGAGCGTGACATGAAGATCTCCTTGCATTGGGATGTTGCGTTGGAATTGGCACGAATCATGACCGTGCCTCGTTCGCGACTCGCCAGCCACCACCCAGCGCCTTGTAGAGCTGGACGGCGGCCAGCCGCTGGTTCACCTCGCTAGCATTGAGATCGAGCTGCGCCGCAAAGAGTTGCCGCTGCGCATCCAGCACTTCGAGATAGCTGATCACGCCGGCGCGAAAGCGGAGGTCGGCGAGCTTCAGGTAATCGGCGGCCACCGCCACGCGATCGCGGTTTCCGCGCGTCTGCGCCGCGTTGCGGTCGTAGGCCGCGAGCGCGTCGGAGACCTCCTTCAGCGCCGTCAGCACCGTCTGCCGGTATTGCACCGCCGCCTGATCGGCGCGCGCCTTCGCCGCCTCGTAGTTGGCGACGAGCGCGCCCCCTTGGAAGATCGGTACGCCGATCGCGGCGCCGATCGCGTGCGTGCCGATGCCCCGGCTGTCGACGAGGCCCACGAGCACGTCGCTCGCGCGACCGAGCGCGCCCGTGAGCGAGATCGTCGGGAAGAACTGCGCCCGCGCGACGCCGATGTTGGCGTTCGCGGCGACGAGTTGCTGCTCGGCCTGCCGGATGTCGGGCCGCCGCTCGAGCAGCGCCGACGGCAATCCAGCCGGCACGGCCGGCGGCACGGCGTCGGCGGCGAGCGTCGTGCCGATGTCGAACGCGTGAGGGGGCTTGCCGAGGAGCGTCGCGAGCGCATCCTCGTTCTGCGCGAGCGAGAGTTCGATAACGGGAATCTGGTTCTCGGTCGTCAGCAGTTGCGTCTGCGCCTGCCGCACTTCGGCGGCCGATTGCACGCCGTGCTCGGCGAGGAGCTCGACGAGCCGCAACGAATCGCGCTGCGTCGCCGCCGTGTTGCGCACGATCGCGAGCCGCTGCTGCAGGCCGTTCAGCGTCAGGTACAACTGCGCGACGCCCGACACCAGCGAGACGACCACGCCGTTGCGGCCTTCCTCGGTCGCGAGCAGTTGCGCCTGCGCCGCCTGCGTCGCCGCACGGTAGCGGCCCCAGAAGTCGAGCTCCCACGACAGTGCGAGCGCCGCGGCGAAGCCATTGGTCGTGCTGAGCGTCGCGTTCTCGTTGCTGCGCGACGCGCTCGCCTGGCCGCTGACCTGCGGGAAGATCGGCGAGCGCGCGGCGGCGACCTGCGCCTGGGCCTGCACGATCTGCGTGGCGGCGACGCGCAGGTCGAGGTTGTCCGACAGCGCTTCGCGGATCAGCGCGACGAGCTTCGCGTCGTCGAACACCTGCCACCACGGCAAATCGGCGATCGACGTCGTGGTGTCCGCCGGCGCACGGAAGTACGTCGCGGGGAGGTCGATTTCGGGTCGCTCGTACGGCGGCACGAGCGTGCACGAGACCGCGACGACCGCGCTCGCGCACGCCAGCGCCCGCGCCGCGAAGGCCTTCATTCGCCGAAGCTCCGTTCGCCGGCAGGCGCGGCCGGCGTTTCCCGTGGCGCGCTGCCGCGGTCCTTCGGCGGGGAAGGGCGAACGGCCGGCTGCTTGGCCGGGCGACGCGGGCGCAGCAGGTGCGAGACCTTGGCGACGGCGACGAAGAGCACCGGAATGATGAAGACGCCGAACACCGTGGCGACCGTCATGCCGACGACCACGGTGACCCCCATCGATACGCGCGACGCCGCGCCCGCGCCGCTCGCAAGGGCGAGCGGCAACACGCCGAGGATGAACGCGAACGACGTCATCAGGATCGGCCGCAGGCGCAGCTTCGCAGCGGCGATCGCCGCCTGCGCCGCATCCATGCCCTCGTCGTAGCGCACTTTCGCGAACTCGACGATCAGGATCGCGTTCTTCGCCGACAGCCCGATCAGCAGGATGAGGCCGATCTGCGCATAGACGTTGTTGGTGAGATGCACCGCGAAGAGGGCGAGCATCGCGCCGAACACGCCGATCGGCACGGCGAGCAGGACCGCGAAGGGCACCGCCCAGCTTTCGTAGAGCGCCGCGAGGAACAGGAACACGAACGCGACCGCGAGGCCCATCACGATCGGCGTGCGGCCCGCGGACTCCTGTTCCTG
>DASTIY010000088.1:0-3684 GCA_035717085.1 Casimicrobiaceae bacterium | reverse complement strand
TGATGACGAGGGTCGCGATCGGCGCTGGCGCGATGCTGCTCGTGTGGCTCTACGGCGCGATCCACGTCGTGTACGGCGAGCACATCGGTCTTGCGACGTGCTGGAAGGTCGGCTGGTCCTTCAGCGACACCTTCGTCGAATTCGATCGTTTGTCCTTCGGATACAACGTGCTTCCCGACAAGGTTCTCGCCGCCGCCGACAAGTGCAAACTGGTCCCCGACGAGAGCGCATGGGGGCGCGACAAGCTGATCCTTTTCATCGTCGCGGTCGCAGCCGCGATCGCGATCTACCGATGGCTCTTCGCAAAGCGGATCAACGACGCGATGCGTGGCGACCGTCGCGAGTAGCGCCGCACCGCCCTCGTGGTTACGCTGCCCCCGATGAAGCTCGCGATCGCCTCTCTGCTCCTCGCCGCCGCCTGCGAGCATGCCGAGCCGCTGCCCGACGCGATGCCGGACGCCTCGACGGAGAGCACATTTCACGTTCCCGTCGGCGCCGCCTGCAACAACCCGAACTCGCTCTGCGCCGACGGTGTTGGCATCTGCTTCGATGGTACGTGTCGCGCGCAGTGCGAGCCCGACGCCCACCCGGGGATGCCCTGCGAGTCCGGCGCGACGCCGCACCCGTACGAGGCCGACGGTTACCAGCGCTGCGCCTGCGTGCCGCAGTAGCGTCACGCGGCGATCAGCTCCGACGGCTTGGCCTTCAGCGCCTTCGCCCAGGTCTTGAGCTCATCAACCCGCAGGACGCGCTTGCCGGCCTCCACCCGCCAGACCTGCATGCGCGTCGTTCCGAGCTTCTGCGCGAGCTCCTCGCGGCTCATGTCCAGGGCTTCGCGCCGCGACTGGATCAGATTTCCTGTGGACATCGTGTCTTCGCAGGTATCAAAATCAGATACACGGTGCAAGGGTGTGTATCTCCAGCGGGGACGCCTGATACGGCCAGTATCAGGAAACCGATGGACAAACAGCGTGAGATCCCGCCCCACGCAGCACCCCGCGATTTTGTCGATCGCGTGAAGAAGCGCGTCGAAGCGATCGGCGTCAGCTTTCACGATGCCGTCGAGAAGGCGGGCGTGAGCCGGAACACGGGCTACAAGCTGCTGCGCGGCGAGGGCAGCCTCGGATCCCTGCGCCGCATTGAGGACTGGCTCGTGCGCGAAGAGGCGAAGCGCGGCCCGCAGGAGAAGCTTTCGAAAGACGAGATGGCCGAGTGGGCGGATCTCGGCCGCGAGCTACAGAAGCTTGATCAGCAGCGGTTCGAGGCGATGCTGGTCGGGCTGCGCGAGCTGGTGGCTGTACGCAAGCGCGAGGACGAGGTGCTTCGCCAAATGTTCAGACCTAATCCGGACTTCGGGAAGTAGAGTGTCGTAGGCGGGCGCTATCTTTGCGCTCCCATGAGCGAAGACGAGAAGACGGAGTGGCTCGCGCTAGGTGAAGCGTTGCTCGCGCTCTGCCCCGAGAAGTTCCGCGAGGTCGTGCGCGGGCTGCGCGACGTGATCGATGCGCAGAAAATCATCGCGCGATTCGACTGGCAGCTGTTCTTCCGCGGTCGGCCGCGAAAAAAATACGTCGCGTAAGGCGGCGCGACCGCAGGGGTAGATCCCGGCGGTATCTGTTTGCGATACGTCTGTACTTGAAATCTGTCAGACGTAACCGATACAGATACACGCATGGTGGACAGCAAAACGGGTGTGAGCGCTCGCGCGGGCAGCGCGGGTGAACTGCCGACGACAACCAAGATCCTGCCCTCGATCCCCTGCGCTGGCTGCGAGAAGGCGGCCGCGATGGAGAAGCTGCACGGCGCCGGAAGTCACGTGTGCGCGGTACATGCGTCGCACGATGATTGGGGCCGGGCGCATGTCGCGTACGACTGCGACGGCGGCACGGTGAAGAATCGCTACGGCCGCTGCGACGAGTCGACGGCGGCGCCGCCCGTCGCGCCCTCCGGTGCTAACCCGACCCTCCTCGAGCTCGCCCGCGTGCAGTCCGAGCGCGACGCCGCGCACCGGCTGATCGACGACTCGACCACGCTCATTCACGAGCAGAAGCAGACGATCCGCGCGCAGCAGAGCAAGCTCGACGCGCTGCTCTCCGAGATCGCCGCGCTGACCGCTGACCTCGCCCGCGAGCGCCGCGAGCGCGCCGAGCTGCAGGTCGACCGCGACGTGCTGCGCCGCGAGCTGACGAAGCTCACGGCGCCGCTCGCCGAGATCGACGGCCCCGCGTGCCTGGTCGCGATGTCGTGCGTCGACGCGCTCGGCGTGGCCGAGTCGATCCGCGCGATGGTCACGCTCGGCAAGATCCCGCGCGTCGCGCAGCCGGCGTACGTGCGCGTGGCGATGCAGATGGGCAACGACGCGCGCGCCGCGCTCGGCCTGGAGGCGAAGGCCGAGCCGGCGAAGGCCGAGGTCGCGTCGTGATGACCCTCGGCGATGTCGTCGCTCCGATCCTGCCGCCGTCGTGGCGCGAGACCGCCGACAGGCTGCCCGCCGGCATTCCCGCTCGCGCGTTCTCGAGCGCGTTCGGTCTTCGCGTGTTCGTCACGGTCGAGAACCGCGGCGCCAAGACCGGCGTGTGGCTGCACGTCTCGCTCTCGCGCGCGGGCAAGCTGCCCTCCTGGGAGGACGTGCGCGAGGTGAAGGACATCTTCATCGGCCGCGACCGCTGCGCGATCCACATGGTGCCGCCCGAGAAGTTCTACGTGAACCTGCACCCGTACACGCTGCACCTCTTCAGCCGGCTCGACGCGGACACCGTGCCGCCTCGGCTCTACGAGGACCAGTGATGCTCTCGATCGGCCTCGTCCTCGGCGCCGTCGTCGCCGGCCCGCTCGGCTTCGTGCTCGGCTGCTTCGCGGCGCGTGATCGCCGGACCGAGCGCGTGCACGTCATGACGCCGACGCTGCGGAGGATGTCGTGAGCCGCGTCATCCTCGAGATGGACGGCAACGATGTTGCGAAGGCGCCCGACCTTCGCATCGTCGCGCGTCACGTGCCCGGCGGCGAAGAAGCCGTCACGTTCGAGATGCGCGAGGCGTACTCGGGCGACTCGTGGTTCGTCATCCCGCGCGACCTTTACTTCGCGATCCTGAAGGCGCGCGAGGTTGCGATGCTCTCGATGCTCGTCGTCGAGGTTCGCCTGAAGGGAGTGCGCTGATGTCGTTCTGCGCCATCTGCGCTTCCGACCGCGGCCCGCTCGTCGAGCGCCAGCTCGGGCCCGGCGAGCCGCGCGTGAAGGTCTGCAAGGCCTGCGACGAGGAAACGCCGATCGCGTTCGACAGCGAGCGCGGGTACGAGCCGCACGAGAGCGCGGGTCCCATCGCGAAGATGGTCAAGCGCGGCGAGCGTCGCGTCGTGCCGACTCAGGTGCGCGCGCTGTACGCGCCGCGCAATCGCGGCGAGGTGATGACCGCGCGCACGCCGGGCTATCTCCTGCTGCGAGTGCCGCGCCGTGCGCCTGGCGGTCGCGCGATTGATCATCTCGAGGCCGCGCAGGCGTTCGCCGACAAGCCGTGGGCCAGCGAAGTGCGCTACCTCGGCCCCGAAAAGAACTGGCACCTGTTCGAGCGCCCCGACGTACGTGCGGTGGCCAAGCAGCGGCAGAGCGAGACCGACCCGCTCGCCGCGATCGCGAAGTTCAAGGTCGGCTGATCCCCTTGCCCTGGAGTGTGACCGTGGAGAACG
>DASTIY010000087.1:0-5954 GCA_035717085.1 Casimicrobiaceae bacterium | reverse complement strand
GGATCGTGTCGCTCTCGTAGTTCTTCGCCTGCGCGACGATGTGCTTCGTCATGTCGACGATCTCGCGCATGAACTCGCCGCGGCGAAGCTTGCCGTGCTCCATCTGCGCGAGCTTGAACTCCCATTCCGCCGTGAGCTCGGGCGAGAAGAGCTCGGGGATGCCGAGCCCGTGCAGGAGCGTCAGCAACGACGCGGCCTTCGGCGTCGCGATCAGCTCCTTGCCTTCGCGCAGGATGTAGCGCTCGCTGATCAAGCCTTCGATGATCTGCGCGCGCGTCGCCGGGGTGCCGAGTCCCTTTTCGCGCATCGCTTCGCGCAGCTCGTCGTCCTCGATCGACTTGCCCGCGCCTTCCATCGCGGACAGCAGCGTCGCCTCGGTGAAGCGCGGCGGCGGTCGCGTCGCGAGCGCGACGACGTCGATCGTCTTGGTGTCGACGCGTTCCTCGCCTTCGAAGTAGCGCGTCGCCGTCTCCCGCGCCGTTTCGCCGCGCGCCTTCGCCGCCGGCACTTCGCGTACGCGCACCGGCGTCAGCGTCGGCTCGTCGCCCGCAGCCTCACGCCCGTAGACTGCAAGCCAACCGGGCTCGACGAGCACCTTCCCTTCCGACTTGAACGGGTGCGCTCCGACGCGCGTGATGCGCGTGGTGACGAGGTATTCGGCGGCCGGATGGAAGACGGCGAGGAAGCGCCGGACGACGAGGTCGTAGAGCTTGGCTTCGACTTCGTTCAGATGGCGCGGGCGCACCAGCGTCGGGATGATCGCGAAGTGATCGGACACCTTCGCGTTGTCGAAAATGCGCTTGTTCGGTCGCACCCAGCGACGCGCGAGGATCGACTTCGCGAAGCGTCCGTAGGCATCGGTCTGCGCGAGCTCGCCGAGCGCCGCGGTGACGGTGTCGAGGTAATCCTCGGGCAGCGCGCGTGAATCGGTGCGCGGATACGTGAGCGCCTTGTGCTTCTCGTAGAGCGCCTGCGCCAGCGACAACGTGGTGCGCGCCGAGAAGCCGAACCGGCCGTTCGCCTCGCGCTGCAGGCTCGTGAGGTCGTACAGCAGCGGCGAAAGCTGCGTGGTCGGCTTCGCTTCCTCGGTGACGACGCCCTGCTTGCCGAGGCATTCGTCGCGAATCGATTCCGCCCGCGCGACGTCCCACAGGCGGTCGGCGCGGATGTCGGCGTCGTCGACGCCGCTGACGGCCGCGTCGCGTTTCCTGAACTGCTCGTCGAACCACTTGCCGGTATAGTCGCCCGCATCGGCGTGAAACGTCGCGACGAGTTCCCAGTAGTCGCGCGGAACGAAGTTGCGGATCTTTTCCTCGCGCTCGACGAGGATCGCAAGCGTGGGCGTCTGCACGCGCCCGACGGTGGTGAGCTGGAAGCCGCCCGACTTCGAATTGAAGGCGGTCATCGCGCGCGTGCCGTTGATGCCGACGAGCCAGTCCGATTCGGAGCGGCAGACGGCGGCGTCGGCGAGCGGTCGCATCGACTGGTCGCTGCGAAGCTTGGCGAACCCCTCGCGAATCGACGCCGGCGTCATCGACTGCAGCCACAGCCTCTGGATCGGCTTGTCGCTCTTCGCGTACTGCGCGATGTAGCGGAAGATCAGCTCGCCCTCGCGTCCCGCGTCGCAGGCGTTGACGAGGCTCTTCACGTCCTTGCGCTTGATGAGCTTCAGCAGCGTCTTGAGCCGCGCTTCGTTCTTCTCGATCGGCTTCAGCTCGAAGTGCGTGGGAATCGCAGGCAGATGCGCAAACGTCCACTTGCCGCGCTTCACCTCCTCGTCCTCCGGCATGCCGATCTCGAGCAGGTGGCCGACGGCCGACGAGAGGACGTAATCGTCGCTCTCGAAATAGTCGGCGTGCTTGGTGAAGCCGCCGAGCGCACGCGCGATGTCGGCGGCGACGGACGGCTTCTCGGCGATGATCAGTTGTTTCGACAAGGCGATGCGATTCCGGGAGAGCGGGCGCGGCCGGGATGGCGCGCCGTGACGCGATTCGATGCTACATGGGCCCGCTGCCACGAATGGCAAGACGTGGGCGACCCGAGTCGGGGGGCCGATACTACAGAAGGTTCCCGCGCGCTCGCAACCGTCCGAACGGTCGAAGCAGCGATTTCGGTCTCGCGCGCCCGTCCGCTGCAGGACGACACGACGCATCCACGCGAGTTCCGCGAATCACCTGATGCGGATCAATGCGTGCGTCGGGCGTGCGTGCGTTGCGCTACGCGTGCGCGATGCGCTGCCAGCGTCCGCCGGGCAACGACGAAACACGGCCGTCGAGTTCCAGCACGACGAGTTCGGATGCGATCGCGTCGGCCGATGCACGTGTGCGTTCGACCAGGACGTCGATCGTGACGGGATCGTAACCCATAGCCGCGAGCAGCGGCGTGGCGCCCGCATGCTTCGCACGCGCGCTCGTCGCCGGGTCGCGCCGCGTCGCGCCGCGCAATTCGTCAAGCACGTCCTGTGCCGTTTCGACGAGCTTCGCGCCGTCGCGAATCAGCTTGTGACACCCCTTGCTGAACGGCGAATGGATCGAGCCCGGGATCGCGAATACGTCGCGTCCCTGGTCACCGGCGAGGCGCGCGGTGATGAGCGAGCCGGACGACAACGTCGCCTCGACGACGAGCACGCCGCACGACATCCCGCTGATCAGCCGATTGCGCTGCGGGAAATGTTCCTTCCGCGGCGGGGTGCCGGGCAGGTACTCGGACAAGACCGCGCCGCGCTCGGCGATGCGCAACGCGAGCGCGCGGTTGCGCGCCGGGTAGACGCGGTCGAGCCCGGTGCCGACGACGGCGATCGTCGAAGCGTCGGTGCCGAGCGCGCCTTCGTGCGCGGCCGCGTCGATGCCGAGCGCGAGGCCGGAGACGATGGTGAGCCCGGCTTCCGCAAGTGCGTGCGCGAACTCGCGTGCCGTCGCGAGCCCCTGCGGTGTCCCGTGACGGCTGCCGATGATCGCGAAGCCGGTGCGCGTGAGCAATTCGCGGCGTCCCATCATGAAGAGCGCCGGCGGCGCATCGGGCAGTGCGAGGAGCGCCGGCGGATAATCGTCGTCGTCCCACGCGACGACGTGATGCGCCGGATCGTCGAGCCAGCGCGACGTCAGTTCCGTCACTTCGCGATCGAGCGGCGCGCCGAGATGGTCGGCGAGCGCCGGTGTCGTCAGCGCCGCGATGCGGGCGCGGGATGCGGCGAGGAGCGCTTCGGGGTTACCGAAGTGGCGAAGAAGCGCGACGAGCGCCTGCGACGGCAGGCGCTTCTGCGCGAGCGAGGACCACGCGAGCGAGCGTGAATCGAGCGGCACGCGGGTTCGTCACGGAGTACGGACGTAGTCGCCGGTGCGGACCGCGTCGCTCGAATTCAGAACGAGCGCATACGACACGCGCTCGAACACGCGGAATACCATCAGGATGCCCGTGCGCTCGTCGGGAACGTGCAGATACGTCGGCGCGGAGAAGTAGGTCGTCTGATCGAAATTCGGAAAATCCATCAGCGGACCGCGCTTGTTCGGCCGGGGATCGCGGATCGGCGGCACGACGCGATAGATGGCGAGGACGTTGCCGATCTCGAGCCCGTCCTGCGCACCTTTGTCGAGCGTGACGACGTAACCGCGCCCGGTCTCCTGCCCGTCGCGTGCGAGCTTGAGAATCCGTCCGTCGATCAACTGGTCCGGCGCATGCGGCACGTAGTTCTGCACGACTTCGCGCGCAGCGGGGAGCAGCCGGTCGCCCACGACGATCTCCTCGGTCGCCGATTCGATTCGTACGGTGGACACCTCGGCGAAGCGCTCGACGCGGACGGTTCCGAGGAAGCGGTTCTCGAACCCGAGCGTCTCGCCCCGGTCGTTGACGAGCCGCTCGCCGGGCCGGTAGACGAACCAGAGGTCGCCGGCCTTCGGGTCGAGCCCCACGGCGTAGACGACGTCGCGCTGGCCGCGGATCACGCGCTCGTCGCGGCCGGCGATGATCTCGCCGGCGGCCTCGAGGCCCGAGGGGCCGGTGACGAGCGGTCGTGACAGGAACGGCTCGATGTCGCCGGGCGGGATCGGCGGGATCGCCTGCGGCGCGAGCGGCGAAACCCGGATTTCGGGCGAGAGTCTTACGGTGTTGCGGGCGAGGTCGAGGCGCGGCTGCCCGTCGACGATCGAGAGGCGGATGACGTCTCCCGGGTAGATCCGGTGCGGGTTCTTGATTTCGTCGCGGTTCATCCGCCACACTTCGGGCCAGCGCCACGGCTCCTTCAGGAACCGGCCGGCGATCCCCCACAGCGTGTCGCCCTTCTGGACGGTATAGGTCGACGGCGCGCCTTCGGCGATCGCGACGCCGGGCCTGGCGGCCGGTGCGGCGGGCTGCGCCGAAGCGGGCGCGGCCAGCAGAATGGCGAGGACGCCAACGACGGCCGCGAAGGCGGATACCGTGGTAAAGTGTTGACGCATATGGCCTCTTTCCGGTCGGGCGGACTTGCTAACGTCCTAAACCGCCACAAAATAGGGACTTGAGCCCGATTCTGCATCCCTTGCATTGCATTGTGCAAGCCAATACCGCGATGGCCCTGCTTCCGATCCTCGAATACCCCGATCCGCGTCTCAAAAAAGTTGCAGCCGCGGTCCCCGCGGTGACGCCGGAAATCCGCAAGCTGGTGCGCGACATGGCCGAGACCATGTACTCGGCGCCGGGCGTCGGTCTCGCGGCGACGCAGGTCGACGTCCACAAGCGGGTGATCGTCCTCGACGTGTCGGAGTCCAAGGACGAGCTTCGGGTGTTCATCAATCCGCAGATCGTGTCTGCCGAGGGCGAGGTGGAGTGCGAGGAAGGCTGCCTGTCGGTGCCGGGATATTTCGACAAGGTGACGCGGGCGGCGCGCGTCCGCGTTCGTGCGCTGAACGAGGACGGCGAGCCGTTCGAAATCGACGCCGAGGACATGCTCGCGGTGTGCATCCAGCACGAAATGGACCATCTGGAAGGCAAGGTCTTCGTCGATTACCTGTCGCCGCTCAAGCGCGCCCGCCTCGCGGCGCGGCTGCGCAAGAAGCAGCGGCTCGCCGGCTGAACGACGCCGCGCGCCTTCGCGTCGGCTTGGCCGGCACGCCGGCGTTTGCCGCGCAGGCGCTTTCTGCGGTCGCCGGGGCAGGCTTCACGATACCGCTCGTCCTGACGCAGCCCGATAGGCCATTCGGCCGAGGACTCGCGCCGCGGGCGTCCGCCGTGAAGTCGCTCGCGCAAGCGCGCGCGCTTCCGCTCGCGCAGCCTTCGACCCTCCGGTCGGACGATGCGTGCGCGTTCATTCGCGATGCCGCGCTCGACGTGCTCGTGGTGGCCGCCTACGGCCTGATCCTGCCGCAGGCCGTGCTCGATCTGCCGAAATTCGGCTGCCTCAACATTCACGCGTCGCTGCTGCCACGCTGGCGTGGTGCGGCACCGATCGCGCGCGCGATCGAGGCGGGCGACGAAACGACGGGCATCACGATCATGCGCATGGACGCGGGGCTCGACACCGGTCCGATCGTCGCGCAGCGCGCGATCCCGCTCGATCCGCGCGAGACAGCCGGGTCATTGCACGACAAGCTCGCCGCGCTCGGCGGGATCATGATCGTCGAGGCGCTCGACACGCTGGCGCGAACCGGTCAGTTGGCAGCGACGCCGCAGCCGGCGGCGGGTGCGACGTACGCGGCGAAGGTCATGAACGTCGACACGTTCGTCGATTGGCGGCGCGATGCGGCAGCGCTCGATCGCCAGATTCGCGCGCTCGCACCGCAACCGGGCGCGGCCGGGACGTGGCACGGCGAGCCGGTCAAGATCCGGCGTGCGCTTGCCGTCGAAGGTCATCGGGAAGCCGAACCGGGGACGATCGTCGGCGTGACGGCCGCCGGGGTCGACGTCGCATGCGGAACCGGCATCTTGCGCGTCACCGAAGTGCAAGCGGCAGGTGGCCGTGCGATACCGGCGCACGCATTCGC
>DASTIY010000086.1:0-22255 GCA_035717085.1 Casimicrobiaceae bacterium | reverse complement strand
TAGCCGTTCGATGCCCGGTCGATCAGCTCCGCCGACAGGGAAAGCTTGCGGTTGTCGAAGACACCGACGACGACGCACGCGCTGCGCTGCTTCTCGGGACTGCCGCTTTTTATGGTAAATTCCATCGCGCTCCTCGAGGGGGCGGCCGCTTCCGTTTTTGTGTGGCGAGGGCCGATACGCGCGCATTATCGGCAAAACGCCGCAAAAAAGTCAAAATTTTCCCGCCGTCATGATTTTCCGGCGTAGCCTCGTCCGCGAATTGACGGCGACGGCGGTTGGCCTGTTCCTCGTCCTGCTCGCGATCCTGTTCACCAATCTGGTGCTGCGGCTGCTGGCCCGCGCCGCGGGAGGATCGATCGCCCCGGAAGGCATCGGCGCCCTGCTCGGCTTCAACGCGCTCTTTTATCTCAACATCCTCCTGTCGGTCGCGCTGTTCCTGACGGTGCTTTTGACGCTTTCGCGCTGGTATCGCGATAGCGAGATGATCGTCTGGTTCACCTCGGGTCAGTCGCTGACCGCGTGCCTGCGTCCGATCGCGCTCTTCGCCGCGCCGTTCGTGCTCGCGATCGTCGCGCTGTCGCTGTTCCTGTCGCCCTGGGCCGAGCAGCGCAAGATCGAATTCGAGCGCCAGCTGCAGACCCGCGACGACCTGTCGGTCGTCACGCCCGGGCTTTTTCGCGAATTTTCGCGCGCGAAGCTCGTCGTCTTCGTCGAAAGCATCAATCCGCTCGACAACACGGTGCGCAACGTCTTCATCCACTCGATCGAGGACGGCAAGGAGGCGACGACGGTCGCGGCGCGCGGCCGCCTCGAGGACATGCCGAACGGCGACCGCTTCATGGTGCTCGAGCACGGCCGGCGCTATCAAGGCACGCCGGGCGAGGCCGATTACCGCGTCGTCGAGTTCGAGAAGCTCGGGCGGCGCATCGAGCCCAACGAGGTGCGCGCGCTGCCCACGTCCACCAAGGCGATCCCGTCGGCGGCGCTGATCGCATCCGATGGCCGTGTCGAGCGCGCCGAGCTGTTCTGGCGCATTTCGGTGCCGATCTCGGCCGTCGTGCTGACGCTGCTCGCCGTCCCGCTCGCGTACGTCAATCCACGCATGGGGCGCTCGTTCAACCTGGTGGCGGCCGCCTTCCTGTACATGCTCTACAGCAACTGCCTCAACATCGTGCAGAGCCTCATCGCGCAGGGGCGCCTCGAGCTCTGGGCGGGATTGCTGCTGCCGCACGCGATTGCGCTGCTCGTCGTGGTCGTGCTCTTCCGCCACCAGCTGTCGGTGAGCGGACTCTTCGCACGGCCGGCGCGCGTGCGCGAGCCGGTGCCGGCTTGACCGAAGGCGACGCGTGAGGACGCTGCGGCGCTACATCGGTCGCGACGTCCTGTTCGCGACGCTGCTGATCTTCGTGGCGCTGCTCGCGCTCTTCGCGTTCTTCGACCTGATCCACGAGCTCGGCGACGTCGGCCGCGGCAATTACACGATCAGCCGCGCGCTCCTCTTCGTGACGCTGAACCTGCCGTCGCGGCTCTACGAGCTGTTCCCGGTCGCCGCGCTGATCGGCACGCTGTTCGCGATCGCGCAGCTCGTGGCGAACTCCGAATACACGGTGATGCGGGCGTCGGGCGTGTCGCTGGCGCAGATCGCGTGGTCGGTACTGCGCGTGGGCATTCCGCTCGCTGCCGCGACGTTCCTCGCCGGCGAATACATCGCCCCGCCGGCCGAGCGGATCGCGCAGACGGTGCGCGCGTCCAGCAGCGACCAGCGCGTGGTCGCTCAGCAGTTCGAGTCGGGCTTCTGGTTCAAGCAGGACCTGACGTTCGTCAACATCCGTACGGTCCTCGCCGACATGTCGCTCGCGGGCATCCGCATGTACGAGTTCGGCGACGACCTGCGGCTCAAGGCCGTGCGCATCGCGAAGTCGGGTACGTTCGCGGGGAACGGACAGTGGAAGCTCGAGGACGTGCAGTCGACCGAGATCGAGCCTGAATCGACGCGGGTGACGAAGACGCCCGTTTACATGTGGACGACGGTGCTGCGCCCGTCGATCCTCACTGTCTATCAGGTCGCACCGGAGCGGCTCGAGCTCGGCGCGCTCTACGACAACATCCGCGTGCTCGGGAACAACGCGCAGAAAACATCGCGCTTCGAGATCGCGTTCTGGAACAAGATCTTCTATCCAGCCGCCGTGCTCGTGATGATGATCCTCGCGTTGCCGTTCGCGCACTTTCAGCGCAGGCAGGGCGGCGTTGGCTTCCGGATTTTCGCCGGCACGATGATCGGCCTGTCGTTCTTCCTGCTCGGCCGGCTGTTCTCGAACCTCGGGTTGCTGAACGACTGGCCGCCGCTCTTCTCCGCGGCGTTCCCTCTCGCATTCTTCACCGCGCTCGCGCTGGGGATGCTGTGGTTCATCGAGCGCCGGTGATATAGGAAAGTGTCGGACGTCCGATGGACGAAGGCCCCGCCGGTTCTGGCGAGGCCTTCGCGAAGCGTGCCGCCGCGAACGGCCGCTGATTGCGCGCGTTACGCCGCCGCCTGCGCCACCGGCGACGGAGCAGCAACGAGGTCGGCGCGCGGCTCGACGTTCGCGTACTTGTGCTGTTGCGCGCCCTTGACGCCGAAGCTTACCGTGCCGTCGACGAGCGCGTAGAGCGTGTGGTCCTTGCCGAGCCCGACGTTGCGCCCGGCGTGAATGCGCGTGCCCCGCTGGCGGACGATGATGCCGCCGGCGCGGATCGCTTCGCCGCCGTACACCTTCACGCCGAGGCGCTTCGCTTCCGAATCGCGGCCGTTGCGCGAACTGCCGCCTGCCTTCTTGTGTGCCATTGCTGAACTCCTTAACCGAGGATCGATTCGATCCGTAGCTCGGTGTAATTCTGCCGATGCCCCTGATGCTTCTGATAGTGCTTGCGCCGGCGCATCTTGAAGATCCGGATCTTCTCGCCGCGACCGTGCGCGAGGACGATGGCCTTGACGGTCGCGCCCGCGAGCGTCGGTTGCCCTACGCGCACGGCGTCGCCGTCGCCCACCATCAGCACCTGATCGAGGATCACTTCCGCGCCCACGTCCGCCGGTATCTGTTCGACCTTGAGTTTTTCGCCGGGGGCAACCTTGTATTGCTTGCCGCCGGTTTTTACGACCGCGTACATGAGAAAAGCTCCCGTTAATGGGAAAAGCCTTGCATTATAGCGCGTTTTACCGAGGAAATGAACCCATCGAACGTGTCGCCGGTATTAGAATGGCCGACGCACTTCGGGCGTCGAATGGGCCGGCACGGACGAACGCGACGCACGCCGCTGTTCACCCACACGTGACCCTCGATTTCCTCGATCCCGTCATCGGCGACGACATGGTCGCCGTCGATCGCGTGCTGCGCGAGAGCCTCGCGTCCGACGTGGTGATGATTCGCGAAGTCGCGAGCTACATCATCGCGGGCGGGGGCAAGCGGCTGCGCCCGGCGCTGCTGCTGCTCGCGGCGCGCGCCTGCGGCTACGAAGGTCGTGATCACCACACGCTCGCGGCCGCGATCGAAATGATCCACACGGCGACGCTGCTGCACGACGACGTCGTCGACGAATCGAAGCTTCGCCGCGGCAAGGAGACCGCGAACGCGCGCTTCGGCAACCCGGCGTCGGTGCTCGTCGGCGACTTCCTCTATTCGCGCACGTTCCAGCTGATGGTCGGCGTGAATCGCATGCGCGTCCTCGCGATCGTCGCCGATGCGACGAACCTGATCGCCGAAGGCGAGGTGCTGCAGTTGCTGCACACCGGCGACGCCGCGCTCGACGAGCGCGCGTACTTCGACGTGATCGAGCGCAAGACCGCGAAACTCTTCGAAGCCGCCGGGCGCATCGGCGCCGTGCTCGGCGACACGGCGGAAGCGGCCGAGAACGCACTCGCGCGCTACAGCCTGCATCTCGGCACGTCGTTCCAGATCATGGACGACGTGCTGGATTATTCCGGCGACGCCGCGGCGATCGGCAAGAACCTCGGCGACGATCTCGGCGAGGGCAAGATGACGCTGCCGCTCATTCGCGCGCTCGCCGTCGGCACGCGCGACGAGGCCGACGTCATTCGCCATGCGGTGAGCGGTGGCGGCCTCACCGATTTCGCCCCGGTCGTCGAAGCGCTGCATCGCACCGGCGCACTCGATTACGCGCGCGAGCGCGCCCACGCGGAGAGCGACGCCGCGATGCGTTGCCTCGACGCGTTGCCGCCCTCGCCCGCCGCCGAGGGGATGCGACGCCTCGCCGCTTTCGCGGCACGCCGCAGCTACTGAATCGACGTCGTTCTGCTCGCCGGCGCGAGCACGGTTTTGCTACAATGGCGGGCTGTCTTTGCGGCGCCAGAATCTTTTCCCGAGCGCCACCTTCGAAAGCCGCAGGACGACGGGGTGTAGCTTAGCCTGGTAGAGCGCTACGTTCGGGACGTAGAGGCCGGAGGTTCGAATCCTCTCACCCCGACCACCTCGCATCGCGTCCGCGCAGGTGCGCGCGACCATTCCATTCAGCGCACGCCTTCGTCGGTTGCCAGCGGGAGCCGCACGATGAATTCACTCCCCTTGTCGACGCCCGCGCTTTGCGCCTGCACGCTGCCGCCGTGCATCGCCACGAGGTCGCGCACGATCGCGAGGCCGAGCCCCAAACCGCCGGTTGCCTCGTCGAGCGAAATCGTTCCTTGGGTGAAGAGCTCGAAGATGCGCTCCGCCTCTTCCGGCCGGATGCCGACGCCGGTGTCGCGCACGCGCACGACGGCTTCGGGCGTTTCGACATCGACGACGACCGAAATGCTTCCGCCCGCCGGTGTGAACTTCGCGGCGTTCTCGAGCAGATTGCCGAACACCTGCAGGAGCCGCTGACGGTCGCCGTCGACCGGCACGGGGACGGGTGGAACGGCCACCGTCAGCGCGATGTTGCGCGGCTCGACGATGCCGCGCGTCGACTCCCCCGCCTCGCGAACGAGTTGCGCGATGTCGATGCGCACGCTGCGTAACCGCAGCTTGCCGTGCGTGATTCGCGTGACGTCGAGCAGGTCGTCGACGAGTCCCTCGAGACGCTCGAGCTGACGATCCATGAGCTCGACCATCGGCAGGAGGCGCGGCACCTCGCGCGCCTGGATGCGCAGGATCGCAACCGCGTTGGCGAGCGGCGCGAGGGGATTGCGCAACTCGTGCGAGAGCGTCGCGAGGAACCGGTCCTTCTGACGATCGTCCTCCTCGAGACGCTCGGTGCGCTTCTTGAGCGTTTCCTGCGTCTCCTTGATGTCGGTCCGGTCGCGCAGGATCTTGCCGAATCCGACGAGCGTTCCGTCGGTGGTGCGAAGCGGCACCACGATGCCGAGCGCGAAGAAGCGGCCGCCGTCCTTGCGCAGGTGCCAGCGCTCGTCCTCGGCGCGACCGGTGTCGCGCGCGACCTGCAGCTCGCGTGCCGGCGCGCCCTCGGCGATCTGCTCGGGCGTGAAAAGAATGTCGAGCGGCTGCCCGAGAACATCCGCTTCGCTGTAACCGGTGATGCGTGCAGCCCCCGCGTTCCAGTGAACGATCGTCCCGTCGACGTCCATCGCGAAGATCGCGTAGTCCTCGACGGTCTCGACGAGCAACGCGAAGAGCGCTTCACCCAATCGGCGGAAAGCGGGCGTCAGCGTGGACACGGCATCAACCCGCGGCAACCGGCGTTGGCTTGCGCGCGACCATGTCGATCAATGCCGACATGCCGCGATGCCCTGCACCTTCGGCGATGACGTCGTCGTGCGCGGCGAGATGCAGGATGTCGAGCTCGGCAAAGCTTTGCCGCAGCAAGTCTTCCGTATACAGGTTCTCGAGCTTCTTCGGCCCACCGGTCGCGAATTCCAGCTGCTTCGGCCCGTAGCCCTGAACGAGCACCAGGCCGCCGGGCTTCGTTGCGTCCACGATGCCGGTGAACATCCGTGCACGCAGCGGCGGCGATGCAAACTGCACGAAGATCGCGACGACGACGTCGTATTGCGTCGCGGTCCAATCCCAGCGCATGACATCGGACTCGCGATAGTCGACGCGAACGCCGGACCTGGCGGCGAGCGCGCGCGCCTTCGCAAGCCCCGCCGTCGAAAAATCGAACGCCGTGACGACGAGACCGCGGCGCGCGAGCCAGACGCTGTTTCGCCCCTCCCCGTCGGCGACGCAAAGCGCCGTCATTCCCGGGCGCAGACGCGGCGCCTGTGCGGCTAGAAACGCGTTGGGCTCGGTTCCGAACACGTAGTCGGCCGCCGCGAAGCGGGTGTCCCATCGCTCGCGCTCGGGATCCTCGCTTCGCGGTGTGTCGGCAGTCGCGCTGCTCATCGCGGCCTCGTGATCGGTGTCAGCGGCTTGCCGCGGTGCGCGGCGATCCTTGGTGCCGCTCGAAGATCCCGTGCACCTTGGTGGCGAGCGCCGCGAACGTGAACGGCTTGGTGATGAGCTCGACGCCGGGATCGAGACGGCCGTGATGCACGATCGCGTTGCGCGCGTAGCCGGTGGTGAAGAGCACGTCGAGGTCCGGACGGCGCCGACGGACCTCGTCGGCGAGCTGGCGGCCGTTGAGGCCGCCCGGAAGCCCGACGTCGGTGAAGAGCAGCCGCACGTCCGGATGCGCATCGAGCACGCGCAACGCCTCGGTACCGTCGGCCGCCTCGATCACCGCATAGCCGAGTTCCTTCAACATCGCGACGGCGTGCGCACGCACGTCCTCGTCGTCCTCGACGATCAGGATCAGCCGATCGTACTGACCTTGCGGCAGTGCGCCGGCGAGCGCCGTCGCGGCGTCGACGTCTTCTTCCTGCGCGAGGCGCGGCAAATAGAGCTTGATCGTCGTGCCCTGCCCGGGCTCGCTGTAGATCTTCGCGTGACCGCCGGATTGCTTGATGAACCCGTAGACCTGCGACAGGCCGAGCCCCGAGCCCTTGCCGACGTCCTTGGTCGTGAAAAACGGCTCGAACGCCTTCGCCGCGACGTCGTCGGCCATGCCGGTGCCGGTGTCGCTGACGGCGATCATGACGTACTGCCCGGAGCGAATCTCGTTGGCGTCCGCGTACGCGTCGTCGAGATGGACGTTGGCCGTTTCGATCGTGAGCTTGCCGCCGGACTCCATCGCATCGCGCGCGTTCACCGCGAGATTCAGCAGCGCGTTCTCCAGCTGGTTCGCATCGGCGTGCACCCGCCAGATGCCGCCCGCCTGCACCGTCTCGATGCGGATCGATTCGCCGAGCGTGCGATGCAAGAGCTCCGACATGCCGTTGACGAGCTTGTTGACGTCGATCGACTTCGGCGCGAGCGGCTGCCGCCGCGCGAAGGCGAGCAGCCGCTGCGTCAGCGTCGCCGCACGCTCGGCGCCGCGGCGCGCCGCCGCGATCATGCGCGTCGCATTGTCGTCGGCGACGAGCTTGCGCCGCTGCAGGACCTCGAGGTTGCCCATGATGACCTGCAGCAGATTGTTGAAGTCGTGCGCGATACCGCCTGTCAGCTGGCCCATGGCCTCCATCTTCTGCGCCTGCCGCAGCGCGCTCTCGACGCTTTCGCGCTGCGCGATCTGTGCGCGCAGGTTCTCGTTCGCGTCGGCGAGGTCCACGCCCTGCCTGCGCAGCTGCTCGTTCGCTGCGGCGAGGCGACGCTGCGCAATGCCGAGCAGCACGAAGATCAGCGACGCCATCGCGACGAGCAGCGCGAGGATGCCGTAGCGCTCGAGCCGCCGCGAAATGGGGTCGATCGACATCTGCAGGTAGACCGAGCCGAGCGCCTCGTTGCCCTGGCGCACCGGCACGCTGACGAGCAGCTGATCGGCTTCGATGTGCATGTCCGAAGGCTTCACCGCGGGCGGCCCGACCCGATCCGCATGGCGCGAATAAGCGGCGAACAGGTTCCCCTTGTCGTCGTACACGGCGGCGACCTGGATCTGCGGATCGACGGCCAGCGCGTTGACGTACTCGTGCGCGGCCTTGCGATCGTCGAACGCGAGCGCAGCCGTCACCGTCGACGCGAGAATGCGGCTCTGCGCCTCGGCCTGCTGCGTCTTCGCGTCCTTGTACGCCTGCTCGTTGTACATGACGATGACGCCCCCCGCGAGCAACAGCAGCAGCACGCCCGCGGCGGCCACGGCGGGCCAGAAATTGGCGCGTTCGATGCCGAAGATGCGCGTGGTCACGTCCGGGGGCGGCCCTGCGCGCTCACGCTTTCGGACGCACGCGCACGGCGAGGTTCAGGAGCTTCGAGCTGATGACGAGGTCGTTCTCCGCCGCGGCGTTCTGGTCGATCTCGAAGCGCACGCGGTTGTCCTGCAGGACGAAGTTGATGATGCCATGGTCGTCCCCGGCGCCGTCGGTGACGGTCAACACCGGCTTGCCGCGCACGGCGCGTAGATCGGCGGCACCGGCCGCCCCGCGCTGCGCGACGTACAGGACGTGGCATGCAACAGCACCACCGGCAGGCAGGTGCACGACCTCGATCGGATGCGCGCCGACGCGCTGGCCGCGCGCCGCCTCGTCGACGAGCACGCTGACCGCATCGTCGCCGGCGATGCAGATCACGAACGGATCGGTCGGCGTCGCGAAGACGCCAACCGGCCACTCGACGAACGGCGCGAACTTGTAGAGGTAGGTCGCCTTCACCGCGTATTCGACGCCCGGTTGCTGCGCCCGCGACAGCGTCGCCACGCACGCGACGCAAAGGGACGCGACGACGGCGAGCAGGCGGCGAGCGTTAGGCGATGCGACGATCACGGGTCGACCGCTCAGAAGCTCCACCGCACGCCGGCGAAGACGCTGCGCGGGATCTGGTTGACGGGCGGCTCGGTGGCTTCCGCGTGAAAGCGATGCAATAGGTTCTCGCCGGTGAGCGAAAGCTCGAGCGCCGGCGTCACGCGCCAGCCGAGGCGGACGTCGGCCTCCGTGAAGCTCGGCACGCCGACGTCGGATAGCGCGCCGACCTGGCGCAACCCGACGTAGATCTCGACGTCGCGTCCGAGATCGAAGAACGAGCGCAGGAACACCTGATGGCCGGGGTCGTGGCCGAGCACCGTTTGCGAGCCGGCGATGTCGCGTTCACCCGGCTTCAGGTGGAAGCGCTTGTGCAGGATCTCGAAGCCGGCATCGAGACGCCACCAGCCGGCGGGGCTTACGCTTCCCCACACGTCGGTGCCGTACGTGTAGCCCTTCCAGCCGTTGCCGAACGTCACGGGAAGCACGGTCGCGTCGTTCGGCTTCGTCGTGCGCAAGTCGTCGTAGTCGTCGTAGAAAACCGACGCCGAAATCGATGCGACGCGCGACCATTGCGCGCGCCAGCCTGCCTCGTAAGCGACGAGCTTCTCCGCCTGGAAGTCCGGGGACGGGTTGACGATGCCGGGCGCGGTGAGGTCGCGCTCGAGCCGCGACGGTGCGCGCACCGCGCGCGAGATTGCCGCCCACACGAAATTGTCGGCGTTCACCTGCCAGCCCACGCGCACGTTCGGCATCACGTCCCAGCCGCTGAACGTGCTGTACTCGAACTTGCTGCCGAACGTGAGCCGCACGTCGTCGCGCAGATGCACCGTGTCCTGCGCGAACACGTTGGTGACGTTGAGCGTCTCTTCCGGCGGTTTCAGCTCGAACGGGTTCGCCGTGTTCGTGAACCGGTCACGCCACGTGCGGTGTCCCGCGCCATACACGATCTGATGCGCACCGAGGTCGATCGCATGCTCGACCTCGATGTCGAGCGTACGCGTGCGCTCGAACGACCCGCCGCCTCCGATGTCGCGGACGTCCCGGTCCTGCTGGTCGTAGTACGCCTGCACCGAAAGCGAGCCGTGCGCAAACGATCGGTTCCAGCGGCCGAGCACGTTGCCGCCGCGGCGCCGGCCGCCGGGCGTATCGACGAGGTTCTCGTACGCGTCACCCTGCAGCGTATAGCTGTTGCCCGGTGTCGCGAGATCGGCGCGAAATCCGGCCTGCTTGCCGCGCCATTCGTCCATGGCGCTCGCGCCGTTCGGGCGCCGCGTGTTGCCCTGATCGAAGCCGAGCGCGTACACGCGATACGTGCCGAGGTCGCCGAGCTTTCCGCCGTAGCGACCCTCGCCGCGCTGCAGGAAATCGCCGGCCTTCACGTCGACGAGTCCGCCCTGCGTCTGCGCCGATGTCTTGGTGATGACGTTGATCACCCCGTTCACGGCGTTTGCGCCCCACAGCGTGCCGCCGGGGCCGCTGATGACTTCGATGCGCTCGACGTCGGCGAGCATGACGTCCTGCTGATCCCAGAAGACACTCGAAAAGAACGGCGTGTAGATGCTGCGACCATCGATCATCACGAGCAGCTTGTTCGACGCGTTCACCGAATTCATGCCGCGCGACGAGATGTTGTACGACTGCGAGTTGACGCGGGCCACTTCGAGGTTGGGGGCGAGCCGCAGCGCTTCGGCGAGCGACGTCGCGCCCGAGCGCCGGATGTCGTCGCTCGTGATCACGTACACCGCCGCCGGTGCCTGGGACAGCGGCTCGGCGCGCTTCGACACCGACGTGATCTCGACTTGCGACAGCTGCTCGATCGAGAGGTCGCCGAGCTCGCGCAGCGTCTGCGCTCCGGCGTGTTGCGCCGGAAGCAGCGCGAAGAGACACAGCAGCGGCAGACCGGCGCGGCGCGCGCGCAGCGAGCACGTCGCGCACGCGGAGGGCGATGGCGTTTCCAAGGGTGGAGTTCCTCCCTGCGATCGATCGCGCCCGGCCGCTTTGTCGTCGTTCGTCTTTCGTGCCGGCGGGCGGTGAATCATCGCCGATCGGCGCTGCATTGAACAGGGCGAGCCGCTATGCTTCGCTGTCCATGACGCGACCGCGCGCACCTTCCTTCCTTTCCGAGCAGACGAGCGGCGTGGCTTTCGATCGCCCGACGACCGCGTGACGCTCGCCAATGGTGCGACGTGGGCGATCTGCGTCGCGGCGATCGCCGGCGTCATCGTTCGCCCTTGGCGCACATCGGAAGCCGCGTGGGCAGTGGGCGGCGCTGTCGCGCTCGTCGCGCTTTCGCTGCTGCCATGGCGACAGGCACTCGCCGGCGTGGCCAGGGGGACCGACGTCTACCTGTTCCTGGCCGGCATGATGCTGCTTGCCGAGCTCGGACGCAGCGAGCGATTGTTCGACTGGCTCGCGGCGCGCGCCGCGCGCTTCGCACGCGGCTCGCCGGCACGCCTCTTCGCGCTCGTATACGGCGTCGGCGTCATCGTCACCGTATTCCTGTCCAACGACGCGACGGCGGTCGTGCTGACGCCGGCCGTGCTCGCAGCGGCGCGCACGGCCCGGGCCGATCCGCTGCCGTATCTCTTCGTCTGCGCATTCGTCGCGAACGCTGCGAGCTTCGTCCTGCCCATCGCCAACCCGGCGAACTTCGTCGTCTTCGGCAGCGACCTGCCGCCCTTGGGTACGTGGCTTGCCCGCTTCGCGCTTCCGTCGCTCGCCGCGATCGTCGCGACCTTCGTCGCATTGCGCCTTGCGCAGCGCCGTGCGCTCCACGGTGCGCTCGCCGCGGACGTTCCGATCCCGGCCTTGACGAGCGGCGGTCGCGTTGCGGCGGGTGGCCTCGTCGCGGCCGCCGTCGCGCTCACGCTCGCGTCGACATTCGGCCTCGACCTCGGCGTGGCGACGTTCGCGGCGGCGATCGCCACGCTCGCGGTCGTGCTCGGCGTCGAGCGGAAGATGCCCTGGGCGATCGCGCGGCACGTGACGTGGGGCATTCTCCCGCTCGTCGCCGGACTGTTCGTGCTCGTCGAAGGGCTGCGCGTGACCGGAACGATCGCGTCGCTGCAGGCCGCGTTGCGCGAAGCGGCGTCGCATTCGGTACCCATCACCGCCGTGCTCGCCGGGATCGTCGTTGCACTGGCGTGCAACGTGTTGAACAATCTGCCGGCGGCCTTCATCGCCGGCGCCACCGCCGCCGGTGTGCACGCGGATCCGCGCATCACGGATGCAATCCTCGTCGGCATCGACCTCGGTCCGAATCTTTCGGTCGCCGGGTCGCTGGCGACGATCCTGTGGCTCGCAGCGTTGCGTCGCGACGGCGTCCGCGTACGCGGTATCGACTTCCTGCGCGTCGGCGCGTGGGTGATGCCGCCCGCGCTCGTCCTCGCGCTCGCCGCCGTCGTGTGAGCGGTCATCCGCCGCCGTCGTCGTGCGAGCAATCAATCGCCGCCGGCGCGGTCCAAGCTGCTCGATGCCACGCGGCGCCTCGACGGAACTCAGGGACGACCCTTTGGTGACACGCGCCACGCCGGACGCGCGGCAGGTCGTCGTCTTGCGCGACACCACCGATCATCGGGCGCCGCACGACCACGCGACGTGCGAGGCGCTCGCGCGTCTTCTCGCCGAGATCAAGGGCATCGCGTTCGGCGGCCGCTACGATGCGAGCCGCCACTATGCGCGAACGCCTTACTTCGTTCCCACCGACACGCTGGTCGGCGTCGCGCACGCGCATGCGCTCGGGATCGAGAGCGTCGGCGATCTCTTCGGTGGCGTGGTGCCGTATCCGTTCGTCGCGACCAAGAGCATCAGCCATCGACTGGTCGATGAGGATTCGCATGCGCCCGAAGGCTGGTCCGACGACTTCGCCGACGCGGTGAGCGACGTGGTGCTCGACGGCTTCACCGCGTTCGCTCGCGATGACGCGCGCCGGGCGGCACTCGAGCTCATGAAGTCCGGCCCGGTTCGCATGAAGCGTGCGCTGGGAATCGGCGGCTTGGGTCAGGAGGTGCTGCACGATGCGACCGCGCTCGACGCGGCATTACGCGACACCGACGACGAGGAAATCAGGCGTTACGGCATTGCGGTCGAACAGGACCTCGCCGACGTCACGACTTACAGCGTGGGCTACGCCTGCGTCGACGACCTCGCGATCGCGTATTGCGGCACGCAGAGGACGACGCGGTCCAACCGCGGCCACGAAGTGTACGGAGGCTCCGAGCTGCTCGTCGCTCGCGATGGGTTCGACGCTCTCGGCGCGCTCGAACTGCCGGCGCCCGCGCGCGATGCCGTCGCCAAGGCACGCGCCTACGATGGCGCCGCACTGCGCTGCTTCCCGGGGTTCATCGCGTCGCGGCGGAACTATGACGTCGCGGCGGGCGTCGATTCGATGGGAGGTGTGCGCTCCGGCGTGCTCGAGCAGTCGTGGCGCGTGGGGGGCGCGAGCGGTGCCGAGGTCGCCGCGCTGCGCGCGTTCCACGACGATGCGGCGTTGCGCGTCGTGCGTGCATGGTCGGTCGAGGCCTATGGCGAGATCGAGCTACCCCACGATGCGCTCGTCTACTACCGTGGGGACGACAATCACGGCGGCACGCTGACGAAATACGCACGTATCGAGCGCCTGCGATGATTCCCGCATTCAACGACCGTCGCCCGCATGCCGATCCTTGACGAAGTCGTCGACATCACCGTAGGCCCGCGGGCGATCGCCGGCACGCTGATCGTTCCCGACGCGCGCATTCCGGGCGTGCTGTTCCTGCACGGCTGGGGCGGCACCCAATCGCAGTACGCAGCGCGCGCGCGAGAGATCGCGGCGCTCGGCTGCGCATGCCTCACGGTCGACATGCGCGGACACGCGCTGACCGAGCCCGACCGTCCGAGCGTCAGCCGCGAGGACAACCTGCAGGACGCGCTCGGCGCGTACGATCGCCTGGTGCGCGAGATCGTCGTCGACGACGACGAAGTCGCCGTCGTTGGGAGCAGCTACGGCGGCTATCTCGGCACGATCCTGACGACGATGCGCAACGTGAAGTGGCTCGGGCTGCGCGCGCCGGCGCTCTATCGCGACAGCGATTGGGACGCGCCGAAGCAGAAGTTGCGCAAGCTGCAGGGCCTCGACGCATACCGCCGCGAGCGCATTGCCGCGACGGACAATCGCGCGCTCGCCGCCGCGAACGCGTATCGCGGCGACGTGCTCATCGTCGAGAGCGGACACGACGAGACGATTCCGCACGCCGTGATCGAAAACTACCGCGACGCGTTCGCCAACGCGCGTTCGCTCACGTATCGCGTCCTCGACGGCGCCGACCACGGACTCACGCATCCCGCCTCGCGCCAGGCGTACACGACGATCCTCGTCAACTGGATCACCGAGATGGTCGCGGGCAAGCGTGCGGTCGACGCGGCCGCCCAGACGCGCCGGCAGGACGCGATGAAAGCGCAGGTCCGCGCTACCAACGCAAAAGTCACGGCCACGTGATCGAGCCGACGGCCCCGGGGGCCACGAGCCCGACACCGAGGATGCGCGGCGGAGGATCGAAAGGTTACCGAGGGCGAACCGGTTCGCCGGTCCCTCGCCCCTCGCCTTAAAGCGATCGCGGCAGGCCGAGCACATGCTCGGCGACGTAGGCGTAGATCATGTTGGTCGAGATCGGCGCCACCTGGTAGAGCCGCGTCTCGCGGAACTTGCGCTCGACGTCGTATTCGCTGGCGAAGCCGAAGCCGCCATACGTCTGCAGGCAGACGTTCGCGGCCTCCCACGACGCCTTCGCCGCGAGATGCTTCGCCATGTTCGCCTCGGCGCCGCAAGGCTCGCCCGCATCGAAGCGATCGCACGCACGGTAGCGCATGAGATTCGCCGCCTCGATTTCGATGAACGAGTCGGCGATCGGAAACTGCACGCCCTGGTTCTTGCCGATCGGCCGGTCGAACACCACGCGCTCGTTCGCATACTTGACCGCGCGCTCGATGAACCAGTAGCCGTCGCCGATGCACTCCGCCGCGATCAGCGTGCGCTCGGCGTTCAGGCCATCGAGGATGTAGCGAAAGCCGCTGCCTTCCTCGCCGATCAGGTTCGCCGCCGGAATCTCGAGATCGTCGAAGAAGAGCTCGTTCGTCTCGTGATTGACGAGATTGGCGATCGGCCGCACCGTGAGGCCGTGTCCGATGGCCTCGCGCAGGTCGACGATGAAGATCGACAGGCCCGCCGATCGCTTTTCGACCCGTTCGACCGGCGTGGTGCGTGCGAGCAGGATCATCAGGTCCGAATGCATCACGCGCGAGATGAACACCTTCTGCCCATTCACGACGTAAACGTCGCCGCGGCGCACGGCCGTCGTGCGGATCTTCGTCGTGTCGGTGCCGGCAGTCGGCTCGGTCACCGCCATCGACTGGATGCGAAGGCGGCCCTCGGCGACCGCCGGCAGGTACGCGCGCTTCTGCTCCACGCTGCCATGGCGCAGCAGCGTGCCCATGTTGTACATCTGGCCGTGCACGGCGCCGGCGTTGCCGCCGCAACGATTCACTTCCTCGAGGATCACCGACGCTTCCGAGAGACCGAGGCCGGCGCCCCCGTATTCCTCGGGGACCAGCGCCGCGAGCCAGCCGGCGCGCATCAGCGCGTCGACGAATGCTTCGGGATAGCCGCGCTTCGCGTCGACGCGCCGGAAGTATTCGTCGGGATATTCGGCGCAAAGCGCGCGGATCGCGCTGCGGATTTCGGGATGCCGCTCGTCGATCATGCCGGGGCCAACGCGGCGGTCGCGTCCATCGCCAGGCCGCCGTGAACGTTCGCCGCCCACAGATGCACCGAGCGATCGTCGTGCGCCGGATGTCCGCGCACGAAGAACGGCTGCGTATCGAAGAGCGGGCTCACGGCACGAAACGTGAAACGCGAAACCCGCGCTCGCGGGCGGGCCCGACGCAGCAGGTCAGCGAGCAGCGTTGCGATCAACGGTCCGTGCACGATCAGACCCGGATAGCCTTCGACGTCGGTGACGTAGCGACGGTCGTAATGAATGCGGTGGCTGTTGAACGTCAGCGCCGAATAGCGAAAAAGCAATACGGGATCGGGCTCGATCTCGTGCGTCCATGCCGCGTCGACCGGCGCGGCGGGAGGCGACGTGGCGATCGCGGCCGATGCCGCATCGCGATAGACGATGTCGTGCTCCTCGACGATCGCGACGCCGGCTTCGGTGCGCACCGTGTGGCGGACCACGACGAAGACCAGCGGTCCGCTGCGCCCCTCCTTCGTCACGATGTCGACGATTCGGGAATCGCGCGTCGCGGTGTCGCCGACGCGAAGCGGCGCCTCGAAGGAAAGGCGGCCGCCTGCCCACATGCGCCGCTGCAGTGGCACCGGCGGCAGGAACGCACCGCGTCTCGCATGTCCGTCGGGACCGACGTCGGACTCGCGATACACCGGGAGGAAGTAGAGCCAATGCGCGAGCGGCGGCAGCGGATCACCGGGCTTGGACGGCTCGTCGTCGCGGTCGAGTGTCGCGGCGAGCGCAGTCAGGGGCCACGCCGAGATGACGTCCTCGCGCGTGAACGTTCTGCCGATCCAGTCTTGCCAATCCGTCTTCATGCCGGTGTCATGGTGTGCGCAGGTTCCGGCTTGCGCGCGTGCTTGCGCGCGACGCCGACGATCGCCGATACGCATAGAATAAGTTGTCACCAAGCCCGCGTCTCCCGGCGACGCAACCGCCGTCGCGCGGGCCTCCCACTTTCTCCTCGGAGGTTTGCATGTCGCCACGCCTGCTGCCGCTTGCCCTCGCTTTCATCGCCGCGCCGGTTCTCGCGCAGAACGTCCCTGCCGGCTATCCGGCGGATTACGCCCAGACGATCGCCGCCGCGAAGAAGGAAGGCCGCGTCGTCATCTACAGCGCGCTCGACACGAAGGCCGCGCAGCCTTTGATCAAGGACTTCAACGCCGTGTACCCGGACATCAAGGTCGAGTACAACGACATGAACTCGACGGAGATGTACAACCGGTTCATCGCGGAATCGGCGGCGGGGCAAGGCGGCGCCGACGTGATGTGGAGCTCGGCGATGGACCTGCAGGTGAAGCTCGTCGACGACGGCAAGGCCCTGCAGTACACGTCGCCGGAGGCGGCGAAGCTTCCCAAGTGGGCCGTCTACAAGAACGAGGCGTACGGCACGACGTACGAGCCCGCGGTGTTCATTTACAACAAGCGGCTCGTCACGGGCAACGAGGTGCCCCAGGATCATGCGGCGTTCGCCAAGCTCCTCATGTCCGATACGGCGAAGCTCAAGGGGAAGGTCACGACGTACGACATCGAGAAGAGCGGCGTCGGCTTCATGTTCGTCGTCCAGGACACGAAGGACTTTCCGGGCATGAAGGATCTCGAGAAGGGTTTCGGCGCGACGAACTACCGCGTCTACGCGAGCACCGGCAACATGCTGGAAAAGGTCAGCTCCGGCGAGCACCTGCTGGGCTACAACGTGCTGGGCTCGTACGCGCTCGTGCGCTCGAAGAAGGACCCGAACCTCGGCGTCGTGCTGCCCAAGGACTACACGCTCGTGCTGTCGCGCGTGATGTTCATCGCCAAGGGCGCCAAGGATCCGAACGCCGCCAAGGTGTGGACCGACTACATCCTGTCGCCGCGTGGCCAGAAGCTGATCGGCAGCCAGGTGGAGCTCTTCTCGGTTCGCCAGGACGTCGATGCCGAATACACGGCGGCGTCGCTCACCAAGGAGCTCGGCGCGAACGTCGCGAAGCCGATCCCGGTGAGCTCCGAGATCACGCAGTACCTCGATCCGAAGAAGCGGCTCGATTTCCTGGCCGAGTGGAAGAAGAACGTGGCGGCGGGGGGTGGGAAGTAAGGCAAGGACCAGGATTCAGGGACCAGCGTCTTGGGATTGCTGCCGCGCTCTCGCCAGTTCCGCGTTTTCGATGCATCCAGTCTGCTTGCATACACGCATGACGCCGATGCTCCCTGATCCCTGGCCCCTGAATCCTGGCCCCTGACGCCCGTGGCCTCCATCGCGAAAGCACTCCCTGCCGCACGCGGCGGCGCCCGCTTGCCGTTCATGGCGGGCCTGCCGCGCGGTCTCACCATCGCCCTGACCGCAGCGGCGGTGCTCGCGCCGCTGTCGCTGATCGTTTATCAGAGCCTGCTCGACGCGCCGTTCTTCGATCCGCACAAGGCGGGCATAAGTGCGTACGAGTTCATCTTCACCGATGCCGATTTCTGGTCGGCGCTGCGCAATTCGCTGCTGATCGCGGCGGGCATGACGATCATCGCCGTCCCGCTCGGCGGCGTGCTCGCGTTCGTCATGGAGCGCACCGATTTTCCCGGCAAGCGCATGCTCGAGCCGATGCTCCTCGTGCCGAGCTTCGTGTCGCCGATGGTGCTGTCGTTCGGCTACATCGTCGCCGCAGGTCCCGTCGGCTTCTACTCGATCTGGGCAACCGACCTCTTCGGCGTCATTCCATGGGGGCTTTATTCGCTGCTCGCGATGTCGGTGATCGCGGGACTCACGCACGTGCCGAACGTCTACGTCTACGCGTCGTCGGCGCTGAAGAATCTGGGCTCCGACGTCGAGGAGGCGGCGCGCATCGCCGGCGCCTCGCCGTTTCGCGTCGCGATGTCGGTGAGCCTGCCGCTGATCATGCCGGCGCTGCTCTTCTCGGCGGTGCTGATCTTCTTCCTCGGCCTCGAGCTCTTCGGCCTACCGCTCGTCCTCGGCGATCCCGAAGGCCATCTCGTGCTGTCGACGTACCTGTACAAGCTCACGAACAAGCTCGGCACGCCGTCGTATCACCTGATGGCGGCCGTTGCGGTATGCATCGTCGCGCTGACGATCCCGCTCGTGCTGATGCAGCGGCGGCTTTTGCAGAACGTGCGCCGCTACGCGACGATCAAGGGCAAGGCCGGCCGCATCCGCGAGCTGCCGCTCGGCCGCTGGAAGTGGCTCGCGGTCGCGCTCGTCTACGCGTGGCTGATCGTCGCCGTCGTGGTACCGCTCACCGGCATCGCGTTGCGCGCTTTCGTCACCAACTGGGGGTTCGGCGTCAAGCTCGCCGACGCGCTGACGCTCGACACGTTCCGCACGATCTGGGACGAGCCGACCGACATGCGCGCGATCGTCAACACGATCCTGCTCGGCGTGATCGGCGGCGCGATCACCGTCGCCTGCTATGCCGCCATCGGTTTCGCGACGCACCGGCGCAACGACGGCTGGTCGCGCGTCGTCGACTATCTCGTGCTGTTGCCGCGCGCGGTGCCGGGACTGCTGATCGGCCTCGCGTTCCTCTGGGTGTTCCTGTTCGTGCCGCCGCTCGCGCCGCTGCGCGCGACGATGTTCAGCATGTGGCTCGCGTACACCGTGGTGTGGCTCGCGTACGGAATGCGCCTGGTGTCGTCGTCGCTGCTGCAGGTCAGCAACGAGCTCGAGGAAGCGGCGCGGACCGTCGGCGCGAGCCGCGGGCGCGTATCGCGCGAGATCACGTTGCCGTTGATCCGGCACGGGCTGCTCGGATCGTGGCTCCTCGTGTTCATGATCTTCGAGCGTGAATACTCGACCGGCGTGTACCTCCTCGCGCCGGGCAACGAGGTCATCGGCGCGTCGCTCGTTTCGTTGTGGCAAGGCGGTGCGATCGACATCGTCGCCGCGCTCTCGCTGATCAACATCGTGCTGGTCGCGATCGGCCTCGCGTTCGCGCTGCGCTTCGGCGTGCGGCTGCGCGATTGATCGAGGAATCTCCATGGCCGAGCTCACCGTCGAGAACCTGCACCTCGCCTACGGCGACAACCCGATCCTGAAGGGCGTCGACATGACGCTCGAGCGCGGCGAGGTCGTCTCGCTGCTCGGGCCATCCGGCAGCGGCAAGACGACGTTGCTGCGCGCGGTCGCCGGCCTCGAGGAGCCGTCTCAGGGTCGCATCCTGATCGGCGACAAGGTCGTGTTCGACGAAGACCGCGGCATCGACGTCCCGGCGGAAGGACGCAACCTGGGCCTCGTGTTCCAGTCGTATGCGCTATGGCCGCACAAGACGGTCTTCGACAACGTCGCGTACGGCCTGCGCCTTCGCCGCACCGGCCGCGACGACACCGCGACGCGCGTGCAATCGGCGCTCGACCAGCTCTCGCTCGGCTCGCTCGCCGCGCGCTATCCGCACCAGCTCTCCGGCGGCCAGCAGCAACGCGTCGCGCTCGCGCGCGCACTCGTCTACAACCCGCCGGTCATCCTGCTCGACGAGCCGCTGTCGAACCTCGACGCGAAGCTGCGCGAGGAGGCGCGCGCGTGGCTGCGCGAGTTGATCGTACGGATGCAACTGTCGGCGCTTTGCGTCACGCACGACCAGGCCGAGGCGCTCGCGATCTCCGATCGCATCCTGCTGCTGAACGGCGGGCGGATCGAGCAGCAAGGCACGCCGCAGGAGATGTACAGCGCGCCGCAGACGCTCTTCACCGCCGACTTCATGGGCAGCAACAATCGACTGCCGGGTCGCATCGCCGAAGTCCGCAACGGCTCGGCGTTGCTGGAAGGGAGCGGCTGGCGGTTGTGGGGCACGGTTAAGCCGGGTGTCGCGAGCGGCGCCGACGCCGTCGGCATGATCCGCCTCGAGCGCATCCGCATCGTGCAGGCGCCCGGCGACAATCGGCTCGCCGCGAAACTGTCGACGTCGATGTACCTGGGCGACCGCTGGGAGCACCTGTTCCATGTCGGCGAAGCGCGCGTGCGCGCCTACGCCGATTCGCCGCTCGAAGGCGAAACGCACTGGCTCGAAGTGCCGGCGCAGGCGCTGTGGATCTTTTGACCGCGTAAAATCGGCTCCCCCATGCCTGTCCTTGCCGCCGACGCTCGATGAGCTCGGCCGATCAGTCGCGCGGGCACCGCACCCGATCGGCGCGCTCCGCGGCGCCACGCACGTCGTCGCTCAAGTTCCTGCTCGATCTCGATCGCGCGCTCGCGACGCTCGTCGAGGGCGACTCGGTGACGGCGACCGCGGTTTCGCTGCTCGCGCGTCACCTCGGCGCCGATGCCTGCGCGTTCGACGAGATCGATCCCGCGACCGCGGCGATCATCGACGCGACGCAGGCGCGAAAGGCGGGCGTGGCGCGCCTCACCATTCCGGTGCGACGCGGCGAGCGCGTGGCCGCGGTGATGACGCTCGACCGGCGCGGCCGGCGCAAATGGCAGCTCGAGGAAATCGATCTCGCCACGCTCGTTGCGCATCGCTGCGAGGAATCGCTCGAGCGCGCGCGCGCCGTGCGCGACGCGAAGGAGAGCGCCGAGCAGGTGCGCCTCGTCGCCGACCACGTGCCCGCCAAGATCAGCTACGTCGACCGCGACCTGCGCTATCGCTTCAACAACGCGGCGTACGCCGACTGGTACGGCGTCGACGTGACCGAGATCGTCGGCAAGCACGTGCGCGACGTGCTGGGCGAGGCGACGTACGAAGAGCGCCTGCCGTACATGCTGCGCGCGCTGGCCGGCGAGACCGTCGCGTTCGAGAGCCGCAGCGAGCATCGCCGCCTCGGCATGCGGATGACCGATATCGTCTGCGTCCCCGACGTCGACCACGCCGGCAACGTGCGCGGCTTCTTCGTGATGGGCGTGGACACGACCGAGCGGCAGCGCGCCGAGGCGCAGTTGCGCGAGAGCGATCGCCGCAAGGACGAATTCCTCGCGATGCTCGCGCACGAGCTGCGCAATCCGCTGGCGCCGCTCGCCAATGCCCTGTACCTGTGGCCGATCGTGCGCAACGACGAGGCGAAGACGACCGAGCTGCGCGAGATGATGGAACGGCAGGTGCGCCAGTTGACGCGCCTCATCGACGATTTGCTCGACGTGTCGCGCATCAGCCGCGGCAAGATCGAGCTTCGCCGCAGCCCGCTTTCGCTGCGCGACGTGCTGCGCGACGCGATCGACGGCGTGCGCGCGCAGGTCGAGCAGCACCGGCAAACGCTCGCCTTCGTCGATGACGCATCGGAGCTGACGCTCGATGGCGACGCCGCGCGGCTCGTGCAGGTCTTCGGCAATCTGCTGAACAATGCGTCGAAATACACGCACGACGGCGGCACGATCCGCGTCGCGGCGAAGCGTGAAGGCGTGGAGGCCGTCGTGTCGGTGGCCGACAACGGCCGCGGCATCCCGCCGCACATGCTCGACCGCATCTTCGAGATGTTCGTCCAGGTCGACCCCACGCTCGAATCGAACGCGGGCGGGCTCGGCATCGGGCTCGCGTTGTCGCGCCGGCTCGTCGATCTGCACGGCGGGCGCATCGAAGCGCGTAGCGCCGGCCACGGTCAGGGCACCGAAATCACCGTGCGGCTGCCGTTGACGGCTGAACGCGTCGCAGCGCCGGCCGCGCCGGAACCGCTTGCCGTTCCGCGCCGCATCCTCGTCGTCGACGAGACGAATCCGCCCGACCGCAGCGTTCAGTAACGTGAGGGGAGTCGCTTGAACGACGTCGGCCACAAGCAGCACACGCCGATGATGCAGCAGTATCTGCGCGTCAAGGACGAGCATCCGGATCGTCTGGTCTTCTACCGGATGGGGGACTTCTACGAACTTTTCTACGAC
>DASTIY010000085.1:0-2545 GCA_035717085.1 Casimicrobiaceae bacterium | reverse complement strand
TCCGACGGCAGCCCTGACGATCACGGAGGTATCCGATGTCCACCACTCTCGCGGGCTTCCCGCAACGCTATCTACGCACGCCCGAAGCCGCGCGCTTCGTCGGCCTCTCCATCCGCACACTCGAAAAGCATCGCATCTACGGCACCGGCCCCCGCTATTCGAAGCTCGGCGGGCGCGTCGTCTACCGCGTCGAAGACCTGCAGGAATGGGTCGACGCGGCCGCGAAGGCGTCGACGTCCGATCCGGGTAAAGCCGTCGTCCTGCCGGCCCGCCGCCACTCGGCCGCGGAACTTGAGCAAGCCCGTCACCCACGCCGCTGACAGCCCGATGTCGTCGCGCCACCGCACACGATCTGAACGCGAGCAGCTCGAACTGTTTCGAGCGCTGCCCGGCGACCTCGCACCGCGCGACGCGCAAGACCTCATGGCTTATCCGTTCTTCTCCCTCGCCAAGACGCACCGCATCACGCCGATTGACTACAGGACAGGCGAGATCGCTATCCGCGTGGAAGCCGTGCCGGAACATGGCATGGCGACCATCTGGGACGGCGACATCCTGATCTGGGCCGCCTCCCAAATTGTCCAGGCCCGCGACACCGGACTGCGCACATCGCGTCTGATGGCCGCCACACCTTACGAGATTCTGACCTTCATCGGACGCGGCGACAGCGCGCGCGACTACCATCGCCTCAAGGCGGCGCTCGACCGCCTGCAATCCACCACCGTCGCCACCACGCTGCGGCAAACGAACGAACGCCGCGCGCACCGCTTCTCCTGGATCAACGAATGGACCGAACGCGCCGACGCGCATGGGCGCGCCGACGGCATCGATCTCATCGTCCCAGACTGGTTCTACAAAGCCGTTCTCGACGACGCGCTCGTGCTCACCATCGACCGCGAATATTTCAAGCTCACGGGCGGTCTTGAGCGCTGGCTTTATCGCATCGTGCGCAAGCACGCTGGCAGACAGCGTGCAGGCTGGCGGTTCGATTTTCGTCACCTCTACGACAAGTCGGCAAGCCTTTCGCCGTTCAAGCGCTTTGCATTCGAGTTGCGCGACATTGCGCGTCGTCAGCCGCTTCCCGGCTACCGACTCGACGTCGAGCACGATCGTAGCGGACACGAACTTCTCGCCTTTGCTCCTGCTCGGTCGTCCACAGGGGGCTGTGGACAAGCTGTGGAATCCCCCGTGCCATCGGGAACCGCCGCTCCCGTGCCATCAGGAACCGCGGTCCCGTGCCATCAGGAACCGGAAACCGCGTTTTCTCCGGAAGAGTCCGTCGCTTACGGAACGCCTAACTTAGATTCTAACAGAAAGGAATCTAACGATTCTGCTGTTTGCGATCCGTCTGCGCGGTGCAAAACCGAAGGCGGCGCGTCATGATCGTCGCGCTCCTCAACCAGAAGGGCGACGTCGGCAAGACCACGCTCGCCCTGCATCTCGCCGGTCACTGGGCCCGTCAAGGAAAGCGTGTGACCGTGATCGACGCCGATCCCCAAGGGACGGCGCTCGACTGGTCCGAGCAGCGTGCGCGACGCCGCTTCGAGCGCCTATTCGGCGTCATCGGCCTCGCTCGCGATACGCTCCACCGGGAAGCACCCGAGCTCGCCCGCGATGCTGACCACGTCGTCGTCGACGCGCCGCCGCGCATCGCGGCCTTGCTGCGCTCGGCGTTGCTCGCGGCGGACATCGTTCTCGTGCCAGTGCAGCCGTCGCCTCTCGATGGCTGGAGTTCCGCGGAAATGCTTGCCCTCATCGCCGAGGCGCGCATCTTTCGTCCCGCGCTTGTCGCGCGGTTCGTGCTGAACCGTTGTCCCGCGCGCACCGGGCAGCTCGTCTTCGAGCAAAGGAGCTGCGGCGCCTCGGCAGGCGAAGTCGCGGCGTTCGCCGCCGAAACCGAAAGGCTCGCGCCATGACGGCGCGGCGCTCGAATGGCGGTTTCGCATCCAGACCGCGCGACGAGCACGCTTGGATCAAGACGCGCAATCCCGGCATCGGCGCACCGCCGGCGAGTGATCTCTACACCGCGCGTCTCACCGTGGACATCACGCCCGCCCTTCGCGGCCGCATCAAGATCGCGGCCTTCCAGCGCGGCGAAACCGTCGCCGACATGCTGCGCGCGCTGCTCGCGCGCGAATTCCCCGACATCGATGGAGGCAAGTCATGAGATTTGAACCCGACCTTGCGCGCGCACCAAGACCGCACGCCGCGCCATTGCTCACCCGCGTCGAGTTGACGTGGCTTGAGGGCCGCATCGAACACTGGATCCGCTTCGGCCGCGACTGCGGCGAGACGATCCTCGATCGCAGGCGTCGCGTCCTCTCGTTCGCGCCGGGAAACGTGTTTGCGTTCGTGCGCTGGGCATCCAACGACTTCGGCACGATCATCTCGCGCATCGATATCGTTCAATCGGTCACGCATGGCGTCGCCTACCAGACGCTTCCCTTCGTCCGCCCGGGTGGCGACATCCTGCTGCGCATCAGCGGCTGGCCGAAAGTCGAGCGTGTCCTGAAGGCGATCGACTCGGTCGAGGCGCTTGGCATCG
>DASTIY010000084.1:0-2502 GCA_035717085.1 Casimicrobiaceae bacterium | reverse complement strand
CGCTGAACCAGGTCGCCCACAAGGTCGCCCCGTCGATCGCCACCAACAACCGGATGGTGCTGAAGCCGACCGAAAAGACGCCGCTGTCGGCGGTCGCGCTCGCCGACATTCTCTACGAAGCCGGCCTGCCGCCGCCGATGTTCTCGGTGGTCACGGGAGACCCGCGCGAAATAGCCGACGAGATGCTCGTCAACCCCGACATCGACCTCGTGACTTTCACCGGCGGCGTGCCGGTCGGCAAGTACATCGCAGCAAAGGCCGTCTACAAGCGCCAGGTGCTGGAACTGGGGGGGAACGACCCCATCATCGTCATGGACGACGCCGACCTCGACGAGGCCGCGACGCTGGCCGCGACCGGGTCTTACAAGAATTCGGGCCAGCGGTGCACGGCGGTCAAGCGAATGCTGGTGCACGAAGGCGTGGCCGACGCGTTCGTGCAAAAGCTTCTCGAGCGCACGCGTGCCTGGACTTACGGCGATCCCATGGATCCGAAGGTCGACATGGGCACGGTGATCGACGAGGCCGCGGCGAAGAACTTCGAAGCGAAGGTGAACGCGGCCGTCGCGCAGGGGGCAAGGCTGCTCTACGGCAACCGCCGCGTGGGTGCCCTCTATTCGCCGACGGTGCTCGATCGCGTGACGCCCGAGATGGACGTCGTTAAGACCGAGACCTTCGGTCCCGTTTCGCCGGTCATCCGTTTTCGCGACATCGACGACGCGATCCGCATTTCCAATTCGACGGCGTACGGCTTGTCGTCGTCGGTTTGCACGAATCGCCTCGACGTCATTACGCGCTTCGTGCGCGAACTGAACGTCGGCACGGTGAACGTGCGCGAGGTGCCCGGCTACCGGCTCGAGCTGACGCCGTTTGGCGGCATCAAGGATTCGGGGCTGGGGTACAAGGAGGGTGTGCAGGAAGCGATGAAGAGCTTCACGAACGTGAAGACCTATTCACTGCCTTGGTAAGGATCCATGGAAGCGGGATCGGGGAACGCCGAATCGCGCGGCCGGTGTGCGTCGAGACAGTGCTCCCTGGTCCTGAATCCTGAATCGTATTGGTCATGCAAACGTTGTTGAACCTCCTCGCCGGCGTCTCCCTGCTCGTCTGGGGCACGCACATCGTGCGCACGGGCATCCTGCGCATGTACGGCGGCAACCTGCGCCGCGTCCTTCGGCGCAGCGTGTCGAAGCGGTTCAGCGCGTTCTTCGCGGGCCTCGGCGTCACGGCGCTCATCCAGAGCAGCACCGCGACGGCGTTGATCGTCGCGGCGTTCGCCGGCCAGGGACTGATCGGCACCGCGCCCGCGCTCGCCGTGATGCTCGGCGCCGACGTCGGCACCGCGCTCGTCACGGTGCTGCTGTCGTTCGATCTCTCGTGGCTCGCGCCGCTCCTGATCTTCTCCGGCATCGTGCTGTACCTGTCGAGCCAGGCGAGCGCGGCGGGACGCTTCGGCCGCATCCTGATCGGTCTCGGCCTCATCATGTTCGCGCTGCAATGGATTTCGGTCGCGGCGCACCCGATCGTGCAGGCAGCGGGCGTGAAGGTGATCTTCGCCTCGCTGACCGGCGACGTGCTGCTCGACATGCTCGTCGCCGCGCTGTTCACCGTCCTCTGCTATTCGAGCCTCGCCGTCGTGCTGCTCGTGGCGACGCTCGCGTCGCTGCACGTGATCGCGCTGCCGGTCGCGCTCGGCCTGGTGCTCGGCGCGAACCTCGGCAGCGGCATCCTCGGCATGCTCTCCACGCTGCGCTCGACGCCGGAGGCGCGGCGCGTCACGCTCGGCAACTTCCTGTTCAAGCTGATCGGTTGCGTCCTGGCCGTGCCGCTTGCCGGGCATCTCGATGCGTGGGTTGCGGGGATCGGCCTCGATGCGACGCGTGAAGTCGTGCTGTTCCACCTCGCCTTCAACGTCGTGCTCGCGTTGCTGCTGCTCTTCTGGACCGAGAAGATCGCGAAGATCGCCGAGCAACTGCTGCCTGCTCGCCCGGCTTCGGAGGATCCCGCGAAGCCGCGCCACCTCGATCCGTCGGCGCTCGACACGCCCGGCCTCGCGATCGCGTGCGCGGCGCGCGAGGCGATGCGCATCGGGGACGTCGTCGAGCACATGCTCGCCGGCATGCTCACCGTGCTGACGACCAACGACCGCACGCTCGCCGAGCGGCTGCGCAACATGGACGACGTCGTCGACGAGCTCTACACGGCGGTCAAGCTCTACCTCGCGCAGATTCCGCGCGAGGCGCTCGAGGCGCGCGAGGGCCGGCGCTGGGCCGACATCGTGTCCTTCGCGATCAACATGGAACAGGTCGGCGACATCATCGAGCGCGTGATCGCCGACATCGTCGACAAGAAGATCACGAAGCACAGGAGCTTCTCGGAAGCGGGCATGGCGGAGATCTGCGACCTCCACGCGCGCCTCGTCGCCAACCTGCGCCTCGGCATGAGCGTGTTCCTGCACGGCGACCTGAAGAGCGCGCAAGAGCTCCTCGCGCAGAAGGTGCTGTT
>DASTIY010000083.1:0-10092 GCA_035717085.1 Casimicrobiaceae bacterium | reverse complement strand
GCGCGGCGAGCGCCAGCGCGGCGACGACGAGGCCGACGATCGCGCCCGCGGGGAACAGCACGCGCACGACTCGCAGGTCGCGGGGCTTCGCGATGCACAACACGCCGATCGCGAGCCACGCCGCAATGGCGACGACGATCGCGGCAAGCGGCGACATGCGCGCGCTATTTGACGCGCATGCCGGGCATGGCGCCGGAATCGGGTGCGAGCAGGTAGACGCCCGGGCCTTCGCCCGAAGCGGCGAGGATCATGCCCTCGGAGACGCCGAAGCGCATCTTGCGGGGCGCCAGGTTCGCGACCATCGGCGTGAGGCGGCCGACGAGCGACTCGGGTGCGTAGGCCGATTTGATGCCGGCGAACACCGTGCGCGTGCCGTGTTCGCCGACGTCGAGCGTGAGCTTGACGAGCTTGTCGGCGCCTTCGACGGCTTCGGCCGCCACGATGCGCGCGACGCGAAGGTCGACTTTCGCGAAATCGGAGATGTCGATTTGCGAAGTGGCCGCGCCTGACGAACCTTCGGCTTTCGCGGTCGGCTCGCCTTGCCCCTCTCGCCCGCCCGGAGAAGACGGGGTCGGCGCGGGCGCGCCATCTTCGATCCCGAGCAACGCATCGATCTGCTTCGGATCCACGCGCGTCATCAGGTGCTTGAACGGCCGCACGCGCGAAGGCTCCTTCCATGCGTCCGACCACACGAAGTCGCGATCGAGGCCGAAGAGCTCGTGCGCGACGCGCGAGGCAACGTCGGGCAGCACCGGGGCGAGCATCACCGTGAGTGACTGAAACCCATGCAGCGCCTGCGAGCAAACGGTTTGCAACCGGTCGCGCTGGAGCGGATCCTTGGCGAGCACCCACGGTTGCGCTGCGTCGAACGCTTCGTTGATGCGATCGGCCATGCGCATGACGTCGCGCAGCACCTTTCCGAACTCGCGCGCGTCGTAATTGCGGCGCGCTGCTTCGGCTTCGGTCTGCGCCATCGTCAGCCGGTTCGCGCGCTCGGTGGCGGACTCCGACGGCGTCGCGAGCGCGCCCTCGAAGTGCCGCGTCACGAACGGCGCGGCGCGACTGGCGATGTTGACGTACTTGCCGATCAGGTCGCTGTTGACGCGCGCGATGAAATCGTCGGGTGCGAAGTCGACGTCCTCGACATGCGAGTTGAGCTTGGCCGCGAGGTAGTAGCGCAGCCATTGCGGCTCGAGCCCGAGCTCGATGTAGCGTTGAGGCGAGATCCCGGTGCCGCGCGACTTCGACATCTTCGCGCCGCCGGAAAGCACGAGGAAGCCGTGCACGAACACGTTCGTCGGCGTCTTGCGGCCCGAGAAGTGCAGCATCGCCGGCCAGAACAGCGTGTGGAAGTAGACGATGTCCTTGCCGATGAAGTGGTACTGCTCGACCTCGGGCGCCGAGATGAATTCGTCGAAGCTCCGCGTGTCACCGAGCTTGCGCGCGGCGCCCGAGTCGAAGTGCTTCTTCAACGCGGCGAGATAGCCGATCGGTGCGTCGAGCCACACATAGAAGTACTTGGGCGGTACGCCTTCGGGTTGATCCGGAATCTCGATGCCGAAGTACGGCGGGTCGCGCGAGATGTCCCAGTCGTTCAGGTGCTTGCCGTCGTCGACGAGCCACTCCTGCACCTTGTTGAACACTTCGGGTTGCAGCGACTGCCCGGGCGCCGGCTGCGCGGTCCACTTCTTCAGGAACTCGACGACTTCCGGCGCCGACAGCCGGAAGAAGAGGTGCTCCGATTCGCGCATCTCGGGCCTGGCGCCGGTGAGCGTCGAATACGGCTCGATCAGGTCGGTCGGCGCGTAGGTCGATCCGCAGACCTCGCAGGCGTCCCCGTACTGGTCCTTGGCGCCGCATTTGGGGCACGTGCCCTTGATGTAGCGGTCGGGCAGGAACATGCCCTTGATCGGGTCGAAGAACTGCGAGATGGTGCGCGTCGCGATGAGACCGCGCTGGCGCAGCGCGCGGAAGATCGTTTGCGCGAGCTCGACGTTCTCCGGTGAATGCGTGGAGTACGTCGTGTCGAAACTGATGCGATAGCGCGCCCAGTCCGCGCGGTGCGATTCACCGACGCGCGTGATCAGCGCCTCGGGCGTGATGCCTTCCGCCTCGGCGGCGAGCATGATCGGCGCGCCGTGCGTGTCGTCCGCGCACACGAAATGCACGGTGTTGCCTTGCATCCGCTGGAAGCGCACCCAGATGTCGGCCTGGATGTACTCCATGATGTGCCCGATGTGGAACGGCCCGTTCGCGTAGGGCAGCGCTGTCGTGACGAACAGCGTGCGGGCCGGGGGCTGCGACATTCCTAGTTTCGAGCGTGAGGAGGTGAAACGGAGAATCGCGGATTCTAGCAAATGCGTCGCCTGCGCCTCGTCGCGCGCCGGGGCACTTGCGCATGGACTTTGCGCTACGTCATCCTCGACGCGGCGTCGATTCCGCCGCGAAGGCTAAAATGGCGGATGCGATGCCGAAGGCATCGCGCCCCCCGATTCTCCTCGTTCGCACCCGCGGGCCGCGGACGATCCCTGCCGAGGAAGCCATGGCCGTGACCGAACAGGACGTGCAGAAGCGTCTGCGCGAACTCACCGACCCGAATCTCGAACGCGACTTCGTGAGCGCGAAGGAGGTGAAGAAGATCGTCGTCGACGGAGGCCACGTCACCGTCGACATCCAGCTCGGCTACCCCGGGCGCAGCCAGTACGAGACGATCCGCAGCCTCGTTCACGACGCGATCACGGCGTTGCCGGGCGTGTCGCGCGCCACGGTGAACGTCGCGCAGAAGACGACGTCGCACGCGGTGCAGCGGGGCGTGAAGCTCATTCCCGGCGTGCGCAACATCATCGCCGTCGCGAGCGGGAAGGGCGGCGTCGGCAAATCGACGACAGCCGTCAATCTCGCGCTCGCGCTCGCCGCCGAAGGAGCGCGGGTCGGCATTCTCGACGCCGACATCTACGGGCCGTCGCAGCCGATGATGCTCGGCCTCACGGGTCGCCCGGAATCGACCGACGGCAAGACGATCGAGCCCATGGAGGCGTACGGCGTGCAGGCGATGTCGATCGGATTCATGATCGACACCGATACGCCGATGGTCTGGCGCGGGCCGATGGTGACGCAGGCGCTCGAGCAATTGCTGAAGGACACGAACTGGCGCGACATCGACTACCTGATCGTCGACATGCCGCCGGGGACCGGCGACATCGCGCTGACGCTGTCGCAGAAGGTGCCCGTCACGGGCGCGGTGATCGTGACGACGCCGCAGGATATCGCGCTGATCGACGCTCGCAAGGGCCTCAAGATGTTCGAGAAGGTCGGCGTGCCGATCCTCGGCCTCGTCGAGAACATGGCGATCCACGTCTGCTCCAAGTGTGGCGCGGAAGAGCACATTTTCGGCGAGGGCGGCGCGGCGCTGATGTCGCGCGACTACGGCGTCGACGTGCTCGGCAGCCTGCCGCTCGACATCAACATCCGCGAGCAGGCTGACTCGGGGCGCCCGACCGTCGTCGCCGATCCCGACGGACCGGTCGCCGAGAAATACAAGCAGATCGCGCGCAGAGTGGCGATCGCCGTGGCGAAGAAGGCCGAGGACTTTTCCGGCAAGTTCCCGAACATCGTCGTGCAGAACACCTAGCGCGGGCGTTACGGCGAAGTCGTCTGGATCGGCGTCGGCTCCGGCCGAAAGTGGGGACATATCGTGGTCGCCTGGACGACGCCGATCGAATGCTTGTCGGCATGTTCGCGCAAGCATCGGATGAAGCAGTTCGGCGACGCCGAACTCATTGCGATCGTTCAACGCCTGCGAGACCTGAGCGCCGACTGGATCGTCTCAGAGCCGACGAGCGGGATTGCGAGCGGCGCCGAGCGGCTCGTGCTGCGATACGGTCTTGGGGCTGCGGACGCGATTCAGCTCGCCAGCGCGATCGCCACCAGCGCTCCGAATGGAAGCGAGTTAGTGAGCCTGGATCGCCGGCTCATGCGTGCCGCGACGAGCGAGGGCTTTCGAAATCGTTCCCGACTTGGAGTAAACGTCATGTCCATCAAATCGGACAAGTGGATTCGCGAGATGGCGGCATCGCACCGCATGATCGAGCCGTTCGAGCCCGGGCAGGTGCGCCAGGCGAACGGACATCGCATCGTTTCGTACGGCACGTCGAGCTACGGCTACGACATTCGCTGCTCGAGCGAATTCAAGATCTTCACGAACATCAACTCGACGATCGTCGATCCCAAGAAGTTCGACGAGGGGTCGTTCGTCGATTTCGTCGGGGACGTCTGCATCATCCCACCGAACTCGTTCGCGCTCGCGCGGACCATCGAGTATTTCCGGATACCGCGCAACGTGCTCGTATGCTGCCTCGGAAAAAGCACGTACGCAAGGTGCGGCATCATCGTCAACGTAACGCCTCTCGAGCCCGAATGGGAGGGGCACGTCACGCTGGAGTTCTCCAACACGACGCCGCTTCCCGCGAAGATCTACGCCAACGAAGGTGTCGCGCAGGTCATCTTCTTCGAGTCCGACGAAGTCTGCGAGACGTCGTACAAGGATCGCGGCGGCAAGTACCAGGGGCAGCAGGGCGTGACGCTGCCGAAGATGTAGCCGCGCCGGCCGACACATCCACGTCACACTCGAATTTCCGTCTCGGAAGACGCCAATTCGGTCTGACCGCATTTATTACGGTGTCGGACCCGTGTCCGACACCGCCCGCTACCTTGCCAACTGCGCAGTGACGAGGTACACGATGGCGCTGATCAACGCCGCTGCGGGCAGCGTGATCACCCACGCGATCACGATGCGCTGGGCGACGTGCCAGCGCACCGCGGCCGCGCGCCGCGCGGCGCCGACGCCGATGATCGCGCCGGTGATCGTGTGCGTCGTCGACACCGGCACGCCGAACGCGGTGGCGAGGTAAAGCGTAATTGCGCCGCCCGATTCGGCGCAAAAGCCCTGGATCGGCTTCAGGTGCGTGATCCGCGAGCCCATCGTGTGCACGATGCGCCAGCCGCCCATCAGCGTCCCGAGCGCCATCGCGGCCTGGCAACTGATCACCACCCAGAATGGCACGTGGAATTCACCACCGAGCATCCCCTGCGAGAACAGCAGCACGGCGATGATGCCCATCGTCTTTTGCGCGTCGTTGCCGCCGTGGCCGAGCGAGTAGGCGCCGGCGGAGACCAGCTGCAGGATGCGAAAGCGCCGGTCGACCGCGAACGGCATCGACTTGCGATTGACCCACGCGACGATCACGGCGATCAACTGCGCGAGCACGAACCCGAGGAGCGGTGACAACACGATGCCGAACGCAGTCTTGGTGAGGCCCGAGTAGACGACGGCGCCGAAGCCTGCTTTCGCGACGCCCGCGCCGACGAGGCCGCCGATCAGCGCATGGCTGCTGCTCGACGGCAGTCCCCACGCCCAGGTGATCGCGTTCCACGCGATCGCGCCGGCCAGCGCGCCGAAGATGACGGCCGGGTCGATCACGTTCGCCTCGACGATTCCCGTGCCGAGGGTGTTCGCGACGTGCAGGCCGAACACGGCGAACGCGATGAAGTTGAAGAACGCGGCCCACGCGACCGCGAGGCGCGGACTCAGCACGCGCGTCGACACGACGGTGGCGATCGAATTGGCCGCGTCGTGCAGGCCGTTCATGAAATCGAACAGCAGCGCGACCGCGACGAGACCGAAGATCAGGACCGGGCCGAGGGCGGCACTCTCCATCGGTTCGGCTTCAGACGTGCTTCGCCGTGATCTGCTGGATCTGGTTCGCGACGTCGTCGCACTTGTCGACGACGCGCTCGATCCATTCGTAGAGTTCCTTCTGGTCCAGATACGCGACGGTATCGAGCTCGCCTTGCCGCAGCCCCGCGCGAATCCGCGATAGCGCCGAGTCGAACGCCTCGTCGGCCTGCTCCTCGATCTGTCCCACGCGCTGGCAGATCGTGTAGATCTGCCGGTATTCGCGCGTGATCGAATCGAGGAAAGGCATCGCCTTCTTCAGCAGTTCCGCGCTCTCGACGATGCCGTTCACCATCGTCAGCATGTCGGGGGGAACGGTCGGTGTCGCGTAGCGCTGAATGCCCTTCGCGGTGTCCTCGATGAGGTCGACGACGTCGTCGAGCTCGTGCGCGAGCGCCAGGATGTCCTCGCGGTCGATCGGTGCGTTGAACGTGCGATTCGCGGACAGGAAGATTTCGCGCACCACGGCGTCGGACCGCTTCTCGATGGCGCGGATCGACGCGATGTGCGCATCGAGCGTGACCTCCCGCTTGTCGACCATGTCGCGCAGCTCGAGCGACGCGTCGACCATGCAATCGGCCTGCTCGCAGAACAGCGTGGTGAAGCTCTTCTCCGGCGGCATCAGCCGGCTGAACAGATTGAGGGCCATGGCGGTCGAGAAGGGGACGCAGTCGGGTGCGGCGTGACGCTTGGACACGCGGGCGGCACGAGCGTGCAGGCGCGATGGTACCCGACGGCGAGCACCGCCATCCGCGTCGTTGATCGGTGACACTTGCGTCTCGTTGCGCGCAGGCGCCCGATTTGCCGCACAATGCGCGCCCATGTTCACCGGAACCCGATGCGATGTCGCGATCGTCGGCGGCGGCATCGTCGGCTCTTCGGTCGCCTGCTTCCTCGCGCGGCTCGCGCCGGCGGTCGAGGTCGTCGTCATCGAGCCCGATCCAACGTACGCGCTCGCCTCCACGCTGCGGGCGTCGGGGGGCGCGCGACGTCAGTTCTCGTGTCCCGAGAACATCGCGATGTCGAACTTCTCGATTCCGTTCATCGCCAATGCCGATCAGGAGCTCGCGGTGGATGGCGAGCCGGCGCACGTCGAATGGACGCGCGGTGGTTATCTCTTCATCGTGGGCGCTCGCGACGTATCGATCCTGCGCGACAACTGCGACGTGCAGCGCGGGCACGGTGTCGACGCCGTCTGGCTCGACGCCGACGCGCTGCATGCGCGCTTTCCGTCGATGAACCTCGACGGCATCGCCGCGGGCGTGCTGACGCCCGACGACGGCTGGTGCGACCCCAACGGCCTGCTGCAGGGCATGCGCCGCAAGGCGCGCGCGCTCGGCGCGCATTACGTCGACGATCGCGTCGTCGCGATCGATCACGACGCGACGGCGGTGCAGGGCGTGCGGCTGGCCTCCGGTCGCCGCCTGCAGGCGGACGCGGTCGTCAACGCTGCCGGCGCATGGGCGAAGGACGTTGCCGCCATGGTCGACATGCCGCTTCCGATCGAGCCGCTGCGGCGCTTCGAGCATTACTTCGAGACGCCGAACGCGATCGAGCCGCTGCCGTACGTCAAGGACATGGCGCGGCTTGCGTTTCGGCCCGAAGGTCGCGCGTCGGCACGTGCGGATGGTGGACACGTGCAGGGCTATTCGGGCGGGCTCGTCGACTCCGACGAGCCGCGCGGCTACAACTTCGACGTCGACCACGACTACTTCGAGCGCGCCGTCTGGCCTGCGCTCGCGCATCGCTTTCCGGCGTTCGAGGCATGCCGCTGCAGGCGCACGTGGGCGGGGCTCTACGAGCAGAACGAGCTCGACGGCAACCCGGTGATCGGCAACTGGGAGTCGCGGCTTGCGAATTTCTATGTCGTCGCCGGCTTCTCCGGACACGGCATGATGCACGCGCCGGCGGCGGGGCGCGCGATCGCCGAACGGATCGTCCACGGTCGCTTCGAAACCATCGACCTCACGCGCCTCGGCTATCGACGCATCGCCGAGCATGCCCCGTACCCGGAGCGTGGCATTCTGTGACGAAGCGCGCCCGGAACTTTTCGCCCGGCGTTAGTCTATGCGCCTTTGGGGTCGGAGCTGTCAGCATTCGCGCCGCGTGACGCGCGAATACCGACAGCTCCGACCCCAAAGCCGGTCGATCGAGGGAGACCACGATGAAATTCCGCTTTCCCGTCATCATCATCGACGAGGACTACCGGGCCGAGAACGCGAGCGGCCTCGGCATCCGTGCGCTCGCCCGTGCCATCGAGAACGAGGGCATGGAAGTGCTCGGTGTGACGAGCTATACCGATCTCGCGAGCTTCGCGCAGCAGCAGTCGCGCGCATCGGCGTTCATCCTGTCGATCGACGACGAGGAGTTCGGCGCCGGCTCGCCCGAGGAGACGCGGCAGGCGCTCGCGAAGCTCCGCGCGTTCGTCGAGGAGATCCGCTTCCGCAACTCCGAGATTCCGGTGTTCCTGCACGGCGAGACGCGGACGTCGCGGCACATCCCGAACGACATCCTGCGGCAGCTGAACGGATTCATCCACATGAACGAGGACACGCCGGAGTTCGTCGCGCGCTACATCCTGCGCGAGGCGCGGACGTACCTCGACAGCCTCGCGCCGCCGTTCTTCCGCGCGCTCGTGCATTACGCGAACGACGGCTCGTACTCGTGGCACTGCCCGGGGCACTCCGGCGGCGTCGCGTTCCTGAAAAGCCCGGTCGGGCAGATGTTCCACCAGTTCTTCGGCGAGAACCTGCTGCGCGCCGACGTCTGCAATTCGGTCGACGAGCTCGGCCAGCTCCTCGACCACTCGGGGCCGGTCGCCGCATCCGAGCGCAACGCCGCGCGCATCTTCCATTCCGACGAGCTCTTCTTCGTCACCAACGGCACGTCGACGTCGAACAAGATGGTGTGGCATGCGACCGTCGCGCCCGGCGACATCGTCGTCGTCGACCGCAACTGCCACAAGTCGGTGCTGCACGCGATCACCATGACCGGCGCGATCCCGGTGTTCCTCACGCCGACGCGCAACCACATGGGCCTGATCGGCCCGATCCCGATGGAAGAGTTCCGCTGGGAGAACATCGAGAAGAAGATCCGTGCGCATCCGTTCGCGCGGCACGTCAAGACGAAGCCGCGCATCCTGACGCTCACGCAAAGCACGTACGACGGCGTGCTGTACAACGCCGACACGATCAAGGACCTTCTGTCGACGAGGATCGATACGCTGCATTTCGACGAGGCGTGGCTGCCGCACGCGGCGTTCCACGATTTCTATCGCGGCATGCATGCGATCGGCAAGGACCGGCCGCGCTCGAAGGACGCGCTGATCTTTTCGACGCAATCGACGCACAAGCTGCTCGCGGCACTCTCGCAGGCGTCGCAGATCCTGGTGCAGTACAGCGAGACGCGCCAGCTCGACCGCTACCGCTTCAACGAGGCGTACCTGATGCATTCGTCGACGTCGCCGCAGTACGCCATCATCGCGTCGTGCGACGTCGCGGCGGCGATGATGGAGCCGCCGGGCGGCACCGCGCTCGTCGAGGAATCGATCATGGAGGCGCTCGACTTCCGCCGTGCAATGCGCAAGGTCGATCTGGAGTACGGCGACTCGTGGTGGTTCCGCGTCTGGGGACCGGAGCCGCTGGCCGAGGAGGGCATCGGCGACCGCGAGGACTGGATGATCCGTGCGGGCGACAAATGGCACGGCTTCGGCGACATCGCGCCCGGCTTCAACATGCTCGACCCGATCAAGGCGACCGTGCTGACGCCGGGCCTCGACGTGTCCGGCGATTTCGCCGAGCAGGGGATTCCCGCGGCGATCGTGACCAAATACCTGGCCGAGCACGGCGTCATCGTCGAGAAGACGGGGCTCTACTCGTTCTTCATCATGTTCACGATCGGCATCACCAAGGGCCGCTGGAATACGCTCCTGACCGCCTTGCAGCAGTTCAAGTCCGATTATGATGCAAACCAGCCGCTGTGGCGCGTGCTGCCGGAGTTCGTGCAGGCGTACTCGCGCTACGAGAAGATCGGGCTGCGCGATCTTTGCGACAGCATTCACGGCATCTACCGCGCCAACGACATCGGGCGCCTGACGACCGAGATGTACCTGTCGAACCTGGAGCCCGCCATGAAGCCCGCCGACGCGTTCGCGCGCATGGCGCATCGCGAGATCGAGCGCGTCGAGATCGACGACCTCGAAGGGCGCGTCACCAGCGTGCTGCTCACGCCGTATCCGCCCGGGATTCCGCTGCTCATTCCCGGCGAGCGGTTCAACCGGCAAATCGTGAAGTACCTGCAGTTCGCGCGCGATTTCAACGAGCGCTTCCCCGGCTTCGACACCGACATCCACGGCCTCG
>DASTIY010000082.1:0-6318 GCA_035717085.1 Casimicrobiaceae bacterium | reverse complement strand
GCCGCACTTCGCCGGTCTGGAAGAGTTCGTTCAGCGTGCGGTCGACGAGCCGCTCGAATCCCGGCTCGTCCTTGCGCAGCATGATCCCGTACGGCTCGACCGACAGGTACTTGCCGACGACGGCGAAGTCGTCGGGCTTCGCCGCTTTCGAAATGAGTCCGTAGAGCAGTACGTCGTCCATGGGGAACGCAATCGCGCGTCCGTCGGCGACGGCCGCGAACGACTCGTCGTGGTCCTTCGCCTCGAGGATCGTGAGCTTCAACACGCGGTCCTCGTTCATCTGCTTCAGCATCTTCTCGCTCGTCGTGCCCTTGGTCACGACGACGGTCTTGCCGCGCAGGTCCTCGATGCCGTTCACGTTCGCCGATTTCTTGGCGAGCATCTTGATCCCGGCAACGAAGGTCGTGTAGGCGAACGCCACATCCTTCTGGCGATCGCGCGTATTCGTCGTCGAGCCGCATTCGAGGTCGACCTTGCCTTCCTTCACCATCTGGATGCGATTCGACGACGTGACGGGCACGAAACGCACGTCGAGGCGCGGCAGCTTGAGCTCGGTCTTGACCGCGTCGGCGACGCGCAGGCACAGGTCGATCGAATAGCCCTGCGGCTGCTTCTGCGCGTCGATGAACGAGAACGGCACGCTCGCCTCGCGCACGCCGATCGTGATCGTGCCGCTGTCGCGGATGCGCTTCAGCGTGTCGACGGCGGCGGGCTTGTCCTGGCCAAGCGCGCAATGGGCGGTGAGCGCGAAGGCGACGCAAAGCGCCGTGCGCAACGAGCGGTGACGGGTCATGCCGCCGTCATATGCAAGATCGGCGCCAATTCCGTATCCGCGCGCACCGGCCGACGGCCGAGCACGGTCGTTCGAAAATCAGGGTCAGGCCAAAATGGCCGCACGCCTCGTCGTCTCGCAAGCGTCGTTCACGGAAATCGGGGTCGGACCCTACTGACGCGGAGCGTCCAGGACTGACGTTGGCTATGCCTCGCGCGAGCCGTTGCCGAGCCGGTCGAGCTCCGCGTTGATCCGGCGTTCGATCGCCGGCCTCATGGCGCCGAGCAGCATCCCGAGCGAGAGCTCGAGCGCGATCGTCGCCGGGCCGACGTGCATCGTGCCCGACACGCCGGGCCGACGGAAGTGAATCGTGTCGGCGTCCCAGTGCCACGCTAGACCGAAACGACCCTCGAAATCGCGTGCGAGCCGCTCGGCGACGTCCTTCGCCTGTCGCTGCGAAAGATGATGCGGGCGTTCGATCGAAAGGTGCGGCATGTCGCGGCTCGACAACCGGGTCGATGTTAGCAGCCGGCCGAAAGGGCGTCGGTAGGAAGCGACCGACGCGCAGTCGGCAGTCGCTCCGATACGGCCGACATCGTTGCACGAGGCATTCTTCGGTGCTTCCGATTCTCCGCCGGCAGTCGCCGCGATGGCGCGCAAACGCAAGCCCGAACCGCGAGAACTTCGTCGGACGCTGCGCAAGACGTTCGGGATCGACAGCTTGCGCGGCGACCAGGAGCGCGTGATCGCGCGTGTGCTCGACGGCAAGGACACGCTCGCCATCATGCCGACGGGCGCGGGCAAGTCCCTTTGCTACCAGCTCCCGGCGCTGCTGCAGGAGGGCGTGACGGTCGTCGTATCACCGTTGATCGCGCTCATCAAGGACCAGGGCGACAAGCTCGACGACGCAGACGTGGATTCCGCGGCGCTCGACAGCAGCCACAGCGACGCGCAAGCGGCCGAAGCGCTCGACGATGTGCGCCGTGGGAATACGCGAATCGTCTTCGTGACGCCCGAGCGGATGACCGATCCCGAAACGGTGGCGTCTCTCGCGAAGTCGGGCGTCACGCTGTTCGTCGTCGACGAAGCGCACTGCATCTCGCAATGGGGTCACGATTTCCGGCCCGCATACGTCGAGCTCGCGTGCGCGCTCGATGCGCTCGGCAAGCCACCCGTGCTGGCGCTCACCGCGACGGCGACCGACGACGTGGCCCGCGACATCGCGACGCAGCTCGGCCGTCCCTCGATGCAAGTCGTGCGCGCGGACATGTACCGGGACAACCTGCACTACCGCGTGACGCACGTGACGAGCGACGCGGAGCGCCTTGCGCGCGCGACCGGGATCGTGCGGGAAGCGACGGGCTCGGGGATCGTCTATGCCGCGACGATCAAGGTGGCCGAAGCCCTGCACGCAGCGTTGAAGGACGCGGGATTGCGCGTCGGCCTGTACCACGGCGACCTACCCGCCCGCGAGCGCCGCGAAGCGCAGGACGCCTTCATGGCGGACGAATACCAGGCGATGGTCGCGACCAACGCGTTCGGTCTCGGCATCGACAAGCCCGACGTGCGCTTCGTGCTGCACGCGCAGATGCCGGGCAGCATCGCCGCGTACTACCAGGAATCGGGTCGCGCCGGCCGCGATGGCGCGCAGGCTGACTGCGTGCTGCTCTACGACGTGCGCGACCGACGCGTGCAGCGCTTCTTCCTCGCCAATCGCTATCCGCATGCCTCGCAGGTCCGCGCAGTGCAGGAGGCGATCGAGCGGCAGTCGCGCGATGGTGCCGTCGAGTTCGCCGCATTGCGCGCGTCGCTCCCCGACATCGGAAAGGCGAAGATCCGCGTCGCGATCAAGCTGCTCGTCGACGCCGGCATCGTCGCGCGCCGCGCGGGCGGCACGCTGACGATGAAGAACGCGCAGCTCTCGGAAGCGCGTCTCGGTGCGCTGACTGCCGGCTACGCCGACAAGGCCGAGCAGGATCGCGAGAAGCTCGAGCGCATGGTGTTCTACGCGCAAACCGGCATCTGCCGCTGGCGGGTGATACTCGAGCATTTCGGCGAGCGCCTCCAAGGCGAGCGCTGCGGCCGGTGCGACAACTGTCGACAGGTCGAGCGAAGCGAGCGTGTCGCGGCGATCGAGGACGCGATGACGCCCAAGGTCGCGTCGCGCAAACGCCGCGAATACGCGAGCGGCGACGAGGTGCGCGTGCCGCGTTTCGGAGTCGGCAAGGTCCGCGGCAGCGCCGGCGACGAAGTCACCGTCGAATTCCCGAGCGGCGAGGCGCGCACCTTCCTGCGAAGCTATGTGCGCCGCGCTGCCAGGCCTGCGCGGCGGGTCGGGAGCGTTGCTCGACCGATCGAGGTCGAGGACGGGCATCCCGCTTGACCGATCGATACGTCAAACGTATGATTCAAACAATCGTTTGAATCCTACGCATGAAATCCACCGACGAAAACGCGCTGCAGGAACGCGGGTCCCGCGACCTCGCGGCCATTGCACCCGCGCCCGCGGGCACGCGCGACACCAAGGAACGCATTCTCGACGCCGCCGAGGCGCTCTTTCTCGCCGGCGGCTTCGATGCGACGAGCCTGCGCGCCATCACCACGGCGGCCGGCGTGAACCTCGCGGCGGTGAACTACCACTTCGGGTCGAAGGAGGAGCTCTTCGAGGCGGTCCTGACGCGTCGCCTCGATCCGATGAACCAGGCGCGCGTCGACCTTCTCTCGCGCCTCGAAGCGCAGGCGGCGCCGATGCCGGTCGAGTGCGAGCAGGTCCTGACCGCGCTGTTGATCCCGGCGCTGGCGCTCGCGCGTGATCCGGCGCGCGGCGGCAAGGATTTCCTGCGCCTCGTGGGCCGTGCGTACGCGGATCCTGCGCCGTTCATCCGCCATTTCCTGTCCGAGCAGTACCGCCCGATGATCGTCCGCTTCAAGGCGGCGTTCGCGCGCGCGCTGCCGCACCTGCCGGCGAAGGAGCTGTCGTGGCGGCTCCACTTCATCATGGGCGCGTTGTCGTACACGCTCGCCGGCACCGATGCGCTGAAGCTCATCGCCGAGCTCGCGCCGCACGAGCACGCCAGCGACGAGGTGCTGCTGCGGCGCCTCGCGCCCTTCCTGCTCGCGGGACTCACCGCGCCGCTGGCGGCCGCGAGTGCCGCGGCGAAAGCCGAGACGCGCACGCGCTCGCGTGCGCCGAAGCGCAGGACACGTCGATGACGCTCGTCGCGCTGTGGGTCGTCGCGCTGGTCGCGCTGGTCGCGCTGTTCACGCTGCCGCTCATCGTGGCGCCCCTGCGGCGCACGTTGGTAAGCCGTCCGCTGCTGGTTCGTTTCCGGCAGGTGATGCCGCGGATGTCGCAGACCGAGCGCGACGCCCTCGAGGCGGGCACCGTGAGCTGGGACGGCGAGCTCTTCTCGGGCGCCCCGTCGTGGCCGAAGCTCTTCGCGATCGCGGCGCCGAAGCTCACCGCCGACGAGCAGCGCTTTCTCGACAACGAAGTCGAAACGCTTTGCGCGATGGTGTCGGATTGGGAGACGACGAACGTCTACCGCGACCTGCCGGCGCAAGCGTGGCGCTACATCCGCGAGCACGGTTTCCTCGGGATGATCATTCCGAAGGCGTATGGCGGGCTGGGCTTTTCCGCGTATGCGCATTCGCAGGTCGTGACCAAGCTCTCGACGCGCTGCGCGAGCGCCGCCGTGACGGTGCTCGTGCCCAACTCGCTCGGCCCGGGCGAGTTGTTGCTGCAGTACGGCACCGACGCGCAGAAGCGTCACTACCTGCCGCGACTCGCGTGCGGCGTCGACATTCCTTGCTTCGCGCTCACCAATCCGACGGCAGGCTCGGATGCTGCGTCGATTCCCGACTTCGGCGTCGTCTGTGAAGGCGAGCACGAAGGCCGGCGCGTGCTCGGCCTGCGCGTCACATGGGACAAGCGCTACATCACCCTCGGCCCCGTCGCAACGCTCCTCGGCCTCGCGTTTCGCGCGTACGATCCCGATCACCTGCTCGGCGAGCACGACGAACTCGGCATCACGTGCGCGCTGATTCCGACGTCGCATCCGGGCGTCGAGATCGGGCGGCGACACATGCCGTTGAATGCGGTGTTCCAGAACGGCCCGACGCGCGGGCGCGACGTGTTCATTCCGCTCGACTGGGTGATCGGCGGCGCGCCGATGATCGGCAAGGGCTGGCGAATGCTGATGGAGTGCCTCGCGGCCGGGCGCGGCATCTCGTTGCCGTCGTCGAACACGGGAATGGCGAAGCTCGCCGTGCGCGCGACCGGCGCCTACGCGCGCGTGCGCACGCAATTCAAACTGCCGATCGGTCGCTTCGAAGGCGTCGAGGAGGCGCTCGCGCGCATGGGCGGCAACCTCTACGCGATGGACGCGACGCGCGCGCTGACGGCGGCGCTCGTCGACGAGGGCGAGAAGCCGTCGGTGCTGTCGGGCATCGCCAAGCTGCACATCACCGAGCGCGCGCGCCAGGTCGTCAACGACGCGATGGACATCGTCGGCGGCAAGGGCATCTGCATGGGCCCGTCGAACTTCCTCGGCGCGGCGTACATGCAGATGCCGGTGTCGATCACCGTCGAGGGCGCGAACATCCTGACGCGCAGCCTCATCGTGTTCGGGCAGGGCGCGATTCGCTGCCACCCGTACGTGCTGCGCGAGATGGCGGCCACGCAGGAGCGCCATCGGGACAAGGCGTTGCACGATTTCGACCAGGCACTGTACGGTCACCTGCGCTTCGCCGCACGCAATCTCGCGCGCACGCTCGCGCTCGGTGCGACGGGATCGCACTTCGCGCCCGTTCCCACCGGCGTCGCGCCGGCGATGCGCCGCTACTACCAGCAGATGACGCGTCTTTCGTCGGCGCTCGCGCTGACCGCCGACGTCGCGATGGCGACGCTCGGCGGCGCGCTCAAGCGCAAGGAGAAGATCTCGGCGCGGCTCGGCGACGTGCTGTCGCAGCTCTACGTGTGCTCGGCCGTGCTGTGGCGCTACGAGCGCGACGGGCGACACGACGACGACGCGCCCTTCGTGCACTTCGCCGTCCGCGATGCCATGTTCAAGGCGCAGGCGGCGCTCGAAGGCGTGATCGAGAATTTCCCCAATCCGCTGCTCGCCGCGCTGATGCGCCGCATCGTGTTCCCGCTCGGCCGCCCGTTCGTCGTGCCCGGCGACGTGCTCGGCCATGACGTGGCGAAGCGCCTCATCGAGCCGGGGGGCGCGCGCGATCGCCTCACGCAGGGCACGTTCATCGGTTCGACGGACGAGCCGGTCGGGCTGCTCGAACGCGCGCTCGAAGCGACCATTGCCGCCGAGCCGATCGAGCGTCGGATCGAGGACGCGCGCCGGCGCGGTGCGTTCGATGCGCGCCTTGCGCCCGGCGAGGGCGCGGCCGAACTCGTCGAGCGGGCGCATGCGGCGGGCATCATCACGTTGGAAGAACGCGACCTGCTCGCAAGGCAACGCGAGCTGGCGGCGCGCGTCATCCGCGTCGACGATTTCGACCGCGACCTCGGCGCCTCGCTGCTGCGCCCGGTC
>DASTIY010000081.1:0-8391 GCA_035717085.1 Casimicrobiaceae bacterium | reverse complement strand
TGGGCGAGCCGCGCCGCGAGCGGCTCGACGTCCTGTACGTGGTCGTTGAAGATCGTGACGTCGTGCGAGTCGAGCTTACGGAAGCAGTCGAGCGTGCGCAGCGTGTCGTGGTAGTCGTCGAGGATGGTGACGCGCATCGCGATGTCCTGGCTACTCTGACACGTGTCGGAGACGTGTCAGAGACGTGTCAGAGACGTGTCAGAGACGTGTCAGAGACGTGTGTCGGAGATCGCGCTATTTCCGCAGGCTCACGCCGAAGTCGCAGCCGGTCTTCGCGCGCACGTCCTCGACGGTGACGCCGTCGTGCAATTCGCGCAGCACGAGACCCTCGCCGTGCGCGAGCACGTCGAACACGCAGAGGTCGGTGATGACGAGATCGACGACGCCCTTGCCGGTGATCGGCAGCGTGCACTGCTCGAGGATCTTCGGGCTGCCGTCCTTCGCCGTGTGCTCCATCAGCACGATCACGCGCTGCACGCCGGAGACCAGGTCCATTGCGCCGCCGGGACCCTTCACCATCTTCCCCGGCACCATCCAGTTGGCGAGATCGCCGTTTTGCGCGACCTCGAGGCCGCCGAGGATCGACAGGTCGATGTGCCCGCCGCGGATCATCGCGAACGAGTCGGCCGACGAGAAGAAGCTGCTCCCCGGAATCGTCGTGATCGTCTGCTTGCCGGCATTGATCAAGTCGGGGTCGACCTGGTCGGCGGTGGGGAACGGACCGATGCCGAGCAGGCCGTTCTCGGATTGCAGCGTGACGTTGATGCCCGGCGGAATGAAATTGGCGACGAGCGTCGGGATGCCGATGCCGAGGTTGACGTAATAGCCGTCGCGCAGCTCCTGCGCGGCGCGCCTCGCCATCGTCTCGCGGATCGGCGAATCCTTCTTGCCGGCGGTGCCCGCGATCGTTCGAAACTCGATGCGCTTCTCGTACTTCGCCCCCTGGACGATGCGATCGATGTAGATGCCGGGCGTCTGGACGTCGTTCGGATTGAGCGCACCGACGTCGACCAGCTCCTCGACCTCGGCGACGGTCACCTTGCCGCAGGTCGCGATCATCGGGTTGAAATTGCGCGCCGTCTCGCGATAGATCAGGTTTCCCGCCTCGTCGCCCTTCCAGGCCTTGACGATCGACACGTCGGCGCGGATCCCTTCCTCGAGCACGTAGGCGCGTCCGTCGAACATCTTCGTCTCCTTGCCGTGCGCGAGGAGCGTTCCGAAGGCCGTCGGCGTATAGAAGCCGGGAATGCCGGCGCCGCCTGCGCGCAGCTTTTCGGCAAGCGTGCCCTGCGGCGTCAACTGCAGCTCGAGCTCGCCCGCGAGCACCTGCCGCTCGAATTCCTTGTTCTCGCCGACGTACGAGGCGATCACCTTTTTCACCTGATGCTTCTGCAGCAGCAGGCCCATGCCGAAGTCGTCGACGCCCGCGTTGTTGCCGACGATCGTCAGGCCCTTGATGTCGCTGTCGACGAGCGCGGCGATCAGGTTCTCTGGAATGCCGCAGAGGCCGAAGCCGCCGGCGGCGATCGTGATGCCGTCGTGAAGGAGGCCGTCGAGGGCCGCACGTGCGTTCGGATAGACCTTGTTCATCGCGTTCGCCTTCCTGGGTTGACGTGATTCATGCGTTGCCGGAGTCCGCGCTCGCGCGCGTGTCGTCGCCGATGCCGGCGCGCGCCCGTGTCATCGCCTCGCGCAGCACGGCGAGATCGCCGACGTGATTGGCGAGCAGCAGGATGAGCCGCGCGTTCACCATCGCGCTCTGCTGCGCATCGAGGCCGCGGTGCATGTCGATCAGCGCCTCGTAGAACTCGTCGGGCGCGGCGAGGTTGGGCTCGATGTTCAGCACTTCGGTCATGGGCTCGGCCGCGGATGCATTGCGCGCGCGACCGCCGCGCGGATCGCGTCCGCGTCGAAACGTCGCCAGCGCGCGCAGACGTGCTGGTCGGGACGGAACAGGTACGTCGTGCCGGATGTTGCGTCGTAGCGCGACGCGACGAAGTCCTCGACGTCGACGAGACCGTTGCCGCGTACGGTCGCACTCGCATCGGGCGGCGCCACGTCGAGCGTATCGACGCGAACGCCCTCGACGTCGAGCGCACGCGGGTGACGGACGGACGAGTCGTTCGGATCGGCAAAACGCATCGCCACGAACCGCCCGCCGAGATGGCGCAGCAGCCAATCGCGCTCTCCGTCGCGCATGACGGGGGCGTCGGCGGCGGGTGCGCCCGGCACCATCGCGCCTTCGAAGCGATCGACGTCGCGCGTATTGAGCGGCGAATCGGCGTGCGTCGACGCCGTCGACAAGCGTCCCGAGTTGACGAGGCGGCGCGCGAACGGATGATCGCGCGCAAGACCGAGGACGGCGTCGCGAAACGTGCGGCTCGCGTCGCTCTTCGGGGTCAGGAAGTCGGCGCTGCGCGTCGAATGCCGGATGTTCTCGTCGGCCGCCTGCTCGCGCTCGCGACAGTACGAATCGAGCAGCGCATCGGGCGCCTCGCCTCGCAATACGTAATGCAGCTTCCACGCGAGATTCGCGGCGTCCTCGACGCCGCTGTTCGCGCCGCGCGCGCCGAACGGCGACACGCCGTGTGCGGCGTCGCCGGCGAACAGCACGCGGCCGTGGCGAAAGCAGCCCATCCGCGTGCACGAGAACGTGTAGACGCTGCACCAGACGAGCTCGAAATCGACGTCGTCGCCGACCATCGCGCGTACGCGCGGGATGACGCGCTCGGGCGCGCGCTCCGCGGCCGGGTCCGCGTCCCAGCCGAGCTGGAAGTCGAGCCGCCAGACGTTGTCGGGCTGCCGGTGCATCAGCGCCGAACCGTGGCGATGAAACGGCGGGTCGAACCAGAAGCGCCGCTCGGCGGGCAGGTCGGCACGCATCCGCACGTCGGCGATCAGGAAACGATCGCGAAACACCTGTCCGTGCGTCTCGAGGCCGAGCAGCGCGCGCACCGCCGAGCGCGAGCCGTCGCAGGCGACGAGATAGTCGCAGCGAAGCGTGTAGGCGCCATCCGGCGTTTCGACATCGACGCGCACGCCGTCGTCGTGCGTCTCGACGCCGGTGACGCGATGGCGAAAGCGCATCTCGATGCCGGGGACGCCACGCGCGTGGTCGTACAGCAGGCCTTCGACGCAGTATTGCTGCAGGTTGACGAACGCGGGCCGGTGATGCCCGGGCTCGGCGAGGAGATCGAACTGGTAGACGAGGCTGTCGCCGAAATAGAGCTTGCCGACGTTCCACGACACGCCGCGTCGCGTGATCGTCTCGCCGCAGCCCAGCCGATCCCAGATCTCCAGCGAGCGCTTGGCGAAGCAGATCGCACGCGAGCCCGACGCGAGCTTGTCGTCGTCGTCGAGCAGCAGCACCGGCGTGCCGTAGCGCGCGAGGTCGATCGCCGCGGTGAGGCCGACGGGGCCCGCGCCGACGACGATCACCGGCCGGTGTGCCGTCTCGTGCGTTCCGATCTCCGGCGGACGCACGTACGGCAGCGCGAGCTTCTGGTAATCGATCGGCATCGCGAGCGCATCCTCGTGCGCACGCGCCGCGGCGGGTTCCGCCACGATCATTCGGCGAGCGCCTCCCACATCTCACGGTCGCGCGCGGCGGTCCAGATGCGCGGGTGCGCGTGGCCCGTCGCTTCGTCGTACGCGCGGCTCACGTCGAACGGCAGGCAGTGATCGAAGATCACCCAGCTTCCGTATTTCGGCTGCAGCTTCTCGTACGCGCGACGGTAGATGTTTCGCATGTCCTTGCCTTCGCGCGCGCCCGACGCGACCGCGTCGTAGAGCTCGCTCACGAATGCGCGCGTGCCGGCGAGCGCTTCCGCGATCGCGGCGCGGCCCGCCAGCGCGGGCCCGCGCCCCGGCACGAGCTTCTCCGGCTCCAGGGCGGCGAGCGCATCGAGTGTCTTCGGCCAGTCGGCGAAATACGCGTCACCCGCGTACGGCGTCGCGCCGAACTCGACGAGATCGCCGCTGAACAGCACGCGCTCCTGCGGCAGCCACACGATGGTGTCGCCTTTCGTGTGGCCGCGCCCGACCTGCATCAGCTTCACCTCGAGCTTGCCGAGCCACAGCGTCATCACGCCGCGGAACGTCAGCGTCGGCCACGTCAGGCCCGGAACGCTCTCGACCGCGCGGAAGAGGCGCGGGAAGCGCTCGATCTCGCTTTGCATGTCCTGCGCGCCACGTTCGACGATGAGGTCGTACGTGTCCTCGCTCGCGATGATCTCCTGCGCGCCGTAACCCGACGCGCCGAGCACGCGGACGGCGTGATAGTGCGTGAGCACGACGTAGCGCACCGGCCGATCGGTCACGCCGCGAATGCGTTGCATCACGTCCTGCGCCATCACCGGCGTCGCCTGAGCGTCGGCGACGAGCACCGCGTCGTCGCCGACGACGATGCCGGTATTGGGATCGCCTTCCGCGGTGTACGCGAACGCGTGCGGCGAGAGCCGGTCGAAGCTCACGCGCTTCTCGGCGAGATCGGCGCGCGATGCGAATGCCTTCGTCATGGAGATTCCCCGATCCGGGATGCACGGGTCCCCGTGCGCGATTCGTTATTATGCGTCAGCGCCTTCGCCGACGTCGGCGCGCTTTTCTTCGAGCGAGGAGTCATGGCCGATAACCTGCTGATCGAGACGCGCGAGCGCGTAGGCCTCGTGCGCATCAACCGCCCGCAGCGGATGAATGCGCTCAACAACGACGTTGCGCGCGAGATCAACGACGCGTTCCGCGCCTTCGACGCGAACCCCGACATCGGCTGCATGGTCATCACCGGGAACGAGAAGGCCTTCGCGGCGGGCGCCGACATCGGGGCGATGGCCGAATGGAATTACGCGAAGGTCTACGGCGACGATTACATCACCGCTGATTGGGAAGGCATCCGCAGCATCCGCAAGCCGATCATCGCCGCGGTGGCCGGCTACGCGCTCGGCGGCGGCTGCGAGCTCGCGATGGCGTGCGACATCCTCATCGCCGCCGACAGCGCGCGGTTCGGGCAACCGGAGGTCACGATCGGCACGATGCCGGGCTTCGGGGGAACGCAACGCTTGCCGCGGGCGATCGGCAAGGCGAAGGCGATGGACTGGTGCCTGACCGGGCGCATGGTCGCGGCTGACGAGGCGGAACGCTCGGGTCTCGTCGCGCGCGTCGTGCCCGCCGCCGACTTGGAGCGCGAGGCGCTCGCGCTCGCCGCGAAGATCGCGTCGTTCTCGCTGCCGGTGATCATGAAGATCAAGGAGTCGATCAACCGCGCCTACGAGATGCCGTTGACCGAGGGCCTCGCGTTCGAGCGCCGCGAATTCCACTCGACGTTCGCGCTGGCCGACCAGAAGGAAGGCATGCGCGCGTTCGTCGAGAAGCGCAAGCCGACGTTCGCTCACCGGTAGCATTGCGCACGTGAATCTGCGCTCGCTCGTCACGGCGCTCGGCGTCGCGCAGATCGTTTCCTGGGGCACGCTCTTCTATTCGATCGCGGTGCTCGGACCGCCGATGGCGCACGCGCTCGGCGTCTCCGACGTGATGCTGTACGGCAGCTTCACCGCCGGACTCTTCCTCTCCGGCGTCGCGTCGCCCTGGGTCGGCCGGCGCATCGACCGCGACGGCGGCCGCGCAGTGCTGGCGGGGGGGTCGATCCTCGGCGCGCTCGCGTGCGCGCTGCTCGCGTCGTCGATCAACGGCGCGATGATGCTCGCCGGCTGGCTCGTCGCCGGCGTCGCGATGGCCGCGTGCCTCTACGATCCCGCATTCGCAACGCTCTTTCGCGTATCGGGATCGTCGTACCGGCGCGCCGTCACCGCGCTGACGCTGTTCGGCGGCTTCGCGAGCACCGTGTTCTGGCCTTTGTCGCAGTATCTCCTCGAAATCGGCGGCTGGCGGCTCGCGTTCGCCGTGCACGCGGCGCTCAACGCCGCGCTGTGCCTGCCGCTCCACCTGCTGTTCGTGCCGGGTCCCGGCACGCGCGCCGTCGCGGCCGCTTCGCGCGAGCAGCGCGAAAGCGCGGTGGCGACGCCGGGCACGTTCGTGTGGCTCGCCGCCGCGTTCTCGGTCGCGGCCTTCCTCGCCTCTGCGGTCTCGGCGCACCTCGTCGTGCTGCTCGCGTCCGGCGGTCTCGCGTCGCGCGACGCGGTGCTCGTCGGCGCGCTGATCGGACCGATGCAGGTCGCGGGGCGGGTGATGGAGTTCGCGTTCTCGAACCGCTGGTCGCCGATCATGGTCGGCACGCTCGCGTTCACGCTGCTCGCCTCGGCGCTCGTCGTGTTGTGCCTCGTGCGCGGCGTGTGGATCGTCGCGCTCGCGTTCGCACTGCTCTACGGCTGGGCGAACGGCGTGATGACGATCGTGCGCGGCACGGTGCCCGGCGTGCTGTTCGGCGCGCGGGATTACGGCACATTGCTCGGACGGCTCGCGCAACCGCAGTTCATCCTGAAGGCGTTCGCGCCGGTCGCGCTGACGTTGTTCTTCGCCGTCGATCCATCGCGCCGACTTGCGCTCTACGCGCTTGCCGTCGCCGCCGTCCTCGCGCTCGTCGCATACCGTCTCGCGGTGCGCGGGGCCCCATCGCATGCCGCCGCTCATTCGTGATCGTTCGGACGTCGACGCTGCAGGCGAGCGACGCGCGCTCGTCGCCGGACTTCGCGCCATGCCGGCCTCGATCGCGCCGAAGTACTTCTACGATGCGCGCGGCTGCGACCTGTTCGCGGCGATCTGCCGTCTGCCTGAGTACTACCCGACGCGAACCGAAGCGGCGATCTTTGCAGCGCAGCGCGCCGCGCTGCGCGCGATCGTCGGCACGCGCAAGGAATGCGTCGATCTCGGCGCCGGCGACTGCAGCAAGGCGCCGCTGTGGTTCGACCTGTTGACGCCTTCGCGCTACGTCGCCGTCGACATCGCGCGCGATGCGCTGGCGCGCGCACTGCCGCCGCTTGCCGCGCGGCATCCCGGCGTCGAGATGCTCGGCGTGGTGGCGGACTTCACGCACGGGCTCGATCTCGCGCGCGATCTCCGCGGTGGACCGGTCACGTTCGTCTATCCGGGATCGTCGATCGGCAATTTCGCGCCGCACGACGCGCTGCACCTGCTACGCGCGATCCGCCGTCATTGCCCTGACGACGCGAGCGGGCTTCTGATCGGCGTCGACACCAAGAAGGAGGTTGCGCGGCTGTCCGCCGCCTACGACGATGCGGAAGGCGTGACGGCCGCGTTCAATCGCAATGTCCTCTTCCATGTGAACCGCATCCTCGGCACACGGTTCGATCCGGCGGCGTTCGCGCACGTCGCGTTCTATGCGAGCGGAGCGTCGCGCATCGAGATGCACCTCGAGGCGCGCTCGGCGCAAAGCGTCGTCATCGACGGAATCGAGCGCACCTATGCGCGCGGCGAGCGCATCCTCACCGAGCATTCGTACAAATACGCGCCTGACGAATTCGAGGCGCTGCTGGCCGCGGCCGGCTTTCGCCGCGTCACGCGGTTCCAGGACCCGTCGGGGGATTTCGCCGTCTATTACGCGGCGTGATCGCGCGCGAGGCGCACGCCGCTGAACTGCCAGCGCGCGTGCGGCGGGAAGAAATTGCGATACGTGATCCGGCAATGGCCGGGTGGCGTCGCCTGCGAGCCGCCGCGCAGCACGTATTGCCCGCACATGAACTTGCCGTTGTATTCGCCGAGCGCGCCGCGCGCCGCGCGGTATCCGGGGTAGGGTGCGTACGACGACGAGGTCCATTCCCAGACGTCGCCGTGGCGTAACGACGTGCCGCCTGCGCGCGCCGCGGGTGACCAGCAATCGATGGCTGCAGCATCGCGGCCGCGCGCCGCGATCGCTTCCCATTCGAACTCGGTCGGCAGCCGCGCGCCGGCCCACCGCGCATACGCGTCGGCTTCGAAATAGCTGAGATGCGTCGCGGTCGCGTTGGGGTCGAGGCGGCGCCGGCCGTTCAGCGTGACCGCGTGCCAGGCGCCCTCGACCTCGATCCAATAGAGTGGCGCCGTCCATTGCTCGGCGCGAAGCACGTCCCATCCGAGCGATAGCCACAACTCGGGGCGCCGATAGCCGCCGTCGGCGACGAACGTCGCGTATTCGCCGTTGGTCACCGGGCGCGACGCAAGCTCGAACGCTTCGAGCCACACGCGGTGCCGCGGCATCTCGTTGTCGAAGGCGAACCCCTCGCCCGGATGGCCGACCGTCGCGACGCCGGCGCGATAGCGCAGCCATTGCAGCGGCGACGCCTCGCACGCCGCAGCCTCGTCGCGCGTGTCATAGGGCGGTAACAGCGGATTGCGCGAGAGCAGATGCAGGACGTCGGTCAGGATCAGCTCCTGGTGCTGCTCCTCGTGGTTGAGGCCGAGCTCGATCCGCGCGGCGAGCGCGGCGTCGCTACGCGCGCGTTC
>DASTIY010000080.1:0-2402 GCA_035717085.1 Casimicrobiaceae bacterium | reverse complement strand
CCGCTGCGGGCGACGATCAGCGACCTGGGCCCGCTGCTGCTCTCGCGCGTCCTCGAGCTCAACGACACGCAGCAGGGCGTGCTGACGCTGGTGTTCAAGCTCGCCGACGACAACGGCCTGCTGCTGCTGGACCTCAAGGATCTGCGCGCGCTGCTGCAATACGCGGCCGACAGCGCGGCGAGCCTGCAGACGTCGTACGGCAACGTCTCCGCGGCGTCGATCGGCGCGATCCAGCGGGGCTTGCTCGCGCTCGAGCAGCAGGGCGGCGACAAGCTGCTCGGCGAGCCGATGCTCGACGTCGACGACCTGCTGCAGGTCGACGCGGGGCGCGGCGTCGTCAACATCCTCGCGGCGGATCGACTCATGCAATCGCCGCGCCTCTACGCGACGATGCTGCTGTGGCTGCTCTCGGAGCTGTACGAACGCCTGCCCGAGGTTGGCGACCTCGACAAGCCGAAGCTCGTGTTCTTCTTCGACGAAGCGCATCTGCTGTTCACCGACGCCCCGAAGGCGCTGCTCGACAAGATCGAGCAGGTCGTGCGGCTCATCCGCTCGAAGGCGGTCGGCGTCTACTTCGTCACGCAGAATCCGCTCGACGTGCCCGACATCGTGCTCGGCCAGCTCGGCAATCGCGTGCAACACGCGCTTCGCGCGTACACGCCGCGCGACGAGAAAGCGGTGAAGGCGGCCGCGTCGACGATGCGCGCGAATCCCGCACTCGACACCGAGAAAGCGATCACCGACCTCGGCGTCGGCGAGGGCCTCGTGTCGTTCCTCGACGAGAAAGGGCGGCCGAACATCGTGCAGCGCGCGTTCATTCTGCCGCCCGCATCGCGCATCGGCGCGATCGGCACCGACGAGCGCAAGGCGGTGCTCGAGAAGTCGCCGATCAAGGGCGTGTACGACACGCCGGTCGACCGCGACTCCGCCTACGAGAAGCTCGCGAAGCGCGCCGCACAGTCAGGGCAGCCTGGACCCGGCAAGCCGGGCGAGCCGGCGGCGAACACAGGCGGCTTCGGCGACGTTCTCAAAGGCTCGCTCGGCGGTCTGATGACAGGGAGCGGCCGCAAGGACAGTCTCGTCGAGGCGATGGCCAAGAGCGCGATGCGAAGCGTCGGCTCGACCATCGGGCGCGAGATCGTGCGCGGCGTGCTCGGGTCGCTGCTCGGCGGTCGCCGCCGCTGACGCGCGCCTCGCGGCTTGCGTCGATCGCAGATCGATTCGATGCAGCGCGCAACGGCCGAGATCCTCATCGTCGGCGCCGGTCCTTCCGGCGCGGCGGCGGCGCACGTGCTCGCCGCGCACGGCCGCGACGTGCTGCTGGTCGACCGCAGCACGTTTCCGCGCGACAAGGTGTGTGGCGACGCTTTGATTCCGGACGCGTTGAACGCCCTGCGGTGCCTCGGGCTGGACCAGCGCGTGAGTGCCGAGAGCCGGCCGTCGTCGAGCGTGCGCGTGTACGCGCCGCACGGCCGCTATGTTTCGGCCGACGTCGACGTCGGATGCATTCCTCGTCGCCGCCTCGACGACCTGCTGCTGCAAGCCGCGCTGGCGTCCGGTGCGAGGATTGCGCCTCCGTACGCGCTCGCGCAAGCGCTCGAGCACCAGGGAACGGTCGTCGGTGCCACCTTCGCGTCGTGCGATGGCGCCGACGCGCTCACCGTCCACGCCCATTTCACGCTGCTCGCGACCGGGGCGGCGGTTCGACCGCTCGAACTCTTCTCGGTGGCGCAACGGCGTAGCCCGAGCGCGCTGGCGGCGCGCGTCTACGTACGCGTGCCGCGCGACGTCGCAAGCAAGTCGCAGCACTTCTCGATCTCGATCGACCGGGCCATCAGTCCCGGCTACGGGTGGATCTTTCCCGGCCCCGACGACGTGTTCAACGTCGGCGTCGGTTACTTCACCGACACGTCGCGCTCGCCGCCGTCGACCAATCTGCGAACGCTGCTCGCGCGATTTCTCGCGAGCTTCGCGCCGGCGCGCGACCTGATGTCGCGAGCGTGTTCGGTTTCGACGGTGCGCGGCGCACCGCTGCGTACGGCGCTCACCGGGGCCGCGCTCGCGCGGCCCGGACTGCTCGTGATCGGCGAAGCGGCCGGCCTCACCTATCCCTTCACCGGCGAAGGAATCGGCAAGGCGATGGAAAGCGGCATCGTGGCCGGCGAAATCCTGGCGCGCTGCACCGACGCGTCGCAGTCCGGACGGGACGAAGCCGCCCGGAGCTATGCCGCGGCGATTCGGGCGCGCTTCGATGCCCGGTTTCGGGCCTACCGGTTGGCGCAGCGCTGGCTCTCGCGCCCGGCGCTATCCGACTTCCTCGCGTGGCGCGGCACGGCGGGAACCTACGTCGGCGAGCAGTTGCGCTCGCTGCTGCTCGAAACGGCGGATCCGCGCGCGCTCTT
>DASTIY010000079.1:0-14684 GCA_035717085.1 Casimicrobiaceae bacterium | reverse complement strand
CTGCGGCATGTTGAAATCGAGAATCGCGAGGTCCGGCGCCTCGGATTCGTACAGATCGAGTGCCTGCTCGCCGTCGCTTGCGAGCACGACCGTGTGTCCCGCGGATTCGAGCAGTTGCTGCATGATCTTCTGGTTCGTCGTGTTGTCCTCGGCGACGAGGATCTTCAGCGACGCGCGCTCGCGCTTGAGCAGCAGCCCGAGGTCGACGCGATCGTGCACGCCGTCGACCGCACCGGCGGCGTGGATCGCGTTCGCGATGAGCCTGGGATTCGGCGCCGCGAGCGCATGCGCACCGGCGATGCTCCCGATGCGCGCGCGGTCGACGACCGACAGCACGTCGTTGCCGACGTAGATCAGCGCAGGCGGCGCGTCACCCGACCGCTGCACCGTCGCGTTGAACGCGACGCATGCCTGGTCGATCGGGCACGCGGCCACGACCGCACGAATCGTGCAGCCCGCTTCGCGCAACTGATCGATCTTCATGCCGATCGCGGTCGGCGGCGAGACGACGTCGAAGCGCTCGCCGATCGAGCGCAACGCCGGCGCGACGTCCGGGTAGCCGGGCGCGGCGATCACCAGGCAGAGCGCGTGGCCCTCGGCGGGCGCCGATGGCGCCGGCATCGCGGCGGCGGGCACCGCGTCGCGCAGCAACGGCAGCTCGAGCCAGAACGTGCTGCCCTTGCCGAGCTCGCTTTGCACACCGATGCTGCCGCCCATCAATTCGACGAGCTGCTTGGCGATCGTCGTGCCGAGTCCGGTTCCGCCGTACTTGCGCGTCGTCGACTGATCGGCCTGCACGAAGCGCTCGAAGATGGCGTCGATCGCCTCGGGCGCGATGCCGATGCCGGTATCGCGCACCTCGAAACGCGCGGTCACGGCGACGTCGGATTCCTGCTCGAGGCTCGCGACGAGCGTGACCTCGCCGCGTTCGGTGAACTTGATCGCGTTGCCGAGCAGGTTGAGCAGCACCTGGCGCAAGTGGTGCGAGTCGCCCTTGACGCGATACTCGAGCGCAGGATCGACGACGGCGGTCAACGTCAATCCCTTGGCTTGCGCGTGCGGCCGCAACAGCTGAATCAGCCCGTTGATGCACGCGTGCAGGTCGAACGGGGCGACTTCGATCGTGATGCGGCCCGCCTCGATCTTCGTGATGTCGAGCACGTCGTCGACCAGCGATCGAAGCACCGTCGCCGAGTGACGCAACAACTGGACGAGCTCGCCCTGCTGCGGCGTCAGGCGCGTCGTGCCGAGCAGGTCGACGACGCCGCCGATGCCGTTCAACGGCGTGCGGATCTCGTGGCTCATGTTCGCGAGGAACGCCGTCTTCGCGAGGTTCGCCTCTTCCGCCTTCGCGCGCGCTTCCTGGATGCGCTCGAGCAGCGTCGACACGTAGAGTGGCAGCACGATGAGCGCGATCAGCAGGCCGATGCCTGCGGCGCGGTGGTCGTGCCAATACGGCACGAACACCAGCACCGTGCCGTAGCCGGCGACGCTCAACGCCTGGCTTGCGAAGAGGTACCGGCGCCCGTAGCGGAAACCGTTGCCGAACGCGACGAACAGGAACACCCCGATCATCGAGAATCCGTATTCGCCGGCGAGGCAGATGTACCAGGTGGCGCCGCCGTTGTCGGCGATCATGCCGATCAGGCGCCGTGGGATGTTCGCCGCGGGCCACAGGCAGATCGCGGCGAAGATGGCGAGCCCCACCACGAAGAACGACGCCAGCAGCAGGATGACGGCGTCGTCCGCGACACCATTGACGCTGCCGGTGTCGTGGACGAGCGTCATGTAGGCCAGGAACAGGCCGACGATCGCGATACGCAGCAGCGCCTGCTCGTGCTCGCTGTCGCGTCGATTCCGCAGCCGGTTCCTGAGTCGGACGAGCACTTCCACGGATGAAATGCGTCGAAAAAGGGCGAAGGACAATGTAAGCAAGTTGCGGGCCATTGTAGTACCGACGCGCCGCTTGAGATAGCTCAAGCAAGAAGCAGGCGGCTTGGCGCGTGTTGATTACAATTTCATTCGCTTGCTTCCAACCGCCGGCCCGCGCCCACGCCCCCGAATGTCTGAATCGGCATGAAAATCCTCGTCCCCGTCAAGCGCGTCATCGACTTCAACGTGAAGGTCCGCGTCAAGGCGGACGGCAGCGGCGTCGAGACGACGAACGTCAAGATGTCGATGAACCCCTTCGACGAGATCGCGGTGGAGGAGGCGGTTCGCCTCAAGGAGCGTGGCATCGCCACCGAGGTCGTCGCGGTGTCGTGCGGGGCCACGGCGAGCCAGGAGACGCTTCGCTCGGCGCTCGCGCTCGGCGCCGACCGCGCGTTGCTGGTCGAATCGGACGAGGCGCTGCAGCCGCTCGCGGTCGCGAAGCTCCTCGCGGCCCTCGTGCGGCAGGAGGCGCCGCACCTCGTCATCATGGGCAAGCAGGCGATCGACGACGACGCGAGCCAGACCGGGCCGATGCTCGCGGCGCTCCTCGACTGGCCGCAGGCGACCTTCGCTTCCAAGCTCGAGATCGCCGACGGCAAGGCGCGGGTGACGCGCGAGATCGACGGCGGGCTCGAGACGGTCGAGATCACGCTGCCCGCGGTCGTGACGACCGACTTGCGCCTGAACGAGCCACGCTACGCGACGCTGCCGAACATCATGAAGGCGAAGAAGAAGCCGATGCAGAGCATCACGGCGGCGACGCTCGGCGTCGACGTGGCGCCGCGGCTTGCCGTCGTGCGCGTCGCCGAGCCGCCGCGTCGCAAGGGCGGTGCACGTGTCGCCGACGTGAACGAACTCGTCGCCAAGCTTCGCAACGAGGCGAAAGTCCTTCCCAGCCGCTGAAGCAGCCCGCCGCACGATCATTCGTTTTCACGAGGTTCACGTATGCCGGTCCTGGTGCTTGCCGAGCACGACGATGCGTCGCTCAAGTCCGCCACGTTGCACGCGATCACCGCGGCGCGCCAACTCGGCGATGCCATCGACGTGCTGCTGCTCGCCACCGCTCAGGATGCCGAAGCGCTCGCGCAAGCGCTCGCCTCGGTGCAAGGCGTTGCGCGCATCCTCGTCGGCGAGGCGCCCTGGTTCGCGCGTCCCACCGCCGAGAACGTCGCCGCGACCGCACTCGGCGTGATCGCGCAGCATCGATACAGCCACATCGTCGCGGCGGCGACGAGCTTCGGCAAGAACGTGATGCCGAGGATTGCCGCGAAGCTCGACGTCGCGCAGGTCTCGGACATCACGTCGATCGAGGCGCCCGACACGTTCGTGCGGCCGATCTATGCGGGGAACGCGTTCCTGACGGTGCGCTCGTCCGATCCGGTCAAGGTGGTCACGGTGCGGGCCACGGCCTTCGACGCTGCGCTGGCGACCGGGGGCGCCGCCGCGATCGAGCGCATTGCGCCCGCCGACGAGGTCGGCGCGGCGAAGGTCGTCTCCCAGGAGCTTACGAAGACCGCACGGCCGGAGCTTGCGAGCGCGCGCGTCGTCGTGTCGGGCGGGCGCGGCATGGCGAGCGGCGAGAACTTCAAGCTGCTCGAGGCGCTCGCCGACAAGCTCGGCGCCGCCATCGGTGCGTCGCGCGCCGCCGTCGACGCCGGGTTCGTGCCCAACGACTATCAGGTGGGCCAGACGGGCAAGATCGTCGCGCCTGACCTGTACGTCGCCGTCGGCATCTCCGGCGCGATCCAGCATCTCGCGGGGATGAAGGACAGCAAGGTGATCGTCGCGATCAACAAGGATCCCGAGGCGCCGATCTTCCAGATCGCCGATTACGGCCTCGTCGGCGACCTCTTCCAGATCGTTCCTGCGCTGACCGCGGAACTCGACCGATAGCGGCCGAAGCGGGCGTTTGCAGCGCCAGCGCGACCGCGCCGGCGAAGACGCGGCGCCGGGCTTCGCCGCCCGTCGGAATGCGCTGCCTCATCCGAACGTGGTATTGGCGCCGCGGTCCGTTTCTACAATAATCGCGCAGCCGCTTCGTCGTCGCATCCGCGGCCCGGCCGTCGCCCTTCCGTCGTTGCAGTCCCGCTTTCCGTCGCAAGCCCACGCACGCGCTTCGTGCGCGCCGCGTGGTCGTGTCGCAGCCGCCGTTTCGGAGCTCGGATCGTGAATTCCAACGTCGTCCAGCTTCCGTCAGGACCGCAGTGGCGCGTGTTGATCGCGCATCAGCGCGCGGAGGTGCGACACGCGCTGCGCACGCTGATCGAATCGGCGAACGTCGCCGTCGTCGAGGCGGCGGACGGCGACGCCGCGCTCGCGCGGCTCGAATACACGCGCTTCGACCTGCTCGTGCTCGAGCTCGATTTGCCGATCCGCGACGGCGTTACGCTGATGCAACTGCATCGCGTGCTGCTCGCGCACGAGCGCATTCCGATTCCACCGCCCGCGATCGTGCTCACGCTCCCGCCGGAAGTGCGCAACAATCCGACGCTGCTCGAGCATCTCGAATCGCTCGGCGTCGCCGCGCTGATCGACGATGCGCCGCGGCCCGACGTCGCGGGTGTCGTCGACGCGCTCATGCAGGCGCGCGCCGCGCACGCCGCGAGCGGCAAGCCGGCAGCGGCGTAGCGGACGTCGGCGCTCGTCAGCGGCACGCGAGGCCGTTCGCCTGCGTCACGCGCCTCCAGTTTCGCTCGCCCGCGCCGGCGGGCAACGGCGGTTGCAATCCGGCGCGCGCGGCGTACTCGAAATGCATGGATTCGCAATCGGGGAACGACAGCGAAACGCTGCCCCACGGCACCCGCGTCGACGACGCACCGAAGTCGCCGGCAAAGCCGCCGTCGCGAAACGATGCGATCGGGACGGCGATCGCGCGCACGCCGGGCACGAACGGCGCGACGCCGAAGAGCCAGAACGGCCGATGCTCCGTGTCGTAGGTGAACCACGCGAGCGACACGTAGCGCGAAGGCTCGCCAGCTCCGGCCGGCCGATTGCCGATCTCCACGATCATGCCTTCGCCGGCGTGCGCGGGATCGTCGTAATTCCCGCCGTTGTATCCGCTGATCGGCATCGGCGCGCTCGCCTCGGGATATGCGCGCTCGTCGTACGCGGGAATCGACAGCACGATCGCGGTCGGCGGCGGATCGATGCCGGCCGTTTGCGCGTCCGGGATCACGACGTCGAGCGCCCGGTTGAAATCGAAGGCTGCGCCGTGCACGCCGGCGGGCAGCGCCGAGGGCACGATGAAGCCCGGAAAATCGGCGTCCTGCGGCAGGTTCTCGACGACGAGCGTGATCGCGGAATCGATAAGCGCGCCGGGTGGAAGGCTCGCGGTGCCCGTGTTCGGCTCCTGCGCCAGTCGCAACGTGCCCGTGCGCCCCGCCTGGCGGGCGGCGAGGCCGTATGCGAACGGGAACTGCACGGCGTGCGCGGCGTTCGCGTCTTGCGCGCGCGCGATGCGAACGAGGAGCGCGGAGCGGCCGGCCTCGCACGCAACGCGCCAGAACGTGAAATCGACCGTTTCGAAACCCGCGAATTCGAGCGTGTCGCGATCTACGGCGGCCAGCTTCGTCGGCTGCCGGTACGAGAGGCTCGAGGACACGTCGACGAGCGGCGCGGCGAGGCAACTCGGCGGATAGGCCGCGGTGTTCGCCGCGACCGGTCCCGTCGTCACGGCGATCGCGGTGTGCGACACGATCGCACCGACGAGCAGCAGCGGCGTGCGCGGACGCGGTAAGCGCCTGACCCGCCGTGCAACGGGCACGCGGCAATGCATTCGCGGAGGGTCGGTGGCTGCGGTGATCATCTTCGCTCCGGTCGTGGCGGCGCGTAACGCGAGCGGCGGCCGCGATCGCGAAGTCTAGGACGCTTCGCGCGCGAATGCGCACCAAAATTGTTTCATCCGTTTCACGTGCGGCTGCGCCGGCGCGGCGTAGCGATGCGGTACGCTACGACGATCGCCACCTCCGCACGGAACGCCATGAGCTCCTATCGCGCGCCGCTCTCCGACATGGAATTCGTGATGAACGAGCTCGCCGGACTCGCGCAGGTCGCGACGTTGCCCGGCTACGAGGAGGCGACGCCCGATACGGTCGCGGTGATCCTCGAGGAAGCGAGCCGGTTTGCGACGGACGTGCTCGACCCGCTCAACGTGCCGGGGGATCGCGAGGGCTCGAAACGCCTCGCGGACGGCAGCGTGAAGACGCCGGAAGGTTTCAAGGCCGCGTACCAAAAGTTCATCGCGGGCGGCTGGAACGGCGTGAACAAGCCCGAAGCCTATGGCGGCCAGCATCTGCCGCAACTCGTCGCCGCCGGAATCGAGGAGATGTGGCACGCGGCGAACATGGCGTTCGATTTGTGTCCGTTGCTCACGCAAGGCGCGATCGACGCGATCGAGCTTTGCGGCAGCGACGAGCAGAAGGCGCGGTTCCTGCCGCCGATGGTCGCGGGCAAGTGGACCGGGACGATGAACCTCACCGAGCCGCAGGCAGGCTCCGATCTCGCGGCCGTGAAGATGCGCGCCGTGCCGCAGGGTGACGGCACGTACAAGCTCTACGGGCAGAAGATCTTCATCACGTACGGCGAGCACGACTTCACCGACAACATCGTCCATCTCGTGCTCGCGCGCACGCCCGGCGCACCCGACGGCGTGAAGGGCATTTCGCTCTTCCTCGTGCCGAAATTCCTCGTCGACGCCGACGGCTCGCTCGGCGCGCGCAACGACGTGCATTGCGTGTCGCTCGAGCACAAGCTCGGCATCCATGCGAGCCCGACCGCGGTGATGGCGTACGGCGATCACGGCGGCGCCATCGGTTACCTCGTCGGCGACGAGAATCGCGGGCTCGAGTCGATGTTCATCATGATGAACCAGGCGCGCTTCTCGGTGGGCATGGAAGGCGTCGGGCTCTCGGAGCGCGCGTACCAGCGCGCCGTCGACTACGCGCGCGAGCGCGTGCAGGGGCGCCCGGCCGGCATCGAGCGCCAGGCGAAGAGCGCGACGATCATCGAGCATCCCGACATCCGCCGCATGCTGATGACGATGCGCGCTTACACCGAGGCGATGCGCGCGCTCGGCTACGTAACGGCGGCGGCGATGGACAACGCGCGCCACGCGCGCGAGTCCGCCGAACGCGCGCAGCACCAGGCGTTCGTCGACCTGATGATCCCGATCGTGAAGGGCTGGTGCACGGAGACGGCGCAGGAGGTCACCTACCTCGGCGTGCAAGTGCACGGCGGCATGGGCTTCATCGAGGAAACCGGCGCGGCGCAGTACTACCGCGACGCTCGCATCATCACGATCTACGAGGGCACGACGGGTATTCAGGCGAACGATCTGGTCGGGCGCAAGACGGTGCGCGATGCGGGCGCGACGGCGCATCGCGTCGCGGCGCAAATCGACAAGGTCGCGGCGCATCTCGCGTCGTACGGCGACCCTGCGCTCAACGCGATCGGCGTGCGTCTCGCGGCCGCCACGGCGGCGCTGGAAAACGCGATCGACTGGGTGCTCGCGACGTACGCGGAGAATCCGCGCACGGCGCTGGCCGGCTCGGTGCCTTACCTGAAGCTGTGGGGCATCGTGTGTGGCGGCTGGCAGATGGCGCGCGCGGCGAAGGTCGCGGTCGACAAGCTCGCGCGAGGCGAAGGCGATCCGACGTTCATGCGCGCGAAGATCGCCACCGCTCGCTACTACGCGGAGAGCCTGCTGCCGCAGGCCGATGGCTACGCGCAGGCCGTCGTCGGCGGAAGCCAGAGCACCCTCGCGCTCACTGCCGAACAGTTCTAGCGGAAGGCAGGGTCACGCCCTGGCTGACTCAGCACGACCCACGCTGCGGCATGATCACTCGGCCGCTCGCGGCCGCGATGCACGGTGTCGACGCCGCTCGCGACGAGCCGCGAGCGTAGCGAGGGTGACAGCAGCACGAAGTCCATCCGGAATCCGGCGTTGCGGCGAAACGCGAAGCGATTGACCCAGTACGTGTAGAGGGTGTCGCGCGGGTGGAGGGCACGGGCCGCGTCGATCCACCCTTGATCGAGCAGGCGACGCCATGCGGCGCGACTCTCGGGTTGCATCACCGCGTCCTCGCGCCACGCGATCGGATCGTAGATGTCCGCATCGGTCGGCACCACGTTGAAATCGCCGGCGAGCACGATGTCGCGCCGGGTCGCGAGCAGCGTTCGCGCATGCGCGACCAGGCGGTCGAACCACGCGAGCTTGTAGTCGAAGCGCGGCCCCGGCCGCGGGTTGCCGTTCGGAAGATAGATCGACGCGACGACGAGGCCGCCGGTTTCGCCTTCGAGGTAACGCGCTTCGCGGTCGTCGGCGTCGCCCGGCAGGCCGCGGCGGAGCTCCTGCGGCCGCGCGCCACGCGCGAGGATCGCGACGCCGTGATGCGCGCGCTGCCCCAGCCATATCGCGCTGTAGCCCGCATCGGAGAGGGCGCGCGCCGGAAATTTGGTGTCGTCGGTCTTGAGCTCCTGCAGGCACGCGACGTCGGGTCGCGTCTCCGCCAGCCACTCGAGAAGCCGCGGCAGGCGGCCGTTGACGCCGTTGACGTTGTACGTTGCGATTTTCATGCGACCGGCGTCATGATTCTAGCCGCGCGACGCGCCGACGCGCTCGTCGGCATTCGCGGAACCGCTGTCGCGGCCGTCGCGTCTACGCCTGCATTCAGGCCATCGCCCGGAGTCCACGATGGATGCGCTTCGCCGGCTCACCGCCGCGTTCACCCTCGCCTTCGCGCTATCCGGCGCCGCGTACGCCCAGCTCTCGCAAGCGGTCCCGCCGATCGGCCCGGGCGGTTTTCCGGTGGCGTGCAGCAACGTCGAGCAGGACTTTTCGCGCGTGGCGCCGGGTGCGAGCGTCGAGAGCTATTGGGAAGGCGGCGCGCCCGGCGGCGGCTACGTCACCAACCTGCTCGTCGATCCGGCGAATGCGTTCGTCGTCGACGTGACGCTTCCCGGTGACAGCGAGCTCTTCGGCGATTTCGCGGGCGACACGCTGCGCTTCGCGGCGATCGTCTGCTATCCCACGTCGGCCGCGAATCCCCGTTCAAACTATGCGCTGCCGAACGGCCAGCGCGTGCCGCACATGCAGCGCGATGGCGACGCACCGATCTTCCCCGACGCGACGACGCGCTTTCCGGTCCTGGTCTTCTCCCACGGCCTCGGCGGGAGCCCGCTGTCGAGCGACTATCTCGACGCGCTGACGCTGTTCGCGAGCCACGGCTACGTCGTCGTCGCACCGTTCCACGGTGACGCGCGCATCAGCAGCATCGACCTCTCCTCCTTGAACGACGTCGTCGATGCGCTGCTGCATTTCTCGAACTACACCGCGTTGCAGTCCGTGCGGCCGTTCGCGCTTCGCGCCGAGCTCGACGCCTTGCTGCGCAATCCCGGATTCGCCGCACACGTCGATCCCGACGCGATCGGCGGCTTCGGCGCGAGCCTCGGCGGCGAGTCGCTGCTGCTCATGCGCGGCGCGCGACTCACCGTGTCGCCGGGCCTGTCGTCGAAGACGGTGATGAACGACACGCGCGTCAAGGCCAGCGTCGGATACGTGCCGTATTTCGGCCAGCTGATTCTCCCCGCGTTCGGGCGCGACCAGGAAGGGTTGCACGACATGACGATGCCGTATCTCGCGATCGCCGGCAGCGCCGACGTGACGGCGCCCGCGGTGATGACGGCGCTCGGCATGTCGCAGTTGAGCGGCGTTCGTGAGTTCGTGCTCCTCGCCGGCATTCCGCACGGCTTCGACGCGCGCGCGGCCCCGGACATCTTCACGTGGTCGCTCGTGTTCCTCGCGTCGTATGTCGTCGACGATCCGTTCGCGCGCGCCACCAGTGCGCGCATGACGAGCGTCACCGGCGGCGTCGACGACCAGCTGCTGCTCGATCGCTTCGCGCCGCTCCCGCCCGGTCCGTTCGAGGCGCTCGCCATCGAGTACTACAACCCGGCGCTCGATCACTATTTCATGACCGCCGACGCACGCGAGGTGACGGTGCTCGACACGCAGGCGATCCCCGGGTGGTTCCGCACCGGTTACAGCTTCAAGGTGTACACGCCCGATGCTCCGGTCGGCGTGCCCGCGTGCCGCTTCTTCGGCAAGCCCGGCGTCGGGCCGAATTCGCACTTCTTCACGATCCTGCCGAACGAGTGTGCCGACGTCCTCGCGAATCCGTTGTGGATCTTCGAAGGCCTCGTGTTCCGGGCCGAGGCGCCCGACGCGACGCAGACGTGCCCGGCCAATCGCGTCCCGGTCATCCGGATGTACAACAACGGGAAGGGCGGCCAGGCCAACCACCGCTACCTGACGAGTCACAGCGAGATGGACGCGATGCGAGGGCAGGGCTGGATCGTCGAGGGCACGGTCTTCTGCTCGCCGCCCTGACGTCACGCGGGTGTGCCTGCTTGTGGCAGAGGAGCCGGCGTGGCATCCTTCGCCTCGCGTGCGGCAGGCGCGCGACGTAGGGCGGGGAGGGATGATGTCGATCTATGGCAGGCGAAGCGGCTGGAGCGATCTCAACGACGTCGTGCAACCGGTCGCGCGGCCGCGATCCGTCGAGCAGGCGCCAGATCCGCGCCCCGACGCGGGGGTCGACTGGTCGCGCATGCGCAAGGCCCAGCCGGCCAATTACCTGTTCCCGCAAAGCGAGAAGTGGTTCGACGCGCTGCCGCCCGAGGTCGCGCCCTGCGCGCTCGCGAGTCTTTATCCGCGCATCGTCAACCTGATCGTCGCGCAATGGAAGGACCACCGTGGCGTGCCCGAGCTCTTCGAGGAGCTGCTCGCCGATCGCCGCGGCGGCCGTGCGGGCTTTCCCGCCGCCGTGCAACGCGATCTGATGAAATTGCAGGAATACTGGTACAGCGGCCGCATCGCGGAACTGCGCTAGCGCGCGAACGCCGCGAGCGCGGCGAGCTCATCGAAAATCTCCGGCGCACTGGCGAGCACCGCGCCGCCTGCGCGCACGCCGTTTCGTCCCGGATACGGCAAGACGCGACCGCCCGCTTCCTCGACGAGGAGCAAGCCGCCGGTCGCATCCCACGGATGCATGTGCGGCTCGAGGTACGCGTCGACGCGCCCGGCTGCGACGTGCGCGAGCATCAGCGCGCCGGCGCCGTGATCCTTCACCTCGGCACCGCCTTCGAGCAGCGCGCGGCGCAGTCGGATGTGCGCGTCGAGATCGTGCCGCTGCACGAAGCCGTGCAGCACGAGCGCGCGCGCGAGCGACGCCGTCGACGAGACGCCGATTGCCTGTCCGTTCATGCGCGCACCGCGTCCGGAAACAGCCGTGAACAGCTCGTCGTTCGGCGCGTCGTACACGGCGGCGATACGGCGCACGCCGTTTTCGACGAACGCGACGGAGACGCACCAGTAGCGAACGCCATGGACGAAATTGAGCGTGCCGTCGATCGGGTCGACGAGCCACGTGCGATCGCCGATGGCGCCGCCGCATTCCTCGCCGTACATGCTGTCGCCCGGAAAGGCGGCCGCGAGCCGCTCGCGGCACAACGCCTCGACGGAACGATCGGCAACGCTGACGTAGTCCTGCGGATTGGCCTTCGACTCGGCGGTATAGTCGAGCTCGTGATGAAAATAGCGCAGCGCGAGCGCACCCGCATCGCGGGCGAGATCAGCGGCGAAGCGTGCGCGCGCGTCGAGTTCGTCGGAAGTCATGAGGGAGTGGCGAGGGTGAGCAGGACGACGCGTAACGCCGCAGGAGCGGCGGCGGCGTGAATCATACGCGCGCAACGGCGCGACTTCGCGTCGGCATCGATCTCGGCGGCACGAAGACCGAGGTGATCGCGCTCGATGCCGACGGCCATCCGCTGCTGCGGCGGCGCGAGCCGACGCCTTCCAACGATTACGACGCGATCCTCGACGTCGTGACGCGGCTCGTCGGCGAGGCGGAAGCCGCGTGCAACGTCCCGCGTGGCGCGGCGAGCGTCGGCGTCGCCACGCCCGGGTCGCTGTCTCCATCGACGGGCTTGCTGCGCGGCTCCAATTCCGTGTGCCTGAACGGCATGCCCGTCAAGCACGACCTCGAAGCGCGGCTTGCGCGTCCGATCGCGATGGCGAACGATGCGAATTGCTTCGCATTGTCCGAGGCGAGCGATGGCGCGGCGAAGGGCGCGCGCATCGTGTTCGGCGTCATTCTCGGCACCGGCGTGGGCGGCGGCATCGTCATCGACGGTCGCGTGCTCGGTGGACACAACGGCATCGCAGGCGAGTGGGGACACAATCCATTGCCGTGGCCGCGCGACGACGAGCGTCCGGGACACGCGTGCTTTTGCGGCCGCAGCGCATGCATCGAAACGTTCCTGTCGGGTCCGGGCTTGCTGCGTGACTATCGGCAGCACGGCGGTGGAGACTGCGCGTCGGTCCCGGCGATGGTGGCGGCCGCGGCGCACGACGCGCACGCGGAAGCGGCGCTCGTGCGTTACGAGGAGCGGCTCGCGCGCGCGCTTGCGCACATCATCAACGTCGTCGACCCCGACGTCATCGTGCTGGGTGGCGGCGTATCCAACATCGCGCGTTGGTACGAGACGGTGCCGCGACTCTGGATGCACTGGGTGTTCAGCGATCGCGTCGATACGGCGCTCGTGCGGCACGTGCACGGTGATTCGAGCGGCGTGCGTGGCGCCGCCTGGTTGTCGGTTGAAGCAACTTCCACACCGTTTCCGCATCCGTCTTACAACACCTCCGACGCGGCGCCGACAGCCGCGAATGCCCGGCTCGCCTAAGCTGGTCGCTGGCAACTTGGCCTAAGAAAGGTCGGAGGAACCGTATATGAGCATCTCTTTGAAAGCAGCCTTGGGCATCGCGGGGCTCGCCGTCGCGACGACCGCCGCCGCGCAGGTGACGTTCTACTCGCGCGACGATTTCCGCGGACAGCAATTCACCGCGAACGGCGAAGTGCGCAACCTCGAGCGGCTCGGTTTCAATGATCGTGCATCGTCGGCGGTCGTGAACGGCGGCTCCTGGCAGGTGTGCTCGGATGCGTTCTTCAATGGGCACTGCGTCGTGCTGCGGCCGGGCGAATACGCGTCGCTGGACCGGATGGGCCTCGAGGACAAGATCTCGTCGGTGCGGCCCGTCGGCGATCGGTACGGATACAACGACCGTGGATACGATCGCGACCGTAGTGACCGCGCGTACGTCGCGCAAGGCGGGTACGACTGGCATCGTCGCCAGGGCGAGCGCCTCTTCGAAGCGCGCGTGACCGATGTCCGCGCAGTGGTCGGGCCGCCCGACCAGCGATGCTGGGTCGAGCGACAGGACTTCACCGGTAACGCCAACGTACCCGGCGCGATCGCAGGTGCGGTGATCGGCGGCATTCTCGGCCACCAGATCGGTGGTGGAACCGGGCAGGATCTCGCGACCGCGGGCGGTGCAGTGGCGGGCGCGGCGATCGGCGGAAATATCGGGGACGGCGGCGGCGGCTACAGCCGCGACGTGCAGCGCTGCGCGAGCGTGCCGAACTACGATCGTCCGGATTACTGGGACGTGACTTACGAGTTCCGCGGCCGCATCCATCACGTGCAGACGACGGCGCCGCCGGGACCGACGATCGCAGTCAATCGCGACGGCGAGCCGCGACTCTAGTCGTCACGCGCAATCGATTCGCAAAGCGGCCTCCGGGCCGCTTTTTTTCGACGGCATCACATCCCGCGATATTCCGGGCCGCCGCCGCCTTCCGGCGGAACCCAGCGAATGTTCTGTCGCGGGTCCTTGATGTCGCAGGTCTTGCAGTGCACGCAGTTCTGCGCGTTGATCTGCAGGCGGCGCGCCCCGTTTCCGGTTTCGGCGGCGACGAACTCGTAGACGCCGGCGGGGCAGTAGCGCGCTTCGGGACCGTCATAGCGGCGCAGGTTCACGTCGACCGGCACCGCGGGGTCGCGCAATTGCAGGTGCACCGGCTGGTCTTCCTCGTGATGCGTGTTCGACAGGAACACCGACGACATGCGATCGAACGTCACGGTGCCGTCGTACTTCGGATACGCGATCGGCGGCATTTCAGACGCGGGCCGCAACGTCTCGTGATCGGCATGCCGGTGCCGCATCGTCCACGGCACGATCGCGCCGAGGCCGAGATCGTTCAGCCACATGTGAACGCCACCGTGAACGGTACCGGCGATCGTGCCGAAGCGCAGACCCGGCTTGACGTTGCGCACCTTGTAGAGATCTTCGTAGACCCACGAGCTTCGCCATGCCGAGTCGTACGTCGCGAGCTCGTCGTGCGCACGACCCGCCGTGATCGCGTCGAACGCAGCTTCCGCAGCGAGCATGCCGGTCTTCATCGCGTTGTGCGAGCCCTTGATGCGTGGCAGGTTCACGAAGCCCGCGGCGCAGCCGATCAGCGCGCCACCGGGAAATACCAGCTTGGGCACCGACTGCAGGCCGCCCTCGCTGATCGCGCGTGCGCCGTACGCGAGCCGCTTGCCGCCTTCGAACGTCGGGCGGATCGCCGGGTGCAGCTTGAACCGCTGCAGCTCGTCGTACGGCGACAGGTGCGGATTCTCGTAGTCGAGATGCACGACGAAGCCCGCCGCCAGCAGACCCTCGCCGAAGTGGTAGAGGAACGAGCCGCCGCCGGTGCGATCGTCGAGCGGCCAGCCCTCCGTGTGCACGACGAGCCCGGGCCGATGCTGCGCCGGCGCGACCTGCCATAGCTCCTTCAGGCCGATGCCGTACTTCTGCGGATCGACGCCTTCGCGCAGCGCGAAGCGACGCATCAGCTCCTGCGACAGCGATC
>DASTIY010000078.1:0-2290 GCA_035717085.1 Casimicrobiaceae bacterium | reverse complement strand
GCGGCCGGCGTCGTCGGCTGGGCGATCGTCGTGCTGCTCGCGTTCGCGCTGCGGCGCAAGCGGCGCGAGCGCGCGATCGCGTTGTGGGAAAGCGCGTGCCGGCGCCTCGCGCGGGCGGGTCTCCCCCGCCTGCCGTACGAGGGCCCGCTCGCGTTCTCCGAGCGCGCGGCCGTGCGCTGGCCGCAATTCGACATTGCGCTTCGCGCCATCGGCGAATCGTTCGCCGCGTTGCGCTACGGGACTGCGGCGAGCCGCGAGAGCGAGCGCGTCGCGCTGCTCGCGACGCTCGAGCGTGCGATCGATGCGCTGCCGCGCTCGTCGCGGCTGCGTGCGCTGTAACTACCCCGAAGTCACATCGCCGGCAGGTACTTCGTCGGATCCATCGGCTTGCCATGCCGGCGGATCTCGAAGTGCAGCTTCACCTGGTCGGCGTCGGTGTTGCCCATCTCGGCGATCTTCTGCCCGCGCGTCACCTGCTGCCCTTCCTTGACGAGGATCTCGCGGTTGTGCGCGTACGCCGAAAGGTACGTGTCGTTGTGCTTGATGATGATCAGCTTTCCGTAACCGCGCAGCCCGTTGCCCGCATAGACGACGCGACCCGGCGCGCTCGCGCGCACCGGCTCGCCGGCAGTGCCTGCGATGTCGATGCCCTTGAGGTTCGCGGTCTCGGAGAAGTTGGTGACGATCTTCCCCTTCGCAGGCCACATCCAGTCGAGATGATCACCCCCGGCCGCGGCGGACGAGCTCGCGCTGCCGCCTTTCGCATCCGCTGCGCTCGCCGGCGGATTCGCCGTCGCGGTGCTCGGCGGTGCATTGCCCGATGCGGCGCCCGGCGACGCATTGCGCGTCGCGGTGGTCGCAGGCGGCGTTGAATCGCCCTTCGTCGGCGCTGCTGTCGGCGCAGCCGCGGACGGCGATGGCGGCGCCGGAATGGCGCTCGCCGCGAGATTCATGTCGCGCACCGCCTGCTCCGAGTACGGCTCCTTGACCGCCTTCGGTGACGATATGATTTTTCCGCTCGGCGACGGTGTGACCGAGGCGACCGGTGGCGACGACGGCGGGGGCGCAACAGCAGTCGCCGCCGGCTCGCCAATCGGCGGCGGCGCACGCAGCGGCGCGGTGACGACGCCGCTCGACGTGTCGGACGTCGCGCCGGCAGGCTCGGCGTTGCCGGGATTGACCGCCGATGCGTTCGCGCCCAGTGCACCGGGCGGCATCAGGCGCAGCACCTGACCCACGTAGATGCGATTGACGTTCTCGATGTTGTTCCACGCCGCGAGCTCGCGGTAATCGAGCCCGGTGTCGAGCGCGATCTGATGCAGCGTGTCGCCGCGCTTCACCGTGTACGTCGGCGGCAACGCCTCGCTGACGGGCCCGTTGACGATCGGTGCCGCCGGTTGCATGCGCGGCACCGGTGCACCGCGCACGGCCGAACGATCCTCGACCGGCGCGCGCGTGCGCGTCGCGCATCCGGAAACGAGGATGCAGGCGGCGAGAGCGGCGACGACGGGAAAGTGCGCGGTACGGAGGAACGTCGGGAACGACGACATCGAGGAAGAACGCGAAAGGCCGCTCACCGGGCTACCCTCCGCGCTTCGCACTTCGGAGCTGATTCGCGCTTGGGACGGCCCGGCGCGCTCATGCGAGGCCCGGCAAAAGTGGCACGAATCTTACCGTATCGAACACCTGCTCGCGCAATCCGCCGGGCGCCATTTCGATGACGGTCAGCCGCTGCACGCCGCGCTCGCCCTCGTCGCTTTTCGAAAGCGGCAGCACCAGCCGGCCACCCGGCTTCAGGTAACGCAGCAGCGGCGTGGGGACATGCGTCGCGCCGGCCGCGATGACGATCGCGTCGACGCTCAACGCCTCTCCCAGATCGGCGCTGCCGTCGCCATGTGCGAGTCGCACGTTGCGGATCTTCAGCGCCTGGAGATGCCGCCGCGCCTTGTTGACGAGCGCGACGATGCGCTCGACGGTGTACACGGTCTTCGCGATCTGCGCGAGCACCGCGGTCTGGTAGCCGCAGCCGGTGCCGATCTCGAGCACGTCGTCGAGCTGGCGTCCGTTTCGTGCGAGCTCGCACATGCGCGCGACGACCCACGGCTGCGAGATCGTCTGGCCACTGCCGATCGGCAGCGGCGAATCCTCGTAGGCGCGGATCGCGAGCGCCTCGTCGACGAAGATGTGGCGCGGAATCGCGTTCATCGCCGACAGCACGACCTCGTCGCGGATGCCTTCGCCGCGCAGCCGCTCGACCATGCGTGCACGCGTGCGATCGGACGTCATGCCG
>DASTIY010000077.1:0-5233 GCA_035717085.1 Casimicrobiaceae bacterium | reverse complement strand
CGACCTACGTCCGCCTCGACGACGTCGGCAAGCGTGATTTCCTGGAGCTCCTGGCGAGCCAGGGCGAGGAGGACGAGGCGAAGACGCGCCCGCTCGTCGACGCGTACGTGAAGACGTCGGGGAGCGGTCATCAGCTCGCGGCGCTCCACCTGCGCGAGGCGCTTGCAGGCACGTCGTTGCGCATCCTGCGGCAGTTCAATCTGCTCGAGGACGGCGTCAAGTTTCTCGTCGACCTGCGGGCCGACGCACTGCGCCTCGCGAACGGCAACGCGAGCCTGCAGGTGATCGAGCTCGAGCTGCTGTCGCTCTTCCGCGACTGGTTCGCGCTCGGCAACCTCGAGCTTCGGCGCATCTCGTGGAACTCACCGGCGGCGCTGCTCGAGCGCCTGATGGCGTACGAGGCGGTGCACGCGATCCGCTCGTGGACCGATCTCAAGCATCGCCTCGAATCCGACCGGCGCTGCTACGCGTTCTTCCACCCGCGCATGCCCGACGAGCCGCTCGTGTTCGTCGAGGTCGCGCTGCTCGATCATGTCGCGTCGAGCGTGGCGCCCCTGCTGGACGAAGCGACGCCCGTGATCGACCCGCGCCTCGCGTCGGCCGCCGTGTTCTACTCGATCTCGAGCACGCAACCGGGCCTTCGCGGCGTCTCGTTCGGCGGATTCCTGATCAAGCGCGTCGTCGAGAACCTGCTCGGCGAATTCCCGCGGCTGTCGACGTTCGCGACGCTCTCGCCGGTGCCGGGCTTCCGCCGCTGGCTCGACGAGCGCCTCGCGTCGGGCACGAGTGCGCTCATGACCGAGCGCAGCCAGCGCGCATTCGCGCGTCTTGCGAAGCAGCGCGATCCCGAAGGCGAAGTGCGCAGCGCGATCGATGCACTGCCGGATGGTCACGCTGCGAGCGAAGCGCTCGAAGCGGTCATGCTGCCGCTATGCGCGCGCTACCTCGTGAGCGAGAAGCGCGCGGGCTTGCCGCTCGATCCGGTCGCACGCTTCCACTTCGGCAACGGTGCGCGGCTCGATCGGATCAACTGGCTCGCCAATACGTCCGAGCGCGGCTTGCACGAATCGCTCGGCATCATGGTGAATTACGTTTACGAGCCGTCGGAGATCGAGGAGAACCACGAGGCGTATTTCCGCGACGGCAAGCTCGCGACCTCGCCCGTGGTGCGCAAGCTTCTCGCGAAGTGACGCGGCACATCGGGGCCGAGGAAACAGCGCACGGGCGCCGTTTCCTGCGACCGCGATCGGTCACACGCGCGGGAGGCCGCTCTCGTCGACGAGGATCGTGCGTCCCGGCGGCGACGACAGTTGCGCGCGGTGCGTCTGCCCGCGGAAGTAATAGGTGATCTCCCAGTACTCCGGGCGCGCGTCGCGCTGAACCGTGCGGCAGCGCTGCACGTCGCGCGTCACCACCCGCTCGCCGTCGCGCCCGACGTTCGCGCCGATCGCGCCGCCGGCCACGGCGCCGCCGATCGTTGCCAGATCCTTGCCGCGTCCGCCGCCGATCTGATGTCCAAGCACGCCGCCGATGACGGCGCCGGCGATCGCGCCCGGCACGTTCACGTTGCCCCGATCCTCGACGACCTGCTGGCGCTCGACCCAGCAGCGCTGCTCGGGCGGGCCGACGACCGCGTGCACGCTGGCGACGGGCACCGAGTAGACGCGTGGAGCGGGCGGCGCGACGTAGGCGGGCGGCGGGGGCGGCGCGACGTACGCGGGTGCCTCGGCGACGCGGTAGCCGCCGCGGTAGCGCGGCACGTAGACGTCGTTGTACCAGCGGTCGGTGACGAAGTAGACCGGCCGGCCGCACGCGTCGTACTGCATGCAGTGCTTGCGCCAATGCTTCGCATGCCCGGGCGGGACGCGAAGATAGAGCGGCTCGACGACGGCGCCGCGAGGCGCGGGCGCGACGACGATCGGCTGGCTGTAGACGAGGCGCGGTGGCGGTAATCCGCCGATGTCGATGCGTCCGTAGAAGCCGGGCTGTCCTACGCTGACGGACACACCGACGTCGCCGGCGAACGCGGGCGCCGCGACGAGCATTGCGGCAACTGCGGTGACGAGACGATTCATGGAACTCCTCCTTGTCATCGCGTACAAGAACGCGCGACGCGCCGGCACCGATGACCGGCAATCGTAACGAAGTGTTGTCGCGCGCTATGACAATAGCATAGAACCGGACCAGGTCCGGCCGACGAGCCTTCCGTTCGGCGGAGGGGCGCCGCGCATTCGCGCGGCTGCAACAGGGCGGGCGGCCGTCAGGCGATCGCCGCGCCGCAGTTCCAGCAGAGCTCGAAGTTGCCCGGCGACTGCTCGCCGCAATGGCGGCAGTAGAGCGACGTCGTGCGCAGCATCGCTTCTCGCTCCATTTGCTGCAGAAGCGCGCGCGCCCGAGGCGCGTCGTCGTCGTCGGCGAGCCAGACCTGCGGCTGCACGACGGCGGGCGGGACGTCGCCGGCGATGCTCGCCGCGTGCTCGTTGAACACGTGTGCGCGAATGCCGGCCTGGTTCAGGCGGTCCGCGACGAGATAAGCGTCGAAGCGCTGGCGGGCGACATAGATGCAAAGCACGCCGTTCATCTCCGTTGTCGGATGCGCAAGGCGCACCCATATCGGGAACCGTAGCCGCGTGTTCCCTGTCGGACGCGCGGACTTTACCCGACCCGCCTCGTCACGCTCCCCATGACTCTACGCTTCCCTTACCGCGCATCGCTCGCCGCGGGCTTCGCCTGCGCGCTCGCCACGAACGTCGTCTTCGCTGCCTCGTCGGCGGCCAACGACGAGATCGACCATTTGCTTCAGTACGTTGCGGCATCGCATTGCACGTTCGTTCGCAACGGCAGCGAGTACGCGAGCGACAAGGCGCGCGAGCACCTCGTCGACAAGTACCGGTTCGCGGGCAGCCGCATCGCGACCGCCGAGCAGTTCATCGACTATCTGGCGACGAAGAGCAGCCTGTCGGGTCAACCGTACCACGTTCGTTGTGGCAGGCAGGACGAGCTGTCGGCCGCGTGGCTCGGCGCCGAGCTGAAGCGTTATCGCAGCGAGCCGCGCGCCGTGCGCTGACGAGCGGAAGGTACGGTCAGACCCGGGTCAGTCTCGATTTTACGTGCCTGAAATCGAGTCTGAGCCCGATGGGCGTCCCGATTTTTCGCTAATAGCGCGCCCCGTTCTTTTGCCAGCGCCACGCGTCGGCGCAGATCGCGTCGAGATCGCGCGTGGGCGTCCATCCCAGCACGCGGGCGGCGCGCGCGATGTCGAGCGAACTGCGCGCGATGTCGCCCGGCCGGCGCGGTCCGATCGTGCGTGCGAGCGAGCGTCCGCACGCGCGCTCGAACGCAGCAAGCACCGCGTTGACCGAATGCGTCACGCCGCTCGCCGCGTTGATCTCGACGAACTGGGGTTGTCCCGCGATGTGCCGCAGCGCGCGGACGAAGGCGTCGGCGAGATCCTGCACGTGCACGTAATCGCGCAGCGTCGTGCCGTCCGGCGTGCCCCAATCGTCGCCGTTGACGACGATCTCGCCTGCCTCGCCCGCCGCGACGCGACATAGCTGCGACAGGAGATGCGTCGGCCTTCCCCGCGGCGCCTCGCCCATCATGCCCGAGCCATGCGCACCCGCGACGTTGCCCTTGCGCAGAACCGCGATGCGCCAGTTGGGATTCGCGCGATGCAGGTCGCGCAGGAAGTCCTCGACGACGCGCTTGGTGCGAGCATAGACGCTGACCGGCTCGCGCGGCGCATCCTCTGTCGCGGCGCCGTCGCCCACGATTCCGTAGACGCTCGCCGTCGAGCTGAAGACGAGGGTACCCACGCCCGCTTCGCCCATCACCTCGACGAGCGACAGCGTGCCGCCGACGTTGACGTCGTAATACGCGAGCGGGCGCGCCTCGGACTCCGCGACGTTCTCGAGGCCTGCGCAGTGCACGACGGCGCCGATCGGATGGTCGTGGAACGCGTTGCGCAGCGCGGCGATGTCGCGCACGTCGGCGGTCACGCACGGCACCGGCCGGCCAGCCAGCGCCTCGAGGCGCGGCCGGATCGCGGGGGTGCTGTTGCTGAAATTGTCGAGGACGACCGGCGCATATCCGTTGCGCGCGAGCTCGACCACGACGTGCGAGCCGACGAATCCGGCGCCGCCGGCCACGAGGACGCTATCGACCATGATCGGGCGATGCTACACGACGACAAAAAAGCCGGACGTCGTCCGGCTTTTTTGCGGTACTGCGATGATCGTGGTCAGGCGGCCTGCGCTTCGTCCGCCGGCGACTCGGGGCGATCGACGAGTTCGACGAGCGCCATCGGCGCCGCGTCGCCCTGCCGGTACCCGAATTTGAGGATCCGCAGGTAACCGCCCGGTCGCGACTTGAAGCGCGGCCCGAGCTCGTCGAAGAGCTTCGTCACGACGTCGCGATCGCGCAGCCGATCGAACGCGAGGCGGCGATTCGCGACGGTCGGCGTCTTGCCGAGCGTGATCAGCGGCTCGGCGACGCGGCGCAATTCCTTCGCCTTCGGCAGCGTCGTGCGGATCGCCTCGTGCGTGAAGAGCGAGTTCGTCATGTTGCGCAGCATCGCGAGGCGGTGCGCGCTCGTGCGGTTCAGTTTCCGCAGTCCGTGGCGGTGACGCATAGGTCTTTTCCTTGTCTTTTCCGCTGAAAATCGTCGGGCTCCGCCCGCGATTTTCAGCCAGCTCTTGCCGTGAAAAGCAGGGGTTTACTTTTCACGGTCTATCCAACCCCGCCGGCGGCCAGTTCTCGAGGCGCATGCCGAGCGACAGGCCGCGCGAGGCGAGCACTTCCTTGATCTCGTTCAGCGACTTGCGGCCGAGGTTCGGCGTCTTCAGCAATTCGGTCTCGGTGCGCTGGATCAGGTCGCCGATGTAATAGATGTTTTCGGCCTTGAGGCAATTCGCCGACCGCACGGTGAGCTCGAGATCGTCGACGGGCCGCAGCAGGATCGGATCGACCTGCGGCGACGCACGCTCGGCCGACGGCTGGTCGGTCCCCTTGAGGTCGGCGAACACGGAGAGCTGCTCGACGAGCACGCTCGCCGCGTAGCGCACGGCCTGCTCGGGCTCGACGACACCGTTGGTCTCGATGTCGAGGACGAGCTTGTCGAGGTCGGTGCGCTGCTCGACGCGCGCCGATTCGACGGCGTAGCTCACGCGTCGCACCGGCGAGAACGACGCGTCGAGCAGGATGCTGCCGATCGTGCGTCCTCCCTCGGGCTTCG
>DASTIY010000076.1:0-2136 GCA_035717085.1 Casimicrobiaceae bacterium | reverse complement strand
GAACTCGTCGACGTGCATGCCGGTCTTCGTCACCTCCTCCACGTAGGTGATCAGGGTGCACAGCGGGAAAGCCACCTCGTCCAGCGGCGAGGAGCCGGCCTCGGAGATGTGGTAGCCCGAGATGTTGATCGGGTTGTAGCGTTTCATGTTGCGCGCGCAGTACGTGATGCAGTCGCGCACGATGCGCACCGACGGCGCCACCGGAAACGCCCATTCCTTCTGCGCCTGGTATTCCTTCAGGATGTCGGCCTGGATCGTCCCCGACAACTTGTTCAGGTCGTAGCCTTTCTTCTGCGCGAGCGCGACGTACATCGCGAGCAGGATCCAGGCGCTCGGGTTGATCGTCATCGAGACGGAGATCTTCTCGAGGTCGATGCCGTCGAACAGGTGCTCCATGTCGGCGAGCGTGTCGATCGCCACGCCTTCGCGGCCGACCTCGCCCTCGCTCATCGGATGGTCGCTGTCGTAACCCATCAGCGTCGGCATGTCGAAATCGGTCGACAGGCCGGTCTGGCCCTGGGCGATCAGGTACTTGAAGCGCTGGTTCGTGTCCTCGGCGGTGCCGAAGCCGGCGATCTGGCGCATCGTCCAGAACCGGCCGCGATACATCGTCGGATACGGTCCGCGCGTGAACGGGTATTGGCCCGGGAGCCCGATGTCGGACAGCGGCGTGTCGGCGACGTCGAGCGCCGTATAAGTGCGCTTCACCGGAAAACCGCCGGTCGTCGCGAATTCCGCTGCCCGCTCGGGTGCGCGCCGCACGAAGCTCGCCACCTCGTTTTCTTCCCAGGCCTGCACCTGCCGCGCCAGCGCGTCGCGCGTGGGCGCGTCGAGCACGGCCGGCGCGTCGTGCGTCTTGTCGTTCATCATCCACCTCCGATGTGCAGTTCACGCAGCAGCGCGCGCGCCGCCGCGTGCGGCGACAGCGTGCGCGTGCGAAGCTTTTCGAGCAGCGGGGAGAGCTTGCCGTCGCGATGGCGCACGAACTCGTCGCGCAGGATCGCTTCCCCCGCGGCGAGCAGCCGCCGTTCCGCGATCAGCGCGCGGCGCGCGGTGATCTCGCCGCTTCGCTCGAGCGCGTCGCGATGCCGGTCGATCGCGGCCAGCAACTCGTCGACGCCCTGTTCGCGCAGCGCGCTCGTGGCGATGACCGGCGGGCGCCATGCCCCGAAAATAGGGTCAGAGACGACTTTTCCCGACGCGATCACTCCTTTAGCCGAAGCGTTACCCGGAAAAATCGTCTCTGACCCTATTTTCTCCGCCGCATCCGGAACAGTCGTCTCCGACCCTACTTTCTCCGACACCGAGCGGTCGAGCTGCGTCAGCCCGAGCATCAGCATCATCTTCAAATCGGCGATCGTCTTGTTCGCGTCGGGTCGGTCGGACTTGCTCACCGCATGGATGTCGGCGATCTCGAGGATGCCGGCCTTGATCGCCTGGATGTCGTCGCCGAGCCCGGGCGCCGACACGACGACGGTCGTGTGCGCCGCCCGCGCGACCTCGACTTCGTCCTGGCCCACGCCGACCGTCTCGATGATCACCATGTCGAAGCCCGCGGCGTCAAGCACGTCGACCGCCTCGAGCGCACCTGCCGCAAGCCCGCCGAGCGCTCCGCGCGTCGCCATGCTGCGGACGAACACGCCCGGGTCGCCGCCAAGTTCGTTCATGCGGATGCGATCGCCGAGGATCGCGCCCCCGGAGAACGGGCTCGAAGGATCGATGGCGACGATCGCGACCTTGCGCCCGCTCCGGCGCACCGCGGCTGCGAGCTTCGCCACCAGCGTCGACTTGCCGCTGCCCGGCACGCCGGTGATGCCGACGACGTGCGCACGGCCCGCGTGCGCGAACATTTGATCGAGCGTCGCGCGCGCCTCCTCGATCCCCGACTCCGCCCGCGTCAGCAGCCGCGCGATCGCACGCGTGTCGCCTTCGAGCACGCGCGGAGCAAGAGCGGAAGAGGCGATGTAGGCCATTCCGATGACGCTCAATTCGCGCCGTTCGAACGGCCCGAGCCCACGCGCGCGTTCATCTCGCGAAAGACCTGGCGGTCGTCGACGACGCGGCGCGCCTTGAAGTCGGTGCGCGGAAACGTGCCGGGCGGGACGATCTCGACCTTCGAGCGCAGCCCCAACATTT